>NZ_JBYMDJ010000002.1:619004-619539 GCF_057766365.1 Acinetobacter sp. GG23
CAACATGGTTTGAGTAATCTCTTTAATAAGCGCAGTTCAATATTAGAAACAATTTGATCGCCATCAATAGGGCATATAAAACCTGTTGAAGATAGAGGGCTGAGGTGGTTGAAAAAATCAATGAATTGTTTGAGTAAGATATAAATTAAGAAAACAAAAAAATGATTTCTTATGTTGATTTAATTGAAAGTGATTTCGTTTTTAATCTAGCTACTTTTCTTTGTCTTTATGTCCTGCTGGTTGGTATTTAGATAGGAGAGCTATTATGAGGGCTTGACGAGAACATAAAATATAAAAAAGGGAGAATGGGAGTGCTTAAAATAATTAGGGTAGGGACTGTATTTAACTTGTTTATAGGTTTTAAGCTGAAAAACTTTGCGAATTGAAGCCTAAAAATAAGAAAACCCCGTCATTTTGCAGAATAAATAAGCGGTCATTAGGTTTTTGCTGAATTATTTGAAAAAGGGGGTTGCAACCCCTCCGAAATACTGTAGAATGCACATCCATCGGCGGTGATGTTGATTAAAACTTGTTG
>NZ_JBYMDJ010000003.1:0-207601 GCF_057766365.1 Acinetobacter sp. GG23
ACTGCACTCGTAAACCGGATAAACTTGCAATAATGACTTTCGCAAGAGATCTATTGTGTAGATTAGTTTACAGCATTTCATTAAAAAGCAGGACTGATGTTTTATGATCAATGCAAGATCAAAATGAACAGTATAGAATAATGCGATATAAATGATTAAACGCCGTATCTGGTAATTAGTGACCAATCTATGACTCAATCCTCTGTATCTGAAACTTCATCGTTAAATAGTATGTCCAAATTTTTCTTATATAGTAAAAAATTATTGGCGGTTATAGCTGCAATTACCCAAGGATTTTATCTGGTTTTTCGTCACCGTTTATATAAAGATCCGAATAATCCGTGTAATACGCGTTATGTGCAGCATTTTTGCCGTCAATTATGCAAAGTTTTTAACCTTGAGATTCAGGTGCATGGAATCATTCCACGTGAGCCGGCGCTATGGGTGAGTAATCACATTTCTTGGTTAGATGTCGCGGTTTTGGGTTCCGGTGCTCGAGTTTTCTTTTTAGCCAAAGCTGAAATTGAAAAATGGCCGTTACTTGGAAAACTGGCAAAGGGTGGTGGAACACTATTTATTAAACGAGGTTCTGGCGATTCGGTTAAAATTAAACAGCAAATTACCGAATTTTTAAAACATGATATTCCGGTATTATTTTTCCCTGAAGCAACGACTTCAGATGGCTCAAGAATAAAAAAAATCTATGGACGTATTTTAGGTGCTGCCATTGAAGCCAACCGCCCTGTGCAAATATGTTTGATTTGTTATGTGAATCAACATGGACAACTGGATCTGGTGGCGCCGTTTATTAATGAGATAAGCTTTGCCGATCATGTTAAAAATGTCTTGGAAATGCCTAAAGTGAAAGCACATTTAATGGCCTTGCCGGCCATATCTCCTGAAGGACATACGGTTGAAACGTTGACCCAAGAAGTTCAAACCAAAATGGCTGAAGGTTTAATGCAGTTACAGCAAAAAGTGCTTAAAAGTCCAACTTGAACGGTTAACCAAAATGAATGCCAGTCAAAGCAAAGGCTTACATAAAGCCTTCGATTGGCAACCATGAAATCACTTTAATACCTGCCTTTTGCCACCATTTCATTTTAGGTTCTTTTAGATAGGTTTTGGTACTGCCATCATGACGTTTAATTTTCCAGTTGATTTTATTGTTGGCATTTAAAACCAGCTTGTAAGCATATTTAGATAAATTCTGATCCATGGTCTGGTGCACAGACTGGGCTAAATTCGGACTATCCAGCAATACGCCAATTTCTGTATTTAAATACGCAGAACGCGGATCAAAATTGAAAGAGCCAATAAAAACCTGTTTTTGATCAATTGCCATCAGTTTGGCATGCAGGCTTGAACGGCTTAAACCTTTTAAGCTCACTTTGGCTTTTTCCGCGATTTCATCGGTATTGGCATTCAGGTTTTCAGTTTCAGGTACAGACAGAAACTCATATAACTCGACATCACCCTTTAACAAATTTTTTCGATATTTGCTATAAAAAGCATGCACTAAAGAGACATCATTGGCTTTAAAAGAGTTGGTGAGTACCCGCACATGAATATTGTTTTGAGCCAGCTCACTCAGCGCCTTTTCACCTTTTTTTTCAGGGACGAAATAAGCTGAAATAATATCGACACTTTGTTCCGGTTTTTCTAAATGCTTCAGCAGTTGAAAATTCAGATGTTGCTCTTTTTTCGCCTTAGCTCTGATTTTACTCGGTGAATCATTTACCACTTCAGCTTTGACCCAGTCAAGTTGGATACCACTATTGAGCCATTGTTCAAAGGCGTGTGATCGATTGGCTAAATTTAGATAGTTTTGAACATTAATACTTTGAGAGTGTTCATCCAGCTGCTGTTTTAAACCCTCAAAACGTAAGGAATAATGTCTTGAATTAACGATTTGCTTAACTGGAAATGCATAATCATCATTCCAATATTCATCAAAGGAATGAATGATTTCATCTGATGCAGAGCCTACCAGCATCACATCAACATCAGAAAACTGATAATTGTCACTGACGTTATAATAGTGGTTACTCATATTGCGACCGCCAATTAAAGCAATCTGGTTATCTGCAATAAAGCTTTTGTTATGCATACGGCGGTTAATACGTTTTAGATCCAGCACCATATCCATGGCACGGTAATGTCTAAAACGGTAAGGGTTATATAACCTGACATCAATATTTTTATGCTGATCAAGGGCTAGATAAATACCTTCCATCTTTTTGGCATTGTTGTCGTCCATCAACAAACGGACTTTTACACCACGGTCAGCTGCCTTGATAATAGAATCCAAGGCGAGTGCGCCAATTCTATCGTTATCCCAGATATAGTATTGCAAGTCTAAAGTTTTTTCTGCTTTATCAATAAGATGTATACGAGCCGCTAAAGCCTCCAAGGGGTCGTATAAAACCCGATAACCGGTAAGGTTGGGATTTTGCTCTCGTAACGGTAAAACGATTTGCGCCAATGCAGTTTGTTTGGTTTCAGTATCAAACGCATATTCAATCGGTTGTGGTATCTGTTTCGGCAGGGTACTACAGGCGGGAACCCCCAAAATCATGCTACAACTTAATAATACTGCAGTTTTAGTGGAGATAGAGCTACGCAATTTATAAGTATCTGATTGAGTTTTAGCAGAGGAAGATTGCGCCATAAGTTATAAACAATACCAAAATTTGGTTTGAGTATAATTGCCAGCTGTGAAAAGATAAATATGTGAATAGATGAATGATGTCATGTCTTCGTTATCGTTAGAGAAATTATTATGTGGGATACACACGCGGTTGTTTTTTATTTTTATATGATTTTTTTTGTGCTTGGAGTTTGGGGGGTGGCACAGGCATGGCTGAGTCAAATGCGTACTGAAACTATTCATCCGTTCAAAGCTTTTGTACATTTATTGGCATTTTATCTATCTTATTTATTGATTCCTTTATTTTTCTTTAGTATTTATGCCGGTTGGAGTGCCTATTACTCCATTCATGAAGCTATTTTTATTTTCCTGCTGAGTGGTGTGCTGATTTATGCACGTTTTATTGAACCGCAGCATGTGATGGTTAAGACCCTGCAATATCAGTTGAATCCAGAGCAGAACATGCAGCGTCCGGTCAAACTGGCCTTGATTGCCGATTTACATATTGGTCTATTTTCGGGGCATGAACGCCAACTGAAAATTATTGTCGAGAAAATTAACCAGCAGAATCCTGATCTGGTGGTGGTGGCAGGGGACTGGACTTATGAACCTGAAGATAAATTGGCAGATGAACTGGCGATTTTAAAACAGATTAATGCACCGGTTTATTCTGTTAATGGTAATCATGACGAACAATATCCTGGCCCCCCGATTCAGCAATTATTAAGACATGCCTTAAAGGTCAATGATGTGATTGATATTGAAGGGCAGATGGTAGAATTTGATGAATTTCGTTTGTTAGGGGTTGGTGATTTATGGGCAGGCAAAACTGATATGCGTTTTATGCCTGACTTGCCTCAAGATAAACCCTGGGTGATTTTATCGCATAATCCCGACACCGTGGATATGGTGCCGCAGTTGCCAACACGGCCATTAATGCTGTCTGGACATACCCATGGCGGGCAAGTTGAGCTGCCCTGGTTGACCAATTACATCATGAAAAAAGTGTCTATACTGGGACATAAGAAAGGTTTATATCAGCATGAACATGCCGACGTATTTGTTACGGTCGGCACAGGCTTAGTCGGTGTACCCTTTCGTTTTCGGGTACCGCCGACGATTGATATTATTGAGCTGGTTTAAAGCTTGAAGATCGATTTCTGGAACAATTTTTGACATAGCGTAAAATAAGATTGATTTATAACAATGAGAACAAAATAGGAGAAGGGTATGTCTTTTGCAGAAGAGGTCGGTCAGTTTTTTTCTTTAACAGTACCTCAGTCGGCACAGCTTGAAGCGGGTTTGATTGCTCTAGAACAGGCTTTTCAACAAGCCGAAAGCGATGTGGTCAACACACCCGCATTTGCCAGCAGGTTTTATCAAAAGTTTCAGCAACTGATTACGGCATTTGCTATTGATGAAAATAATGTGGAAGCTTTCCTGGATCATTTATATGCAACGGAAAGATACCGTCAACTTGTGGCTTACATTGTGCCGAGTTATTACAATGCGGGGGGCGATCGAAAGGTATTTGAAGAGCTTTATCAGGAAATGTTAAGTGATGAACAGATCTAAAAAAACAGCATAAAAAAACCAGCGTCATCACGCTGGTTTTTTTTATGTTTTGATGAAACTAAACCTGATTGTTTACATCATCATTTTTTGTTTCACGAATGAGCAGGAATGCACAAAGTGACAAGATAGATGCCGCAGTCAAATAATAACCGACCGCATATAAACCATAAGTGGTCGCAAGCTTGGTCGCAATTAGTGGTGCGAAAGAGGCGCCAAAAATACCTGCAAGGTTAAAGGTTAATGCAGAACCGGTGTAACGAACTGAAGTCGGGAAAATTTCAGAAAGTACGGTACCGATTGGGCCATACGTTAAACCCATGATCGCTAAACCAATACATAAGAATAAAAACACCACGAGCGTGCTTCCGGATTCCAGCATATCGGCAAAGAAAAGACCGAAAATAGCAGATACAATACACACCGCAATAGAGGTGGTTTTACGACCAAACTTTTCCGCAAATACGGCAGAAAGCGGAATAAATGCAGCAAAACACAAGGTTGCAACCAGCTGTAGTTGTAAGAATTCTTCACGACTATAGCCGAGCTGTTTGGTACCCCATTGCAATGCAAACACTGTGGTCAAGTAGAACACAACGAAAGTACAGATTGCCGCAATCGTGCCTAAAATCAGCATACGCCAATGTTTAGTGGTTACTTCTTTAAATGGAATATTAACTTCTTTTTGCTTGTCCAATACTTTTTGGAACGCTGGTGTTTCATGCAGTTTTAAACGAATCCATAAACCGACAATCACCAATAATGAACTTGAGATAAACGGAATGCGCCAGCCCCATTGCATAAAGTCTGCTTCAGACATGAATGCACCCAGAGTAAGGAACGAACCTGTAGCCAAGATAAAGCCGATGGGTGCACCCAGTTGCGGGAACATACCATACCAGGCACGTTTGCCTTCAGGCGCATTTTCCGTTGCGAGCAGAACGGCACCCGACCATTCACCGCCTAGACCCAAACCTTGACCCAAACGGCAAAGTGCAAGCAATAGGGGAGCTGCAATACCGATTTGAGCGTATGTCGGTAATAAACCAATACATACGGTAGAAATACCCATAGTCAGGAGTGCCGCGACTAATGTGGCTTTACGCCCAATCCGGTCACCCAGATGCCCAAACAGTGCCGCGCCAATCGGGCGGGCAATAAAGGCAATCGCAAAAGTTGCAAGTGATTGAATGGTTGCGGTCATTGGATCGGTACTTGCTGGAAAGAACAAATACGGAAAAATGATGACTGCCGCAGTGGCATAAATATAAAAATCGAAGAATTCGATTGTGGTACCAACCAAGCTGGCGGTCAGTACGCGGAATTTTGAATTTGTCGCTACTTCTTCCGAAGCAGGTATAGAATTTGATGACGCCATGAGAAACCTTACACTTACTAAAAATAAAAAAACTTAGTTTTAAAAGCGTAATCTTTTTAAAAAAGGCGTAATTTCTTAAAAAAATACGAAATACCAGCTCATATCTACGGATTTAGGGTTGCTAAAAAATGCAGAAATAGAGGGTTATATCACGTAAAGACAGATCGCCAAGAAATGTGATCCAGCGCCCATCAATACAAAAACATGCCAGATAGCATGGGTATATCTTACTCTTTTTAATGCATAAAACAATGCACCAATGGTATATGCAAGTCCACCAATGATCAGATAGGTTAAAGCTTGATCGCTTAAAAAGCGTTGCATATCATCCATTACCAGCAATGCAAGCCATCCCATGACCAGATAAGCGATCAGTGAAATTTTCTGGAAACGATGAATGAAAACTAACTTGAATAGTGTACCAATGCCGGCAATCACCCATAGCGCGATTAACAAATAATGGGCTTTTGGCGTTGGAATCGCAATTGCCAAGAAAGGCGTATAGGTTCCAGCAATCAGGTAATAAATGGCGGTGTGATCCAGTTTTTTGTACCAGCCCCGGCGTTGTGGTGATTCGGCATAATGGTACAGACTCGAAGCTGCAAAGAGTAAAATCAGGCTCAGGGCATAGACACATAAGCCGATAAACTGCCCGAGCGGTAAATAACTGCCTTTAATCAGCATGAAAATACTGGCAATAAGTGCTAATCCTGCGCCAAGTGCATGACTAATCGCATTTATTTTTTCTTCATGTGGATCATAAGACTGCAGTTGAGTAGTCATGATTATTTATTTTCTATAATTAAAAATACACTTGTATAGTAATGGAGTTTTACCTTTAAAGTAAGAAGTTTTAAACTGATCGCTTAATTTATCCGAGTGATCTGTATGTCTCAATTGGCTTCTCCCTCTATTCAGGAACAAAAATTCTTAGATGTTTTTCAGCAAGCCATTGAAACCCAAAGTTTTGATCGAATAATTTTGAGTCAATATAAAGGTGAACTTGAAAATCTAGAGAAAATTACCTTGCGCGTCATCTCACTGCAAGGGCAGTCGGTTTTAAGTGGTTTGTATCGTTATAAGACCCAAGATATCACCAAAAACTATCCTTTAGCAGAAGCCAACTCAATTCTTCAGGATTTATTGGCGCACTGTAAACAAGCCAATCTTTTTACCAATGAAGAAGAGCTGCAACTTAAAAAGAATAAGAAAAAAGCCCTGTTGACGGTGAGTAAAAATAAATCTGCATCAAAGCTACAGAATATAGAAAATCAGCACGGGCATGACCGCACCAAACATCGCTATGTCGATCAAGACAGCTATTTTTTACAGCCCTTGGGCATTACTGATGCGAAAGCGCAGATTATTCCAAGCATGGCGCGCAAGTGGAAACAGATTAATAAATTTGTGGAAATTTTCTCGGGCGCTTTAGATCAGATTGCACAACCTGAACATGCTTTACGTGTGGTCGATTTTGGCTCGGGTAAAGGTTATCTCACTTTTGCTTTGTACGATTATCTGGAAAAGCAGGGGCAAACGCCATTTGTTACCGGGGTGGAACTGAATGATAAAATGGTCAGTTTCTGTCAGAAGGTGGCTGAAGAGTCGCAATTTACCCAGCTGGATTTTTTCCAGGGCGATGTCCGCACTTATCAACCCGAACATCTGGATGTGATGATTGCCTTGCATGCCTGTGATGTGGCAACGGACTTTGCCATTCACACTGGCATTCGTTTGAATGCCCAAATGATCATGTGCGCGCCGTGTTGCCATAAAGAATTGCGTCCCCAGCTCAAAAGCCCGGAAGTGCTGAAACCGATGTTGCAATTTGGCATTCATTTAGGTCAACAGGCGGAAATGCTGACCGATACCATTCGTGCTTTATTACTCAAAGCTTACGGTTATGAAACCAAAGTATTTGAGTTTGTAGCACTCGAGCATACCAGTAAAAACAAAATGATCTTGGCGACCAAACGTAAAGATTATCAAGAGCCGGATCAGGCAGTCTTGGCTCAGATTCAAGCCCTAAAAGAGATGTATGGCATTCAAAAGCATTCACTTGAATTGTTGCTGAATAATCAGTGGGATCAGCAGGATATTGGCTGTAAATGCTAATTTGAAATTGATCAAGCAGTTGTGAGGCTGCTTTTGTTTTTAGGAAGATGATTTTAATGACACAAGTGACCCTCCGTTCAGGCAGCTGGGATGTACTGCAACATGATGCCAAACTGATTCGTGAGCAGGTGTTTATTCAGGAACAGCAGATTGCGGTTGAAGATGAATGGGATGCTGAAGATGCCGTATCCGTGCATTTCGTAATTTACGATCAGGAACAGCCGATTGCGACAGCACGATTATTACAAAATAACAGCGTCGGGCGTGTGGCGGTGCTGAAATCGCATCGCGGCGTAGGCATTGGCAAAGTGCTGATGCTACAGATCATTCAACAAGCTAAACTTGAACAGCGAAAATTCCTGAAACTGTCTTCACAGGTGCATGCTATTCAGTTTTATGCGAGTTTGGGTTTTAACGTTGAAGGTGAGCAATATCTGGACTGTGCTATTCCACATATTGATATGCGACTGGCATTTAGCGATTAAAGAATTTTAAGTTTTGATAAAATAAAAAAGCCACTCAAAGTGGCTTTTTTATTTTCATAAATCTAGGTATCAATGACCAGACTGATGTTCAGCTGATGTTTCAGCTTCTGTCATGGCTGCATGTTCTTCTGCAGACATGTGATGATCTTCAGCAGTGGCTGGGGCTGTATCCATTTCTTTCTGCTTCTTAGCTTCTGCCAATGCTTCTTCAGACATTGCAGGGGCATTTTTAAATGCATGCTGCTGGGTATTTTTTTGCTGTTGGCTTGGCATGTAATCTGGTTCATTGGTTACTGCAAGATAGAAAAAGCCAAGGAAAAAAGCACTTAAAATAAAGGCAATAATCAGCGCTTTCCAGCCCCAAGGGGATTTTTCAGGAGAAGAATTATCAGTCATGAGAAAATACCAAAATGGATAAAAATAAATCAGAATCTGTGTAACTTTATAACACAGAATCGAAGCAAAGCCGACTGATAAGTGACTCAACCATTATTTAAATAAGCGAGTGAAATGAATTCAAGGAGCTGGTTTCTATTTAAGTGAAGTCAAAGTTTATAGCGGTATAAATATTCAGGCTTAAAAAATAGGTAAGTATTCTAAATGATCAAAAGCCCCCTTGAATGCATTAACACCCTTATCTTCAATCCAAAGAAAGGGCGTTAATGCTTTATGACTGAAGGGGGTTTATGAAATTTTCTCGCCAGAATGCACTTTATCTTTGAGCAATTGTGGCGCTTTAAAACGCTCGCCGTATTTCGCTTCAAGTGTATTGGCACGGATCAAGGCTTTTTCCAGACCATACTGGTTCAGATACTGGATGGCTCCACCTGTCCATGGGGCAAAACCAATTCCAAAGATCGAGCCAACATTGGCATCTACAACCGACTCCAACACGCCTTCTTCAAAGCAGCGCAAAGTATCCAGCGCTTGAACAAACAGGAAGCGGTCAATCATTTCCTGTTCGGATATCTCCACCTCTTTTTTCCAGTGGCTTAAACCTTCCCATAAATGTTTTTTACCACTTTCAGGGTATTCATAGAAACCTGCACCCGCAGCTTTACCTTTACGATTAAACTCATAAATCATGCTTTCAATCACATCATCTGCAGCAGAACGTGGCAGGTCTTCGCCTTCTGCTTGCAGGGCTTTACGCGTCTCATTTGCGACATGTTCAGACAAGGTTAAAGACACTTCATCCTGAATCGCAAGGGCACCAACAGGCATACCGGCTTTGAGCACTGCCATTTCAATCTTGGCAGGATGAACTCCTTCAGCAAGTAGTCTTAAGCCCTCTTGTACAAATTTTCCAAACACACGACTGGTGAAGAAACCACGACTGTCATTGACTACAATCGGGGTTTTTCCAATTTGCTGGACATAGTCATAGGCTTTAGCCAAAGTTTCCGCTGAGGTATTTTGCCCTTTGATGATTTCTACCAGTTGCATTTTATCGACCGGGCTAAAAAAATGCAGACCAATGAAATGGCTATCATCCTTAGAAGCTTTAGCGAGTCCTGTAATTGGCAGGGTAGAGGTATTCGATGCCATCACACCGCCAGTTACCAAATAACTTTCCGCTTCTTGGGTGACTTTGGCTTTGAGTTCTGGATTTTCAAACACCGCCTCAATAATCAGGTCACAACCTTGCAAATCCTCCGCAGAAGCTGTGGTTGTAATTAAACTTAAAACTTGATCGCGTTTTTCAGCCGTTAAACGACCTTGAGAGGCTTTTTTATCCAGCAACTTTTGGCTGTAGGCTTTGCCTTTTTCTGCCGCTTCTATTGATATATCTTTTAAAATAACCGGAATGCCTTTCGATGCGGTGGCATAAGCAATCCCTGCACCCATCATTCCGGCGCCTAAAATACCGACTTTAGAGGCTTTCCATTTGGCAATGACTTTCGGGCGACTCGCACCTGATTTGATCGCACTCAGACCATGCCAAAAAGTGCCGATCATATTTTTAGAAATTTGGCCGGTCGCCAGATAAGTAAAGTAACGTGATTCAATGGTCAGTGCGGTATCGACATCCACCTGCGCACCTTCAACTGCAGCTGCCATAATTGCTTCAGGGGCAGGGTAACAACCTTTGGTCTTGTCACGCAGCATCGCAGGTGCAATCGCAAGCATTTGAGCGACAGCCGGCGTTGAAGGCGAGCCACCTGGAATTTTGTAACCTTTCATATCAAACGGTTGTTGCGAGATGGGATTGGCTTTGACCCAGGCAATGGCTTTGTCTAACAGTTCTTGTTCAGTTTCCACAATATCGTGAATCAGGCCTAAAGACTTGGCTTTATCAACACTAAATTGTTTACCTTCCATCAACAGTGGAAAGGCATTTTGCAAGCCGAGTAGCCGTACAGTACGAACGATTCCGCCACCGCCCGGCAATAATCCTAAAGTTACTTCAGGTAAGCCAAATTTAGCTTTCGGGTCATTCAGTGCAATTCGATGATGACAACACAAAGCCAGTTCCCAGCCACCGCCGAGTGCTGTGCCATTAAGTGCGGCAACCACAGGAATACCACGGGTTTCGATATAACGCAGTTTGGCTTTCATCTCTTCAACCATGTTGAAGAATGCGGTGGCATGATCCGGCTCTGCCTCAATCAGTTCATCAAGGTCACCCCCGGCAAAAAAGGTTTTTTTCGCGGAACGGAAAATGATCCCTGAAATTTCTGCATCTGCTTGCAGCTTGGAAACAATGTCTTCCAGTGCTGCACGGAAATCTGCATTCATGGTGTTGGCAGACTGGTTGGGAGAATCTAGTGTGAGTATGACAATGTCATCGGCATTTTTTTCAAATTGAATTGCGCTCATTGTTGTTCTCCTTATATCAATTCAATAATCGTTGCGATGCCCATACCACCACCGACACATAACGTAGCTAAACCGCGTTTTTTACCCTGACGTTCCAGTTCATCCAGCAGTGTGCCTAAAATCATCGCACCGGTTGCCCCCAGTGGATGTCCCATCGCAATCGCACCACCGTTGACATTGACTTTAGCTGGGTCAACATTAAGTTCGGTAATAAAGCGCATCACCACCGCTGCAAAGGCTTCGTTAACTTCAAACAGGTCGATGTCATCAATGCTTAGACCTGCTTTATCTAAAGCCTTGCGTGCAGCGGGTGCAGGGCCGGTCAACATAATGGTAGGGTCGGAGCCGACTAACGCGGTTGAAAGTACTTTGGCACGTGGTTTTAAACCTTGTTCTTTCACTGCTTTTTCTGAAGCAATTAAAACCAGCGCAGCACCATCGACAATACCGGATGAATTTCCGGCATGATGTACATGGTTGACTGTACCCACTTCAGGATATTTTTGCAGCGCGATGGCATCAAAACCCATTTGTCCCATCATGGCAAAACTTGGATTTAGTTTGCCCAAACCCTCTGCCGTAGTTGTCGGCTTAATAAACTCGTCTTGGGCTAAAATCGTCACGCCTGCTTTGTCTTTAACTGGCACAATCGATTTGTTGAAATAGCCATTGGCTTGAGCGGCAGCCGCTTTCTTTTGTGATTCAGCTGCGAATGTGTCGACATCTTCACGACTATAACCGTCAATCGTGGCAATCAGGTCAGCACCAATCCCTTGCGGAATAAAGTCACAGGCCATGTTGGTTTCTGGATCCAGTGCCCAAGGACCACCATCAGAACCCATTGGCACACGCGACATCGATTCCACACCACCCGCCACCACCATATCTTCCCAACCCGAACGGATTTTCATGGCCGCCATATTCACGGCTTCCAGTCCTGAGGCACAGAAACGGTTGATTTGTACACCCGCCACATCATTGTCCCAACCTGCCGCAATGGCCGCTGTTTTAGCAATATCAGCCCCTTGATCACCAATCGGGGTGACACAGCCCAGTACAATATCATCGACTTTTGATGTATCAAATTGATGACGGTCTTTCAATTCATTGAGCAAAGTGGTCAGTAGGGTAATCGGTTTCACTTGATGCAGTGAACCCTCTTTTTTTCCTTTTCCGCGTGGTGTGCGAATGGCATCAATGATGTAAGCCTCGCTCATAGCTGTTCCTTTGTTATGACTTTTAAATTGTTATACTTTTCGAGTGTAATGATTAATTTTTGAAGTGCAATGACAAGAACGGATCAGATCAAATGAGTTTTTTAGCCAATAAAAAAGCCCAGACATTTAGTCTGGGCGGAGAAACTGTTATGCAGCTAAATGATTAATGATAGCCGTGTAATTGGCGATACAGTCCAGGTGTTACTCCAGTCCATTTCTTAAATGCACGGTGGAAAGTACTGGTTTCACTGAAACCGACTTGTTGTGCAACATCTTCCAGGGTTAAACCTGGGTTAAGTAGAAGGTGAATGGCAGCATCACGGCGTAATGCATCTTTAACACCTTGATAGCTTTTGCCTTCTGCAGCCAAACGACGACGTAAAGTTTGTGGCGACAAGTACAGCATAGACGCCACATCATTCAAGGTTGGCATTTCTTCACCAATTTGGCTCTTGAGGACGTCACGAATACGTGAAGTTAAAGAGTTGGTATTTTTGAATTTGACCAGTAATTGAGCCGGTGCGGCTTTTAAGAATTCTTCCAGATTCTCTTCAGTTTGACGCAGTGGTAAATCCAGATAATCAGCTGCAAAGGTAATTTCGGTGCGTGCTGCATCAAACTGCATCACCGGGGCAAAGAACAGTGCATCGTATTCATCGGCATGTGCAGGGCGTGGATAGCCGAAGTGCACACGTTCTAGTGGAATACGGCGTTCAATTAGCCAAGAAGCTAAACCGTGCCAAATCATCAACATACTTTCGGTAATGAAATGGTCGGGATCCATGCTTTGGGGAACATGAGGAACCAGACGTGCTTCGTGTTTATCACGTTCTATAGTCACCGACCATTCATCACCAAACAGTTTATAGAATTGTGCAGAAAGATCTAAAGCGTCTCCTAGCGTTTTCGCGTGAATAATCAACTGACACATAATGGCAAAAGTGCCCAAGCGACGTGGCTGTATATCAAAGCCCATATGTTCGTCTTGAGTCACCATCCATAACATCTTGACAAATCGGGTGTATTGCTCAGGAGAAATACGTGCTTTAGGTTGACGTAATAAGTCGGGTTCAATGCCTACATGTGACAATAAAGTTTCGACGTCCATACCTAGACGTTTTACGCCTGTTAAAGCCGCATTTACGAAGTGGATACTAATCGTATCGCGACTTATATTAAAGTCTTCAGTTTCTTTATCTTTTATATTCACTGGCAGTTGACCTAATTTTATATTCACTTGTAGTTGACCTAAATGACACTAAAAAATGTTTGGGTGGCAATTTACAATATATATTTTACCTTATCTACATATTAATTTGCCGAAATGATCAAGGTAAATGGCTGAACATGACATTGTTTTGTTGCATTTATATTTCTAATATGGGAAAAAAATCAACATAAAAGAGTAAAAATTACATGGAAGCTGCTTTAAAAGGATTAAAAGTTCTCGATTTTTCTACCCTTTTGCCGGGACCGTTCGCGACATTATATTTAGCTGACTTGGGTGCAGAGGTTATTCATGTGGAATCGCCAACACGTCCGGATTTAATCCGTTTATTGCCACCTTATGCCAATGGACAAGCGACTGCGCATAGTTATTTGAATCGAAATAAACAATCCATAGCGCTGGATTTAAAAGATCCTCAAAACATTACGTCCATTAAACAGAAAATTTCTGAATTTGACATTGTGATTGAGCAGTTCAGACCCGGGGTAATGCAACGGCTCGGCTTGGATTATCAAAGCCTTGCCGCAATTAATCCGCGACTGATTTATTGCTCTATTACCGGTTATGGGCAAACCGGACTCTATAAAGATAAAGCCGGCCACGATATCAATTATCTTGCGCTGTCTGGAATTGCAGGTCATAGCGGTCGACAAGACAGTGGTCCACCCCCGATGGGCATTCAAATTGCAGATGTTGCCGGGGGCTCTTTACACGCAGTAATCGGAATTCTGTCTGCGGTAATTGAACGTCAACGTAGCGGACAGGGACAATATATTGATATTTCGATGACCGACTGTGTGGCCACCTTAAATAATATGGCAGCCGCCGCATCACTGGCTGGAAAAAGCAAACAGTCTGCGGAAAGAGGGCATTTAAATGGGGGTACTTTTTATGATTATTATCAGACCCAAGATGGCCGTTACTTGTCTGTGGGGAGTTTAGAACCACAATTTATGTCCGGCTTGGCCACGATTTTAGAACTTCCAGTCCTTCTAGAAAAAGGTGCTTCTTTCGATGAGTCAGATCGACAAATGGTTAAGCAAGCGATTCAGGACAAAATAAAATCTAAAGATTTTGCTGAGTGGCAGACGATTTTCGCAGCGCAAGACATTTGTGTTGAGCCTGTACTGCATTTGGATGAAGCACTAGATTCTGAACTTGCCAAGCAACGACAATGGACAGTTGAAGTACCTTTGGATACAAATTCAGAACAGACAGAGCAACAGTTAAGTTGTCCAATTAAGTTCTCCCGATCAGAAAATGTCTATAAATTCGCTGGACAGCGACTCGGGGAAGGAAAATGGTGATTATTTTTCTCTTATTTTATCAAATGGTTAAAAACCTTTAATCAAAAAGTTAAAAGAATGTGAAGAAAAAATTGACCAGTCTCACAAAAAATAGGCGTAACATATACAAAATACATATAAATAAATTATGGTTACTTATATGCACTTATCTCCTAAAATAAAGGCGGTTTCAGTTGCATTAACTGCTTTTTTATCTGGTATTGCGGCAGCACACGCAAGTGATGCATTTGATGCAGAAAGTCCGTGGATGCTCGGTGACTGGAACGGTCAGCGTACTACATTGCAAAAACAAGGCTACGATTTCAGCTTCGGTTATACCAGTGAAATGGCAACTTTACTCAATGCAAAATATGCCTCAAGTCACGGAACTGAATACGCAGACCAGTTTGCAATTGGTGTGCACTTAGACTTGGAAAAGATTTCTGGATGGAAAGATACTGAAGCTCAAATTAACATTACTGAGCGTAATGGTCATTCACTGTCTAATACTTCCGATGCTTTAAATGGTCAATCGACTGGTGTAGCAAGTGGTCATTTAAGTTCTACCCAAGAAGTGTGGGGCCGTGGTCAAACTTGGCGTTTAACTGATTTTTGGATCAAGAAAAAATTCTTAGAGCAGAAATTGGATATTAAAGTCGGTCGTTTCGGTGAAGGTGAAGACTTCAATAGTTTTGACTGTGATTTTCAAAACCTGGCCCTTTGTGGTTCACAAGTGGGGAACTGGGTGGGTGATCAATGGTACAACTGGCCTGTATCACAATGGGCTGCACGTGTGAAATACAATGTCACTCCAGACGTTTATGCACAAGTCGGTATATACGAATATAACCCTGAAAATTTAGAACGCGGCAAAGGTTTTAACCTCAGCACGGATGGTTCTAAGGGTGCAATTATTCCTGCAGAATTAGTTTGGACACCAAAAGTCGGCGAGCAAAAACTTCCGGGTGAATACCGTGCCGGTTATTACTACAGCACTGCTGACGCGCAAGAAATTAGCCAGCCTCTACAAACTTCACATAAGCAAGGCGGATGGGTGGTTGTGAAACAACAGCTGACCGCACATAAAGGGGATGCTTCTCGTGGCTTAACGGGTTTCGTGAATTTAACCGTTCATGATTCAGATACAAATGCTGTAAGCGATATGCAAAACCTAGGTCTTGTTTATAAAGGTGCAATAGATTCTCGTCCTAAAGATGAAATTGCAGTTGGTGTTGCACGTATCAATATGAACGATGGTCTGAATGATCAACGTAGTGAGGAAATTGATGCAGAAGTTTATTACGGTTTACATGCAACCAATTGGTTAACGATCCGTCCAAACGTTCAGTATATTCGTCATGTTGGTGCATATAAAAACGGTGAAAATGCTTGGGTTGGCGGAGTCAAATTCCAAACTGCTTTCTAGGGGTGATTCAGAGCCTTAAAAAATGAGAGGTCATCATCAACAGTGATTACCTCTAATTTTTTTTAAAGAGTCTGATTTTTGTAGCTGATGTACATACGGTTAATCAAAAGGGTTGTGAAGAATCTTTTTGATTAACCTTACTAAAAATTAAAGATTAAGGTGGTTAATATGAATAATCCATCTACAGGAACGGGAATGCGTACATTTAGCGTCATTATTTTGGCGATATTTGCGTTGATCCTGCTGATAGGCGGTATCTGGCTAGCAGTGCTAGGCGGTTCAATTTATTACATCATTGCCGGTTTATTGTTGTTGGCAACAGCGGTTCTTCTGAAGAAATCGGATTCCAAAGCATTTTGGGTGTATGCCGCATTAATGCTGGGTACAGTCATCTGGGGTGTTTGGGAAGCAGGTACTGACTTCTGGGCACTTGCACCACGTCTCGATATTTTAGGTTTACTGGGTTTATGGTTGTTGATTCCGGCAGTTTCTCGCGGAATTGCTGAGGCGAAAACAGCTAAAATTGCTTTAGCGGGTACTTTAATCCTCGCCATTGTAGTGATGATTTATGCAATTTTTAATGATCCACAAGAAATTAAGGGTGAAATTAAAACTGCACAGCCAAAACAAGCGCAAGCCATTACTGGTGTAGCCCCTGAAGACTGGCCTGCTTATGGTCGTACTCAAGCGGGTGTGCGCTATTCTCCGTTAAATCAAATTAACAGCGACAACGTTAAAGATTTAGAAGTTGCCTGGACCTTCCGTACTGGTGAAATGAAAACCGATAAGGACTCAGGCGAAACCACCAATCAGGTAACGCCAATTAAAATTGGCAACAACATGTTTATGTGTACTACACATCAACGTTTGATTGCACTTGATCCTGCGACAGGTAAGGAAAAATGGAGTTTCGATCCGAAGTTGAAAGCGGATAACACCTTCCAGCATTTAACATGTCGTGGTGTATCTTATTTTGATGCGAACAACACGGTTCAATTCGCAAAAAGTTTAGAAAGTAAAAAATCAAGCTCTGTACTTTGCCCACGTAAAATTATTCTTCCTGTGAATGATGGTCGTCTTGTGGCAATCAATGCAGACAATGGTCAGCGTTGTACCGACTTTGGTAAAAATGGTGAAGTCGATCTTCAAAAAGATATGCCATTCCCGTATCCAGGTGGCTATATCCCAACTTCACCGCCGGTGATTACCGGTACCACCATCATCATTGGTGGTTCAACAACTGATAACTACTCAACACAAGAACCTTCTGGTGTAATCCGTGGTTATGACGTAAACACCGGTGAGCTTCTTTGGGTATTTGATACCGGCGCAGAAGATCCGAATCTCATCCCGGCTCCGGGTCAAAAATATGTTCAAAACTCACCAAATGCCTGGGCACCTCTGGCTTATGACGAAAAACTAGATATCGTATATGTACCAACAGGTGTGGGTACGCCGGACATTTGGGGGGGCAACCGTACTGAGCTTGCTGAGCGTTATGCAAACTCAATGCTTGCATTGAATGCATCTACAGGTAAATTGATCTGGAATTTCCAAACCACACATCACGATTTGTGGGATATGGATGTGCCATCACAGCCATCTCTAGCTGACATCAAAGATAAATCAGGCAATATTGTTCCTGCCATCTATGTGTTGACTAAAACAGGAAATGCCTTCGTTCTAGACCGTCGTACAGGTGAAGCAATCGTTCCGATTGAAGAGCGTGCTGTACCACAAACTGTGAAACGTGGTCCACAAACCAAAGGCGAGTTCTACTCTAAAACTCAGCCATTCTCTGATTTTGATCTTGCGCCACAAGATAAATTGACCGACAAGCAAATGTGGGGCGCAACCATGTTTGACCAGCTGATGTGTCGTGTTTACTTCAAATCATTAAACTATGATGGTATTTATACCCCACCTTCTGAAAATGGTACTTTGGTTTTCCCGGGCAACCTTGGTGTATTCGAATGGGGTGGCATGTCTGTCAACCAAGACCGTCAGGTTGCGTTGATGAATCCAATCGGCTTGCCATTTGTGTCTAAACTGATTCCTGAAGATCCAAACCGTAAACAAACTGCGAAAGGTGCAGGTACAGAAGCCGGGATTCAACCGATGTATGGCGTGCCTTACGGTGTGGAAATTAAAGCATTCCTGTCACCACTGGGTTTACCTTGTAAACAGCCAGCTTGGGGATTTGTAGCGGGTGTGGATCTGAATACCCATGAGGTGGTCTGGAAAAAACGTATTGGTACAATCCGTGACAGCTTGCCGAACTTGTTCCAGTTGCCAGCAGTTAAAATTGGTGTTCCCGGTCTGGGTGGTTCAATCTCTACGGCGGGTAACGTGATGTTCGTTGCGGGTACGCAAGATAACTATATTCGTGCCTTTAATGTGACCAATGGGGATCAGTTGTGGGAAGGACGTTTACCAGCAGGTGGACAGGCAACTCCAATGACTTACGAAATTAACGGTAAGCAGTATGTTGTGATTATGGCCGGTGGGCATGGTTCATTCGGGACTAAAATGGGCGATTATTTAGTAGCCTATGCTTTACCTGATCAAAAGAAATAATCATTAAAATAAAAAAGCCTGATTCGTCAGGCTTTTTTTATAGATTAATTTCATCATTTTAAAAAACTTAAATTTTTCATATAAAAATAGGAATATTTACAGGGGAGAATTTCAAAATTTATTTTCTATATGAAAAATAATGATAAACAAGTGAAAACAACATCAAATCTGATTAGAAGTAGCAGGATTCGGCTGTAAGTGGCTATATCAGTGAAATCCAGACATGCTTATCAATAAAACCGCTATTAAATATGTAAAAAACGCATTTTGTTGATAGGTTAAATCTCGTTATGCTGTCAGCCGTTATAATGAACCTACTAGCTGTACGCCATGTATTTATATACTGATTTCGATCAGCAACTGATCAATGAACGTGTTGCACAGTTCCGTGACCAAACGGAACGTTATTTAGCGGGTAAATTGACGGAAGATGAATACCGTCCGCTACGTCTCCAAAATGGTTTATACGTGCAACGTTATGCGCCAATGTTACGTATTGCTGTGCCTTATGGTCTGATGAACTCGAACCAGCTCCGTAAAATCTCGGATTTGGCTAAAGACTATGACCGTGGTTATGCACATGTATCAACACGTCAAAACATTCAGTTTAACTGGCCTGCACTAGAAAATGTACCTGACATGTTGGCAGAACTGGCAACAGTTCAAATGCATGCCATTCAAACATCGGGTAACTGTATTCGTAATACCACAACTGACCAGTATGCTGGTGTGGTTGCTGGTGAAATTGCCGACCCGCGTCCAACCTGTGAATTGATTCGTCAATGGTCAACCTTCCATCCAGAATTTGCTTTCTTGCCGCGTAAATTTAAAATTGCGGTGTCTGCATTGGCTGAAACAGACCGTGCAGCGGTTTCATTCCATGATATCGGTGTGTATATCGTGAAAAATGAAGCAGGCGAGATCGGCTATAAAATTAAAGTCGGTGGTGGCCTCGGTCGTACCCCAGTCATTGGTAGCTTTATTCGTGACTTCCTGCCACGCGAAGATTTAATTGCTTATCTTGAAGCCGTCCTTCGTGTCTACAACTTACACGGCCGCCGTGACAACAAATACAAAGCTCGTATTAAAATTTTAGTGAAAGCTTTAACGCCTGCTGTATTTGCTGAAAAAGTCGAAGCCGAATTTGCTCATACTATTCAGACTTTGAAAATTCAGCCTGAAATCTTGAAAAAGCTGGATGAAGAATTCACGCCATTTGATTATCAAGCTTATGCAGATGAAGACTTCACTGAACAGTTTGCTGCGCATCCAAAATTCAAGCAATGGTTCAATATCAATACCAATACCCATAAAGTAAAAGGCTATCGTATTGTAACGATTTCGCTTAAACGTGCTGGTATTGCACCAGGTGACATGACCGTTGAAGAAATGAATTTGATTGCTGATTTGGCAGACAAGTACACTTTCGGTGAACTTCGTACCACACATGAACAAAATATTTCGCTTGTTGATGTTCCGCAAAAAGACTTGTTTGAATTGTGGCAAATTCTTGAGCAAAACAACCTTGCACGTGCACACATTGGTTTCTTAACGGACATCATTTGCTGCCCCGGCGGTGACTTCTGCTCGCTGGCAAATGCAAAATCAATTCCAATTTCTGAAGCGATCTCGCGTCGTTTTGATGACTTAGATACCGTATATAACCTCGGTCACATCGACTTGAATATTTCAGGTTGTATGAATGCCTGTGGTCATCACCATGTTGGTAATATTGGTATTTTAGGTGTTGATAAAAAAGGCGCTGAATTCTACCAAATTACTTTAGGTGGGAATGCCGATCATGATGCTTCAATTGGTGATATCTTGGGGCCATCATTTGCAGCGGATCGTGTACCGGATGTAGTAGAAGAAATTTTGAATACTTATCTCGATTTGCGTGCTGATGGGGAAGAATTTATCGAAACTTACCGTCGTGTTGGCATTCAACCGTTTAAGGAGCGTGCATATGCTTAATACTGCGCTAAAAGTGCTCTCTAAAGATGGCACGATTGCAGACAACACTTATCAATTGATTGGTGAAGATGGGATTTTACCGCAAGGTGACGTGGTTCTGACTGTAGAACAGCTTGATCAATTGGCAAATGTATCTGGCAAAAAAGCTTTGTACATTACTGTTGATGCTTCTCCTGAAGTCAATGAATTCCCGCTTGACCAGTTAGATGCAATCTTTATCGAGTTTGCAGGCTTTAATGATGGCCGTGGTTATTCATTTGCAGCCTTGTTGCGTCGTCAAGGTTATCAAGGCGAACTTCGCGCGACTGGCGATATCTTTAAAGATGTGTTGAACTATTTAAAACGTTCAGGCTTCGATACTTTCGTGGTTAAAGAAGGTAAAGATATTTTGGAAGCGGCTGAAGGCTTAAATGATTTTAAAAATCCGTATCAAGCATCTACTGCCGTTGCACAAGCACGTTATCAAACAGGTGCTTAATTTGAATTAAGTTGCCGTGAAAATTAAAAAAAGCCGGAGTAATTCCGGCTTTTTTAGGTCTGATATTTAGAGGAATTTAATCTCACATTGCTTCGAGTTGACAGTTAATCATCCATTTAATCCCAAACTGATCTGTAAATGCACCATATAACGCACCCCAAAACGTCTTTTCCAAGGGCATTTCTAGTTGTCCATTGACAGATAAAGCCTCAAACAAGCGTTGTGCTTCAACTTGTTCATCGGCATTTAGATTAATCGAAATATAGTGATTATTGCCTTTAGTGAAAACAGTGTTTTTTTGCGCACAGAATTGATCATTGGTATCGGATGCCATCAGTTCTGTAAATTCATTGATGGGTAGCGAAACGTGCAGAATAAGATTTTTATCCGCTTCAGAAAGCGTAACACCTTCTTCAGCAGGTAGCTCGCCATAACGGGTAAGATTCGAAAATTCGCCACCAAAAACTGACTTATAAAAGTTGAAAGCAGCTTCTGTTTCACCTTGGAAGTTGAGGTAATGATTGAGTTGCATGGAAAAGCCTGTTTTTGTTGTTTTGTTCAGATTTAATTTAGCAGGCTTAAGCTTAAATTTTGATAATAAAAATATGAAAAAGTGTAAGCATAAAAAAATCCCTCCAAGTGGAGAGATTTTTTTATGCTTTCTCCTTAGGGGAGAGATGAGAAGCACTGCTTCGCAAGGAAGTTAAAGCAATTCAATCGCCACAGCAGTTGCTTCACCGCCACCGATACACAGTGCCGCAATACCACGTTTGCCACCTGTACGTTTCAACGCATGGATTAAGGTTAAGATTATACGCGAACCAGTAGATCCGACAGGATGACCGAGAGCACATGCTCCTCCATTGATGTTCACTTTCTCAGGATCTAACTTGAATTCGTCGATCGGACACATCGTTACCATTGCAAAGGCTTCATTAATTTCCCATAGGTCAATATCCTCAACCTTCCACCCCGATTTATCTAGAACTTTTTGAATTGCACCTACAGGAGCAATAGTAAATTCAGAAGGATGTTGTGAATTCGAAGCATATGCCACAATTTTTGCCAAAGGGTTTAAACCTTTTGCCGTAGCATGTTCTGAAGAGGTCAATACTAGGGCAGAAGCACCATCTGAAATTGAGCTGGCATTTGCAGCAGTAATTGTCCCGTCTTTTGCAAATGCAGGACGTAAAGTTGGAATTTTATCGATATTGGCATTAAAAGGTTGCTCATCTTTATCTACAACCACATCGCCTTTACGAGATTTCACGGTAACTGGAACAATTTCATCGGCAAAATAGCCTTCAGTAATAGCAGTCTGAGCACGTTTTAAAGAACGAATGGCAAAATCATCCATTTGTTCACGGGTATAGCCTTTATTGTTTGCCATGTCTTGAGCGAATGAACCCATCAAGCGGCCTGTTTCAGCATCTTCTAGACCATCGAGGAACATGTGATCTTTCACATCACCATGGCCCATGCGATAGCCTGCACGTGCTTTGGTCAACACATAAGGTGCATTGCTCATTGATTCCATACCGCCAGCCACCACAATTTCAGCAGAAGCTGCTTTGATCATATCGGCAGCCTGCATGACAGCTTTCATGCCCGAGCCACAGAGTTTATTGATGGTGACTGCTCCAGTTGAATCAGGCAGACCGGCTTGACGCATTGCTTGACGCGCAGGGCCTTGCTTTAAACCGGCAGGGAGTACACAGCCCATAATGACTTCTTCGACATCCGTTGGTTGTAATCCTGCACGCGCAATTGCTTCTTTAATTGAAGCTGCACCAAGCTCAGGCGCTGTTAAACCCGCTAAGCTACCCTGAAAACCGCCCATAGCTGTACGTGCGCCATTTACAATTACGATGTCTGTCATTTTTGTTCTCTCCGAGATTTACTTTTTAGGGGATTGTTTTACAAACATAAGCAGTATATGGAAAAATGAACAGGAATAAAGTCTGTTTGTTCTACGCCTTTAGACTGATAAGTTTTTAGCAAGTGAGTGGATTCTCAATACGGGTATGTCCCATCCTACTCAATAAAATTTTATAGTGAGTTTGTTGATAATGAGAACAATAATAAAAACTGCCATTTGATCCATTCGGAAGCCCATTTTCAGCTTGAAAAGTTACACTTGGCGTCCTTAACGTACCTCTCCAATCTAAATTTCCATATTTCAGCTCAGTTGATTCCGTAAAGACAATTTTTTCATCCGCATCCACCTGTCTATTTTTATTACTATCTAAAAAAACAATAAAACCTGAATTCCAATGACTTGCTTGGCAACTCACTTTATTTTGGCTAGGACAGAGCACGACATTGGTGTGATGTATGGCAGCATGGGATTTTGCTAATTGAATACTTGAAATCAATTTGTTTGTAATATTTTTGACTTCTTGTCTTGCCATTATGTCGTGAAAATAAGGTAAAGCGATGGTCGTCATAATCGCTAAAATAGCGAGCGTAACGATGAGTTCAACGAGCGTAAAACCATTTTTTTGTTTGGAAATCATTAAATTAACCTTGTAATATATTATTTTAGTTATTTGTGTTATTAATATTTTGTTTTTTAATGGTTTTTTAAAGCTAATATTTATTACTCAACTTTTAAGAAAGCTGTTAAAATAATTTAGCAAGTGACAATAAGCTATTCATAAGAATAAATTGAGTAAAAAATTACCGAATTACAACGGAAATTGTAAGTAATTTTGTCAATAATTTACTTGATTAAAATTATCAAGCACTTGGAAAAAAAATAAAGTGTTTGTATGATTCAAAGTGAATGGCTTAAAAATAAAACTGGGGTATTGGAAAGCCTATCTCAGGATAGCCCAAATTTAGGCTTGAGCTTGAACAACAATTGTTATCTCTGGAGGATAATTCCATGAAAATGAGTCGTATTGCATTAGCAATGCTCGTTGCTGCACCTTTAGCTGCTGCTAACGCTGGCGTAACTATTACACCATTAATGCTTGGTTACACTTTCCAAGACACTCAACACAATAACAGCCGTGGCAACCTAACAAATGGTGGCCAAGAGCTTCAAGACGATTTATTCGTTGGTGCTGCACTTGGTGTTGAATTAACTCCATGGTTAGGTTTTGAAGCTGAATATAACCAAGTTAAAGGTGATTCAGATTTCAACCAGGGTGAATATAAACAAACTCAAATCAATGGTAACTTCTATGCTACTTCTGATTTGATCACTAAAAATTACGACAGCAAAATCAAGCCATATGTATTGTTAGGTGCTGGTCACTATAAATATGAGCTTGATAGTGCTGCTGGTCGTGATACACGTGGTCTTGAAGAAGAAGGTACTTTAGGTAATGCTGGTCTTGGTGCTTTCTGGCGCTTAAACGATGCTTTATCTCTTCGTACTGAAGCTCGTGCTACCTATAACATCGATGAAGATTTCTGGAACTATACAGCTTTAGCTGGTCTTAACGTAGTTCTTGGTGGTCACTTGAAGCCAGCTGCTCCTGTAGTTGAAGTTGCGCCAGTTGAACCTGTAGCTCCAGTTCAACCAGCTCCACAAGAGTTGACCGAAGACCTTAACATGGAACTTCGTGTGTTCTTTGATACAAACAAATCAAACATCAAAGATCAGTACAAACCAGAAATTGCTAAAGTTGCTGAGAAGTTAGTTGAATATCCAAACGCTACTGCTCGCATCGAAGGCCATACAGATAACACTGGTCCACGTGCATTGAACGAACGTTTATCTTTAGCTCGTGCTAACTCTGTTAAATCTTCACTTGTAAATGAATACAATGTAGATCCAGCTCGTTTGTCTACTCAAGGTTTCGCTTGGGATCAACCGATTGCTGACAACAACACTAAAGAAGGCCGTGCTATGAACCGTCGTGTATTCGCGACAATTTCTGGTAGCCGCACAGTTGTTGCTGAACCAACTCAAGCTCAATAATTAATTATTGATCTGATCTGAAAAAAGCAGCCTTAGGGCTGCTTTTTTTATACTCGCTACATAAGCATAACTTGTTTAATACACTGTTTTATTTTTATCTTGTTCTAATAAATATTCCTATACAATAAAAACAGGGTAAGCAATGACACAGATGCTAACGACTGAAGATGGCAGCTCCATTTATTATAAAGATTGGGGGGAGGGTGCTGTAATTGTCTTTTCACATGGATGGCCTTTATCCAGTGATGCTTTTGAAGACCAAATGTTATTTTTAGCTGAACATGGCTATCGGGTCATTGCATTTGATCGGCGTGGACATGGGCGGTCAAGTCAACCATGGGCTGGACATACTATTGACCAATATGCAAAAGATTTACATCAATTGATTGAACATTTGAATTTAGATAATTTTGCTTTAGTTGGGCATTCTACCGGTGGAGCAGTTGTCACCCGTTATACGGCAAAATATGGACAGCAGAAGGTCACTAAGCTTGCGTTAATTGCTGCTGTAACTCCTTTAATGATTAAGCGAGAGGATTATCCAGACGGAGTTGATCCAGAAGTATTTGATGAAATGCGTGCAAATTTATTGGATAACAGAGCTGATTTTTATCTGGATTTTGCTAAGAAGTTTTATGGTTACGACAAATTATTCAATAAAAAATCTGAAGGTGTAGTGCAAAATTTTTGGCGTATCGCTATGCAGGGGTCGATCAAAGCACATTATGATTGTATTGAGGCTTTTTCAGAAACAGATTTGCGCGAAGATTTAAAACAGATCACGGTGCCGACTTTGGTGCTTTATGGGACTGCAGATGAAATTGTACCTCCAGAAATTTGTAGTCAACACACATTAAAACTTTTAAAGCACGGCGTAGAGGAGCAAATTAAAGGCGCTTCACATGGTTTGTGTACTACGCATAAGAATGAAGTTAGTTTTGCTTTAAAACAATTTTTTGCAGCAGGTTCGGTATTATAAAAGTGCATTCAAGTGGCAAGGACAGTAGTATAAAAAAACAGCCCTAAGGCTGTTTTTTTAAATAAAAGCTCAATCACGTTCTACATTTACAGGTTGAACATCCATTTCTTGATATGGAATCAGTTTGGTTTTATGTTTCCATTTATACCCTAACCAGATCACAAGAAAGAGCGGAATACTGATATAAGTTGAAAGCAAACCTAACCAGTCAATTTTTCCACCAATCAATGCTTCATAGTTCTGACCTAGAATAATGATCGAGCAGAGAATGAAGGCGAACCATGGTGCAAAAGGGAAAAACTTGGCTGTATAAGCTAAATCTTCAAGTTTATAGCCTTGTGCTAAATAGCCTTTACGGAAACGGTAATGTGAAATGGCAATACCTAACCAGACAATAAAACCACACATCCCGGACATATTCAGCAGCCAGTTAAACACTTCTTGTTCGCCAATAAATGTCGTCAAAAAGCAGAGTGCAGCAATTGCAGTGGTGGCATAAAGCGCATTCATCGGTACGCCACGAGGGTCGAGTTTAGCAAACCATTTCGGTGCGCGTCCCTGACGTGCCATATCAAATAGCATACGCGTAGATGAATACATACCTGAGTTACCTGCAGACAATATTGCAGTCAGAATCACCGCATTCATTAAACCTGCAGCAAAGGCAAAACCTGCTTTTTCATACAACAATGTAAAGGGTGAAAGGGTGATATTTTCACTGGCAGCGGCTTGTAATAAACGTGGATCATCATAAGCAACTAAGGTGCCGATAATGAAAATACACACTACGTAAAACAATAAAATACGCCAGAAAATTTGCTTGATGGCAACAGGGATAGTTTTTTTAGGATCTTTAGATTCACCCGCTGCAACCCCCACCATCTCGGTTCCCTGGAACGAGAAGCCGGCAATCATGGCCACACCAATCATGGCTTGTAAGCCGCCAACAAACGGTGCATCACCTTTAGTCCAGTTGGAGAAAGTGACCATATCCGGGGTCAGCATGATTTTGGCAATCATGGCAATACCAATAATGATAAAGACAATAATCGCAATGACTTTGACCAAAGAGAATAAGAATTCAGTTTCACCAAAGCCTTTGACCGTCAGGGCATTAATACCAAAAATAATGGCCAGAAAAATGGCACTCCAGTAGAAGCCTGGAATATCAGGGAACCAGAATTTCATAATAAACTGTACCGCAACCAGTTCAAAAGCAACGGTGATGGCCCAGTTGTACCAATAGTTCCAGCCTAAAGCGAATCCAAAACCACCTTCCACATATTTAGTCCCATAGGTGAAAAATGCACCTGAAGTGGGGTTGTGTGTGGCCAACTCGCCCAAACTCGTCATTAAGAAATAAATCATTAAACCAATTAGGGCATAAGCAAGTAATGCGCCGCCAGGACCTGCATTTGCAATGGTTGCACCAGAAGCCAAGAATAATCCTGTACCGATGGAACCGCCAATGGCAATCATATTGAGATGGCGAGCACCAAGCTTACGCTGCAGGTGGGGTTGATCTGTTTCGCTCATCATTGTTCCTTAACATTTTTTTGCATTTTAGCGAACAACACTTTAAAGCCTTGTTGATCGGCTTTGGTTGTACACTGACCAAAATTCTGCTCAATTAATAATGGATAATTTAAAAAGCGGTTTGCTACAATCCATAATTCGCCGCCCGATTTTAAATGACGTCGTGAAGTTTTGCATAAACTTTCACTGGCGTTGTAATTGGTTTGAATACCCTGATGGAAAGGGGGATTGCTGACGATGGCATGCAAGAAGAGAGGAGCATCCTCAATACCTGTCACTGCGGTAATTTCAAGTTGTTCTGGTGCAAGATCATTTTTTTCAAAGGTCATTCGGGTAGACGCCAACGCAAAGGCATCGACATCCATCGCGAAAATTCGGTTTTTAGGATTCAGTTTAGCTAAATAAGCACTGATTACCCCCGCACCACAGCCAAAGTCAGCAATTTTACCTGAAGTCACTTGCGATAAAAAAGGCAACAATACGGCTGTGCCTAGATCTAAGCGATTTTGACTAAATACACCCGGAAGAGCGCAGATGGTTAAATCACCTCTAGGCGTCGCGACCGTATATTGCTGCGCCCAATCTGCCAAAGTTTTCGCAGTCACTGTTGATTCAATGGTGAGTTGCCACATTTGACAATGACGTGCGCTATCGAGTTTAAGGGCTTTGCCATAAGGTTGCAGTTGTTTGGCTGCGCGTTCGACACCGGCTTTTTTTTCACCAACCAGAAAGATAGAAGAACCTAAACTTAAACGGCTTACGACATTGTGTAAGATATAATTTAATAATTCTTTTGACTTCGGCACAAAAATGATCGCTTGATCAAAATCAGCCTCAGGAAGGTCGACACCAAAATGGACATTGGCTTGTTGTGACTGAAAATATTGAAATTCATTATAATTCCATGTCCATAAACAGGGAGTAATGTCTTTCTCTAAATTGGAAAGTAAGTCATCTGTTGGTGCATTAACCAACAATATACGTCCTGAAAGATATTCATGCTGTCGAATGACAACTTCACTTCTTGGATCCATTTTTTTATCTCGCCATTGAAAAACTCTGCCCAGACAATGCTGGGCAGAGTTGATGCTGAAATGAAATTATTTCTTCGACTCAGGAAGAATAATATTTAATAACAATGCTGCAATACCCCCTGTAGCCACACCTGAACTGAAGATGTTACGGAATAATTCAGGCAAGTGTTCAAGAATTTGTGGCACTTGTGCAACCCCCAAACCGAGGGCAAGTGAGATTGCAATAATCAATAACGCACGACGGTCAAGTTGCACACCTGAAAGGATATTGATCCCAGAAGCTGCAACAGCACCAAACATTACCATAACAGCACCACCCAACACGGCTTGAGGAACCGCTTGAATGACACCCGCAACCGCAGGAAGCAATCCAAGAATCACCAATAAAGCTGCAATCCAGATACCGACATAACGGCTGGCAACACCCGTCAGTTGAATCACACCGTTATTTTGTGCAAATACAGAACTTGGGAAAGTATTAAAAATACCGGCTAAGAAAGAGTTTGCACCATTTACAAGTACACCACCTTTAATACGTTCCATCCATTTCGGACCATCTACCGGTTGGTTTGAAATTTTAGAAGTTGCGGTGATGTCACCAATCGCTTCTAGCGACGTTACCAGATAAATAAATGCCATTGGAATAAACAAGCTCCAGGAGAAACTTAAACCAAAGTGCATCGGGGTCGGAATTTGAACAATTGGTGCATCTTTTAAGCCGGAAAAATCAAGATGTCCCATGAAGCCTGCAAGGGTATAGCCAATGATTAAAGCAATTAGAATCGCCGAGCTTTTTACCCAAGTAATACGGATACGATTCAAAATAATAATAACCGCCAGAACGCTACATGACATGATCAGGTTATCAGCGTTAGCGAACGTTTTATCGCTCATTGCCTGATAACCGCCCCCCATACTAATTAGACCTTCTTTAATCAAGGTCAAACCAATCAGCAGAACAACAATACCCGTAACAAGCGGAGTAATGAGCTTTTTCACCCAAGGTAAGACGCGTGAAACACCCATTTCAATAAATGAGCCAGCAATCACCACACCAAAAATAGAGGCCATGACGGCTTCAACCGGGGTACCCGCAGCGACCATTGCCGAGCCAATCCCTATAATTGGGCCAATAAAGTTGAAGCTGGTACCTTGAACAATCAGCAAACCTGCCCCAAAAGGACCGACCTTCTTACATTGTAAAAAGGTGGCAATGCCCGAGATCACCAATGACATTGAAAGAATCATATTGGTGTCTTCTTTTGAAACACCGAGGGCTAAACAAATCAGCAAACCGGGCGTGACAATCGGGACAATAATTGCAAGTAAATGTTGCAGTGCAGCCAAAAACGCGATGACGGGTTGAGGGCGATCATTCAATCCATAGACCAAATCAAGGCGCTCTTTTTGTTCGGGAAGGGTATTTAAATCAGACATGTAAGAAGGTACAGCAGCAATTTGCCGTTATTCTAATCGAGTTACAGGACATTACAAATGAAAAAAAGCCTGATTTGTCAAAAAAACTTGTAACTGTCACTGAACTGTCACTACTAAAACTTTGTATTTTTCTGTATAATTTGCCCTCAAATTAAATATGCATCGAATATACATGTCAGATATTAAAACTCTCCGTAACATCGCCATTATTGCGCACGTCGATCATGGTAAAACCACTCTTGTAGACAAACTTTTGCAACAATCAGGTGCTCTCGGTGATCGCGCGGGTGAGATCGAGCGTGTCATGGATTCTGGCGCTATTGAAAGTGAACGTGGTATTACCATTCTTGCAAAAAACACTGCAATTAAATGGTTAGATGCGCGTACAAACACTGAATATCGCATTAACATCGTGGACACCCCGGGACATGCAGACTTCGGTGGTGAAGTTGAACGTGTAATGTCAATGGTTGACTGTGTATTGCTTCTTGTTGACTCTCAAGAAGGTCCAATGCCACAAACGCGTTTTGTGACATCAAAAGCCTTTGCAAGCGGTCTAAAGCCAATCGTAATCATTAACAAAGTAGACAAGCCAAGCGCGCGTCCAGACTGGGTAATTGACCAAGTATTTGACTTGTTCGACAACCTGGGTGCTACTGACGAACAGTTAGACTTCCCAATTGTTTACGCTTCAGGCTTACGTGGTGTTGCAGGTCCTTCTCCAGAAGAACTTGCTGATGACATGACTCCATTGTTCCAAACAATCGTAGACATCGTTGAACCGCCGGCAGTTGACGTTGATGGTCCATTCCAAATGCAAGTGTCTTCACTTGACTATAACAGCTTCGTAGGTGTTATCGGTGTGGGTCGTATTCAACGTGGTTCAGTAAAATTAAATACGCAAGTTACTGTAATCGATAAAGAAGGTAAGACTCGTAACGGTCGTATCTTAAAAATTATGGGTTACCATGGTTTAGACCGTGTAGATATTGAAGAAGCAAATGCTGGTGACATCGTTTGTGTAACTGGTATTGATGCACTTAACATTTCTGACACAATTTGTGATCCTAAAAATGTTGAAGCTTTACCGCCATTGTCTGTAGACGAACCTACAGTAACCATGACATTCCAAGTAAACAACTCACCGTTTGCTGGTAAAGAAGGTAAATTCGTTACTTCACGTAATATCCGTGAACGTCTAGACCGCGAATTGATTCACAACGTAGCATTACGTGTTGAAGATACTGATTCTCCAGACCGTTTCAAAGTATCTGGCCGTGGTGAACTTCACCTTTCAGTTCTGATTGAAAACATGCGTCGTGAAGGCTTCGAGATGGGTGTATCTCGTCCGCAAGTAATCTTGAAAGAAGTTGACGGTGTAAAACAAGAACCGTACGAAAACGTGACTTTCGACGTTGAAGAACAACACCAAGGTTCTGTAATGGAACAAATGGGTCACCGTAAAGGCGAAATGACCAATATGGAAGTTGACGGCAAAGGCCGTATCCGTATTGAAGCAACTGTTCCTTCACGTGGCTTGATCGGTTTCCGTTCAGAATTCCTGACCATGACTTCTGGTACAGGGATCATGACGTCAAGCTTCTCGCACTACGGTCCAATGAAACAAGGTACTGTTGCGAAACGTCAAAATGGTGTGTTGATTTCTATGGTTCAAGGTACTTGCCTTGGCTATGCACTGTTCACTCTTCAAGACCGTGGTCGTCTATTCGCTAAACCACAGTTAGAAGTTTACGAAGGTATGATCATTGGTATTAACTCACGTTCTGACGACATGACAGTTAACCCGACTAAAGCGAAACAGTTAACTAACGTACGTGCATCTGGTACAGATGAAGCGTTAACATTAGTACCTGCAATTGAATACACGCTTGAACAAGCGCTTGAATTCATTGAAGATGATGAATTAGTTGAAGTAACTCCTAAGTCAATTCGTATCCGTAAGCGTTACTTGACTGAGAACGAACGTAAACGTAACCGTTCTGGTAAATAATGATTTAATCAGTTTGAACTGAATTAAATGATTGAAAAAATGCTATCAATTTATTGGTAGCATTTTTTTTGTTTACAATTGGCAATTCAATATATTCAACATAAATAATTCCGAGTAAATTAGAAGGAATTATAAGCTGTTATAAATGCACTACCGCATCATACAGTTCCCAAAATATATTAATAAAGAATAGCTTTAAAGATAAACTGGAGACAGACATGAGTATTGTTCAAGAATTTAAAGAATTTGCCATTAAAGGCAATATGATGGATTTAGCCATTGGTGTCATCATCGGTGGTGCTTTTGGTAAGATTATTGACTCATTGGTTAAAGACATTATTATGCCTTTAATCACGGTGATCACTGGTGGTGGTGTCGATTTTACGCAAAAATTCTTCGTATTAGGCAAGAACCCCGATAATTTACAATCTTTAGATGCTTTAACTAAGGCGGGTGTAAATGTTCTGACTTATGGTAACTTCTTAACGATTTTAATTAACTTCTTAATTTTGGCCTGGGTGGTATTTTTGCTGGTTAAATTTATGAATCGTTTACGTAAACAAGAAGGCCCGGTAGAGGAAACTCCGACAACACCCGCCGATATCGAATTACTGCGTGAAATTCGTGATGAATTGAAAAAACGTCCACAACTTTAATTTTATTCATAAAAAACGGCGCTAAATGCGCCGTTTTTTATACCTTATTTATTCTCTCTCTTGAGCAAGTTTTAAAGCACTCTTTTAAAACGCAGCGCAAGTGAGCGCTGGGGAGAGGTGAGTTTTCTATAATGGTAAATCACCTCCATCCCCTTGCGGAATATATTCCTCACCTCCTAAAAGTAGGAAGGAGCAACATAGATTGCTAATCCATCCGGAACTTAATTTCCAATAAATGCCAGCCAAACTGACTTTTGATCGGGCCATGTAATTCACGTTCAGCTAAAGTGAAAACAGCTTTATCAATTGGGCCAACCAACTGACCTTTTTTAATTTCACCCAGTTCACCACCTTTTTTACCCGACGGACAAGTTGAATGCTGTTTGGCAATTTTGGCAAAATCTGCACCGGCTTTAATTTTCTTTTTCAGCTGTTCAGCCAATTCTTTATCTTTGACTAAAATATGACGGACGATGGCAGATTTCATGCTTTATTCACTTTAGAGGGTGTCTTGGTTACTATTTTAACTTTTTTTAAAGGCTGACACTGCGGACAAAATACACTGGCACGTTGTCCAAGCTTTAAATTTTCTAAAGTGCTTTCGCAGTTAATACACATTTCACCGGCGCGCCCATAGGCCAACAAGGTTTGCTGGAAATAACCATTTTCACCCATCGCATTACTATAGTCACGCAGGGTAGAGCCCCCTAAATCAATCGCCTGTTTTAAAATACGTTTAATTTCGATGACCAGTTTTTCAATTTGTGTGCGATTTAAACTTGAAGCGGGCTGGGCAGGGTGAATACCGAGATTAAACAAACTCTCAGTTGCGTAAATATTGCCTACGCCGACAACAATATGATTATCCATAATCGCCACTTTGGCACCGACATTTTTCTTTTTAAATTTTTCCGCTAAATAATCCGTATTAAAGGCATCACTTAAAGGTTCAGGGCCTAAAGTATCAATCAGTTTGCTTTGCGAGTTGGGATCTAGCCATAAAATACAGCCAAAACGGCGCGGGTCGTGATAACGCAGTTCGATATCTTCAAATTGAATAATTAAATGATCATGCTTGCGTAATTCCGTATGGGCATCGCAAAGACGGAAACTCCCCGACATGCCTAAATGCCAGAGCATAGTATCGTGCTCAAACTCTGCCAAAATATATTTAGAACGTCGGGTCAGCTTAAGCAGTTTTTGTCCTTTCAATTTCTGAATATTTTCAGGGATAGGCCAGCGTAAACTAGACTGATGCACTTCAACTTTTAAGACTTTTTGGTCAATTAAAGGTAATAAACTGGTTTTGGTGGTTTCGACTTCAGGTAATTCAGGCATGTTGGATTTTAGTGTGAGTAGATAAAGCTAATATCGGGTTACGAGGTAGTGAATGCAAGTTTTTATTTTGAATTCCAATCTGTGAGATTTGTGATTTATCTTCTAAATACCTTTCTTTTAAATTGATTAAACATATACCCTTTAGTCTAATTTTAAATTCCATTTTTATTATAGATAGTTATTTTTTAAAATTGATTTTTCATTAAATTATTGAAAATTATTAATAAATTTAATTTATATTAAACTAATTGTTATTTATTTTACTTTATATATAACTTTTTGTTTTTTATATGATAAAAAAATTGATGAGATTAATGTTTATAAATTATGTAATTTTCACACAATATATGCAATTTCTTTGAATTGTAGTCTCTAAATGTTGCTGTGGTTTTCCTTATGAAAAAATTTAGTCTAGCTCTGTTACCAACTTTGATGATGGTTGCCATGGCCCAAACTCAAGCTGTTGAAGCATTTGACCTAAATGGTCAGTATTTGTTAGGTGACTGGAACGGTAAACGTACTGAACTTGCAGCTAGAGGCATGAAATTTGATGCCAATATTGCTGCTGATGTTGCCTATTTAGCCGATGGCGGTCGTGATGATGGCAATGATCCGACTGTAGCGAGCCAATTATGGTTAGGCTCAACTTTCGATATGGAAAAACTTGCAGGCTGGGATGGGGTGACAATTCGTGCTGTGATGAGTGCACGTCAAGGACAAAATACCACAGTCGATGATTTGCAGGGTGAGGTGCCGCAACTTGCCAATGTTCAGGCGAACTTTGGCCGTGGTAACCAAAAAACACGTTTAAGTGAATTGTCGATTGAAAAGAATTTTAAAGCGCAAGGCGTGAGTGTCAAAGTCGGTCGTTTAGGTTTAGGAATGGACTTTAACGTGATGGCGTGTGATTTCCAGAGCACAGCATTTTGTGCGGCGCAAATGGGGAAATGGCAAGGCAATATCTGGATGAACACGCCTGTTTCACAATGGGGTGGCCGTCTGAAATATCAGGTAACGCCTGAAGTATTTACTCAAGTCGGTGTGTATGAATATAACCCTGAAAATGCCTTGGAACGTCATGGCTGGAACTTGGATACTGATCATGCCGATGGTGTGACTATTCCCGTGGAAGTAGTATGGCAGCCGAAATCATTTGTGAACGGTTTGCCGGGCAGCTACCGGGTAGGTGGTATATACAACACGGCCGATGAAGCTAAGAATCAATATAATGTTGCCTATGCTAAAGGCACAATGGGCGAAGATCGTACTTATGCTGGCTGGTTGGCAGTCGAACAGCAATTGACCTCGACAGGTTCGGGTAAACAGGGCTTGCATAGCTTTGCCAACTTTACCTGGCATGACCGTACCACCAATAAAGTCGATAATTCACAACAAATCGGGGTGAAATATATTGGTTTACTGGATTCTCAACCTAATGACATTTTAGGCCTGGGGATAAACCGTGTACATGTAAATGACCGTATCCCTCATCCTGCATTTAATGCCAGTGCCGAATACAATGTTGAATTGAACTATAGCTATTACCCAACCAAATGGTTAATGCTTCGTCCGAATATTCAATATGTTATTAACCCAGGCACTACAAATAACGTGGACGATGCCTTGGTTCTTGGTTTAAGCTCTAAAGTAGTATTTTAATATGACATAGAGAGTCCCCATGCAAGGTAAATATCACCTGATGCCCATCAATATGACTTTACTTTGCCTGACGGCATGCATCTGCCAAAACCTTTATGCTGAAGCAGATTCTACGGAACCTGTTTTGTTGCCTACCTTAAAAATTGAAGCAACACGTACTGATACAGACTGGTTGCAAACACCAGCTTCGGTATATCGAGTTGATCAGAACAACAATGAAAATAATCTGGGCATTAATTTATCTGAAACCTTAAAAGGTGTGCCTGGCTTACAACTGAATAACCGTGAAAATTACGCCCAAGATTTACAAATCTCGATGCGTGGCTTTGGCGCACGCTCAACTTTTGGGGTGCGGGGCATACGTTTATATGTGGATGGCATTCCTGCAACTATGCCTGATGGTCAGGGACAAACCTCGAATATTGATTTAAGCAGCTTGGATCATATTGAAGTTTTGGGTGGACCATTTTCATCACTTTATGGTAACTCTTCGGGTGGTACGATTTTAACCACCACTAAACAAGGCGAGGGCCGTGACTCTATCCAGTTAGGCTACTCGCTGGGGAGTCATAACAAAGGTCGTACGGATATTGTCTTGCAAGGTGGGGCAGATAAAGCCAGTGAGCCAAGTTATGTAGTGAGTTCATCTTATTTTGATACCGATGGTTATCGTGAGCATAGCGCTGCCAAAAAAGTATTAAGCAATGCCAAACTGACTTGGGATTTAGATGACGGTTCTAAACTGAACTGGATTGTGAATCATGTGGATATTAACGCTGATGATCCACAGGGCTTGACCCGAGCGCAATGGAAAGCTAATCCTAAGCAGGTTGCCGATATTGTTAATGAATACAATGTTCGTAAGGAAATCAATCAAACTCAAACAGGATTGAATTGGACTAAGCCTTTAAATGACCAACATGAATTGTATGGTATGGCTTATATAGGACACCGAGAAGTTGTTCAATACCAATCAATACCAAATACAGCACAACGCAATAGCGCAACACATGCCGGTGGAGTGATCGATTTTAGCCGTGATTATTACGGTACTGATTTGCGTTGGACAGCTAAAGACTTATTACCCAATACACGTTTTACCGCCGGTTTTGCTTTTGATGCAATGACCGAAGATCGTCAAGGTTATGAAAACTTTACTAGAACCGCAGCTGATACTCCTGCTTCAGATATTAATAAAGGCCAAAAAGGCCAATTACGTCGTGATGAAAATAATACGCTGTGGAATTTAGACCCTTATCTGCAAGCCTCTTGGGATTTTTTACCCAATTGGACATTAGATACTGGCTTACGTTATAGCAATGTGCATTATGAATCTAAAGATCATTATATTGTCACAGATAATGGAGACGACAGCGGTAAAACGGATTATCAAAAATTTTTACCTTCTGCCGCATTGACCTGGAACATTACTCCAGAATTTTCGACCTATATCAGTTATGCCAAAGGTTTTGAAACCCCGACTTTTACTGAAATGGCTTATCCAACAGTGGCGACATCGGGAATTAACTTTGACTTAAACCCTGCGACCAGTGATAACTATGAACTGGGCTTAAAATCTCAAAATCGTTTCGGTAATTTTACTGCTGCTATTTTCCAAAGTGAAACGCACAACGACATCGTTTCAGCTGAATCGAACAATGGACGGAATACTTTCCGCAATGCCGATAAAACGCTAAGACAAGGTGTGGAACTCTCATGGAATAAAAAGCTATGGCGTGAGTTAACTGCGCAAGCAAGTTATAGTTTTATCGATGCAACTTTTGATGCCGATATCCCAAATACTGACCCTGCAAAGGTAGTAGCGAAAGGGAATTACATTCCAGGTGTAGCTAAAAATCAGGCTTTTGCATCTTTGGGCTGGCAGCCGGAAACTGGTTTTAACGCTGGGCTAGATGTTCGCTATATTGACAAATTATATGTCGATGATCTCAATTCTGATGCTGCACCAAGCTATAGCGTAACCAGTGTCAATGTGGGTTATATTTGGAAAAATGCAGACTGGAAAGTGCGGACTTTTGCCCGGGTCGATAATTTATTTGATAAAGAGTATGTAGGCTCAGTCATTGTCAATGATGGCAATGGTCGTTTCTTTGAACCTGCGGATGGTGCGAACTGGAGCGCAGGTTTAAGTGTTACTAAAGCATTTTAAGGAGAGAAAGTGTGGCTTTATTATTTGAAAATATTCAGTTTGGAACATTAAAACTTAATAATAAAATCGTGATTGCACCCATGTGTCAGTATTCAGCAACTGAACAAGGGGAAGTGACCTATTGGCACGAACAGCAATGGGCGAACTATGCCTTGTCGGGTGCAGGTTTATGCATTATTGAAGCCACTGCGGTTCAGCCTGAAGGGCGAATCAGTTATGCAGATTTAGGGCTTTGGAATGATTTGCAACGTGCTCAAATAAAAGCGCTGTTGGCTAAAGTAAAATCTTTATCTCCTATGCCTTTTGGTATTCAATTGGCGCATGCAGGCCGTAAAGCATCTACCGATAAACCCTGGGCTGGAAAAGACCAATTTAAACCGGAAGAAGCACACGGCTGGCAAACTGTTTCTGCCAGTGATTTGCCATTTAATCCAACTGATCACCCACCGCATGCGCTGAGTAAAGATGAAATCCAGAAAGTGATTCAGGACTTTGCTGATGCAGCCGTACGCGCCGTGGATGCAGGTTTTGATATAATTGAGATACATGCAGCGCATGGTTATTTGCTGCACCAGTTTATGTCACCACTCTCCAATACCCGGGATGACGAATATGGGGGCAGTTTTGAAAACCGGATTCGCTTGACGCTTGAAGTACTGCAAGCCATAAAAAATGCAGTACCTGCAGATTATCCGGTCGGGGTGCGTATTTCGGCGACCGATTGGATCGATGGAAAAGACAGTTGGGATGTGGAATCTTCGGTCGGTTTATCCAAAGCTCTAGAGCAGTTGGGGGCAGTTTATATTCACGTATCCAGTGGTGGTTTGCATGCCCAGCAACAGATTCAAATTGGTGCCAACTATCAGGTGCCTTTTGCTGAAGCAATAAAGAAAGTGGTTCATATTCCGGTCATTGCAGTAGGACTGATTACTGAAGCGCAGCAAGCTGAACATATTTTACAAACCGGACAAGCAGACGCCATTGGTCTTGCACGTGCCATGCTTTACGATCCGCGTTGGCCTTGGCATGCTGCTGCGACATTGGATGCACATATTGAAATTTCACCGCAATATTTGCGCTGTCAGCCGCATGGTTTGAAATCACTGTTTAAACCTTTTCAAAACCAAAATTGAATGGTTCAAATGGTAGTGATTGAGCTGAAATAATTTGATTTAAAAACAAGGAGCAGTTGTGGTTTTAAGTGTAATTTTACCGATTTGCCTGCTGCTTCTATTGGGATTTATCTGCGTAAAGTTCGAATTTATTTTAGCCGAGCATATAAAAGGTTTAAGTCAGTTTGTTTTTAAAATATCCTTGCCGGCATTTTTATTGCAAGCCTTATCCAGTAAGCGTTTTGATGAAATTTGGCATCCCAGTTATTTCATCGCTTATGGCGGGGGATCACTGTTTGTTTTTGCCTTTGCATTTTTGTTGTACCGTCAATATTTTCAATGTCGTTTGACCGAATCTGGCGTATTGTCTATGGGCGCATCCATGTCCAATACCGGGTTTATTGGTACAGCCATACTTATGATGTTGATTGGACAGCATGCAGCAATTTATCTTTCCTTGACCCTGATTATTGAAAATCTGCTAATTATGACTTTGACCCTGATTATTGCTGAAGCAGGTATTCATCAACATCGGGCGAAATCTCAGTTGCTCAAGCAGACTTTATATAACGTCATTAAAAATCCGGTTATTCTGTCGATCGTGTTTGGCATGTTATGTGTGATCTTGAAGATCCAACTTCCATCTTCCATTGCTCAGGCTTTAGAGATGTTAGGCAAAACGGCATCTCCGATTGCTTTATTTGTCATTGGGGGAAGTCTGGTTGGAATGAGTTTAAAAGCTGTAGATTTACAGAGCATGACTTTGGTGCTAATAAAAATTGTACTGATGCCACTGACTATTTTTGCCTTACTGAGTATTTCACCCAATGTCAGTCAGGAAATGCTGTATGCCGGCACATTGCTTGCTGCATTACCCATGCCGATTGCGTTCGGTATTTTGGGACAGAACTATGGACTTGGTGATAAAGCACTGAGCGCTCTAATGCTCAGTACAATATTGGGTTTTATGCTGCTGAGTGGTCTAATTGCAATTTGGTGGTAAATGATGATAACGGCAATAAAAAAGCCCCTAACTGAGGGCTTTTTTTATGAGGAAAACTTAGCTTTTCTTTTCAGCCTTTGCAGGAGCTTTTGCTTGTTCAGCCATCATTTTATCCACTACTGCTAAAGATTCTTTGGCTTGCGGTATATTTTCTTTTGCTAGCGCAGAGAATATCTTTTTCGCTTCAGGCAAGTTTTGCGGCACGATTTTGCCATTTGCAAACATATTGCCCACGGCCATCAAGGCTGGAATATAGCCTTTTTGCGCCAACTCTTGAATGCTTTTTAAACCTTGTTTAATGGGTGCTTCATTTTTATTTTTAAAACCCAAACTAATGTCATATAACGCTTTGGCATGAATTGCTTGATAGTTATCTTTTTTAATTAAAGGATCTAATTTGTGCAATGCCAGTTTTTCTGAAGCAGGTGTACCTTCAGCAAAAAGTAAAACGGCTAAATCGACAGTCGCATCAGCAAAACCCTGATTAGAGGCTTTTTCTAGATACTGTTTGGCTTTTTTAGTATCTTGTTTAAGACCTAGAGTTCCACCCATGTAATTTTTACCCAATACATAGTTGGCAACAGGATAGCCTTTGCTTGCAGACTCTTCATACAGCTTAATGGCTTTTTTCTCATCTTTGGCTGTACCTTGACCGGTTTGAGTCAGATAGCCTAAGTTATAAATGGCTTGAGCATTCCCCGTTTTGGCCAATTTTTCCAATTCTTGGTAAGCATCCTTCATATTATTGGATTTGATTAATGTTTCAATTTTAGCAAATGCAGGATCAACAGAGTTTGTTGCCATCTCTGCCATTGCAAGATGTGAAGACAGCGCAATGATGCTGGCAAGTATAATTTTTTTCATAGTTTAATAACCTTTTTATAAACAATCACATAATTCCATTTATGTGTTTAAGAATGTATGTGGAAGACTCAATACAACATCATAAGTTTAATTGTGTGAATGTAAATATATGATTTGTGTACTGCAACAATTTTTTTTGATATTTGCAGAGCAAGGGCTTAAGTAAATAATGAGTAGCTTAAATCAGCCTTAAGGCTTTTTTGTATTAACGTGAATTGCTCTTCTAAAGTTAAAGTTAAAGTTTTAGTTTAAGTAAAATTTCATGACATAAAAAAGGCGTCACGAAATCAACAGCACTTTGCTTTTTCCTCAATGTTTGTTTAAATCGCGGCTGAATAAAATTGTGAGTATATGAATGTTCATCAAAGCGATTAAACGGGCATATGATCAGATTAATCTGGATGAAAGCATTCCGGATGAAGATAAATTTGATGCATTGTTAATGAGATTAGGCAAAAACTTTTTGGTGAGCAAAGACGACCGTGTTTATATCTTTGAACATGAGGGTAAGACGGCACGTATTGATGCAAAACATGCGCGTGCATTTCATTTTAAAGAGTATGTCATTAAAGACATGAACAAACTTTTTCACGATTTTAATTTATGATTTTAAAAAGCCTCCGATTTGGGAGGCTTTTTTAATGGAGTTAGTAAACTTGAATATTATTACGGACGTGCCACATCGCCTTTTAAAGCCTCTGGTAAATCTAAAACGGCTAAACCTAGTTCTTCAAGTGCTGCAGGTTTAGCGACCACTAAAGCTTTATAACCGCCATCAATCGCAATGCTGTTTACCACTTCAACATCATTATTTAACTTTGTTGCCAAAGCAGGTGTTGCACCTGTACCTTGAACCAAATGTAACCAGCTTTTAGGCTTGGCTTTAAACCACAGGCGCGCAATGATTTCCTGACCAATATAACAGCCCTTGTCGTAATGCACGCCTTCACGTTGGTGTAAACGTAATTCTTGCGGTTGGAACTCATGCGCCGTTGCTGCTTCAATCCAGGCTTGACCGGATTCAATCGCTTGCAGTTGCCATACTGCAATATCAGTTTCAGCCGCAGAAAAATTAGTGCTGTCGCCATCTAGAGTAGGGAACACTGAACCGACTTCTTCCAGCTTCATTTTAGAAAATGCACCAAACTTTTTAATATGCTTGGCAAACTCTTCGGCTTGATCGGCAGTCACAACAATTTCAAAACTTTCCGGATTAATTTTTTTGAGCCATAAACCAAACTGAATACGACCTTTTAAACTACAGATTGCTGTATATCGAGTTAGGTTTTCTGTTAAGGCTTCGGTATTTAAAGTCACTTGACCTTGAAGGAATTTTTGCGCATCCACACCGTTTAGCGTGAATAAGGAGAAAGCTGGATTATTCATTTATTGCCCACCAATACTGGATCTAATACTAAAGAATTAGCTGTATTTTCCGCTATTTTGCAAAAAAAAGCACATTTAGGGCAAATATTCTAAATTTTATGTAACTAAATATTTCTAAAATGCCAATTTTATACCTAAGCTTTTGAAATATATGTGATTTGGGAAATGGCTTTTTCACAGCGTACAATGCTAACAAACGAGTGTGACTAGTCAACAACAATTACGCAGTAAAAAAATGATTTAAGAGGCAGGTAAGCTATGAACAACAACTACCGTAAACTACTGCAAGGCACCCAGCTCGAATATTTTGACGTGCGCCAAGCCGTAGAAGATATCCAGCCAGGCGCATATGCCAAACTTCCTTATACCTCTAAAGTACTTGCAGAACAGTTGGTACGCCGTTGTGACCCAGCCATTTTAGAGCAGTCATTAAAAGAACTTATTCAACGTAAACAAGATCACGACTTTCCCTGGTATCCGGCACGTGTAGTCTGTCATGACATCTTGGGTCAGACCGCACTGGTCGACTTGGCTGGCTTACGTGATGCGATTGCTGATCAGGGCGGAGACCCGTCCAAGGTAAATCCAGTTGTTCCTACACAGCTCATCGTTGACCACTCATTGGCAGTGGAGTATGGCGGTTCCGATCCTGATGCTTTTGAGAAAAACCGTGCCATTGAAGACCGTCGTAATGAAGACCGTTTCCACTTTATTGAGTGGACCAAAACAGCCTTTGAAAATGTCGATGTAATTCCTGCGGGCAACGGCATCATGCACCAGATCAATCTGGAAAAAATGTCTCCGGTGATTCAAAACCGTGATGGCGTGGCGTATCCAGATACCTGCGTAGGAACAGACTCGCATACTCCGCATACCGATGCTTTGGGGGTAATCTCGATTGGTGTCGGTGGCTTGGAAGCTGAAAATGTGATGCTGGGCCGTGCATCGTGGATGCGTCTGCCAGACATTATTGGTGTGGAACTGGTCGGTCAGCGTCAAGCCGGTATTACTGCAACCGATATCGTATTGGCACTAACTGAATTTTTGCGTAAAGAGCGTGTCGTGGGTGCCTATCTTGAATTCTTTGGTGAAGGTGCGGACAGCATGTCGGTGGGGGATCGTGCCACGATTTCCAACATGACTCCTGAATATGGCGCAACGGCTGCCATGTTCTACATTGACCAGAACACCATTGATTATCTGACCTTGACTGGTCGTGAAGCAGAACAAGTGAAACTGGTTGAAGCCTATGCCAAAGAAATTGGGCTTTGGGCATCCGAAATGAAACAAGCAGAATATCCGCGTGTACTGCGTTTCGACTTGTCGACTGTGACCCGCAATATTGCCGGGCCATCGAATCCGCATGCATGTGTATCTACAGCTGACTTAAAAGAAAAAGGCATTGCCGGCGTGGTTGAGCAGCGTACCGATGGTTTAATGCCGGACGGTGCAGTGATCATTGCTGCAATCACGTCTTGTACCAATACATCAAACCCGCGTAATACTGTTGCAGCAGGTTTGCTTGCGCGTAAGGCAAACGAGTTGGGTTTAACCCGTAAACCTTGGGTGAAATCATCTTTTGCACCAGGATCTAAAACGGCAGCACTTTACCTTGAAGAGGCGGGTGTATTGCACGATTTAGAAAAACTCGGCTTTGGTATTGTGGCTTATGCCTGCACCACCTGTAACGGGATGTCTGGTGCGTTAGACCCAAAAATTCAGCAAGAAATTATTGACCGTGACCTGTATGCAACTGCGGTGTTATCGGGTAATCGTAACTTTGATGGTCGTATCCATCCTTATGCAAAACAGGCATTCTTGGCATCACCGCCGCTCGTGGTTGCGTATGCAATCGCCGGCACTATTCGTTTTGACATCGAAAAAGATTCACTTGGCAACGATAAAGACGGTAATCCAATTTACTTAAAAGACATTTGGCCATCCGATGCTGAAATTGATGCTTTGGTGCAAAAGTCAGTGAAGCCTGAACAGTTTCGTCAAGTCTATATTCCAATGTTCGATCTAGGCAAGAATGAAAAGACAGTCAGTCCACTGTATGACTGGCGTCCGCAAAGTACCTATATTCGCCGTCCGCCGTATTGGGAAGGGGCATTGGCTGCACCGCGTACACTTGCAAATATGCGTCCGCTGGCAATTTTGGGTGACAACATTACCACCGACCACTTATCTCCATCGAATGCGATTGTGCTCGACAGTGCTTCAGGCGAATACCTGAAAAAAATGGGTGTGCCTGAAGAAGACTTTAACTCTTATGCGACGCACCGCGGTGATCACCTGACTACACAACGTGCGACACTGGCGAATCCGAAACTGTTTAATGAAATGGTGGTTCGTTCCGACGGTACAATTAAGCAAGGTTCGAAAGCGCGTGTAGAGCCGGAAGGCGAAGTAATGCGTATGTGGGAAGCGATTGAAACTTACATGAACCGTAAGCAGCCTTTGATTGTGATTGCCGGTAAAGACTATGGTCAGGGTTCAAGCCGTGACTGGGCTGCCAAAGGTGTGCGTCTAGCTGGTGTAGAAGCGATTGTTGCAGAAGGTTTTGAGCGTATTCACCGTACCAATCTGGTCGGCATGGGTGTATTGCCGCTTGAGTTTAAACCGGGCACAGACCGTAAAACATTGAAGCTGGATGGTACTGAGCTATATAGCGTGATTGGTAATATTGCGCCACGTTCAACCTTAACTTTAGTGATTGAACGTGCCACAGATGATGGCAAGAATCAGATTACTGAAGTGCCGGTAACCTGCCGTTTGGATACCGAAGAAGAAGTGCATGTGTATGAAGCGGGTGGTGTATTGCAACGCTTTGCACAGGACTTTTTGGAAGGGCAAGTGGCGTAATTAACTATTTATAAAGGTGTTTGATTTTTAACCAATAAAGCCATATTATTAATATGGCTTTATTTTTAATGTCACTTAAATTTTTTGAATGGGGAAAGTCAATGGATAAATATATTATTAATAAGAACTCACAATCTAGTGGTGATCATGAAGTACACAATGCCACAAAAGGTTGTAGCTATCTGCCGGCTGCAGAGAATCAAATTGAACTAGGCAATTTTTCTAATTGTCAGCAAGCGGTTGCTCAAGCTAAATCGAATTGGCCTAGCAATAGAATTAATGGTTGTTATTGGTGTGCAGCGGCTTGCCATACTTCATAAACATAGACTAAAAGTTATTGATATTGTTGTAAAAAAACCCTACTGTGAAGTGGGGTTTTTTATTAAGGGGGGCTAAGTTTGGAAATTTATAAAGACATAGATAATGATTCAAATGTTACTCATTTCGAAATTGGAAGTACGTATATAACTGTTTGGTTTCAAGGAACTGCTAGGTCTTATACTTATAGTTATTATAAAGCAGGTCAATTTCATATAGAAAAAATGAAAGTGTTAGCTAAGAGTGGTAATGGGCTAAATTCTTATATTATGCGAAATGTAAAAAAATTATACGATTAAAGAGGGGGAGATATGGATAAAACCTTAATTAAGCTATGTGATGCTTTAGATGAGCTATCGCAAGTTGTTTTAAAGTCATGGAATGATGATCAAGTTTTAAAAAATGTTTTTGGATGGCATCATCCTGCGGTAACGAGACATGATTTAGCAAATATTCCTAAAAATTTATCGATGAGCATCCGAAACTCTGAAATTAAAGTTATCGATGCTGAATTAGTCGAATTAATATCATTGATACCTACACGTTTACAGGTTATGTATTCAGATACAATTCCTTATATGTTTAATGGACATGGTAATCAGGCTATACCAGCTTATCTATCAACCTTACAATGAGTTGAAAAAGTTATTCAGCCATTATTTTCATGGGAAATTTTACAAGATTCTAAAGCATTGCCACCTGCACTTAACCGTAGATTAAGGGGGATTCAGACGGAATTAGATAATCTTATTCCTAATAAAGATGACCTATCACAACAAATTGATTTAATAAAAGAAGCTACAGAGGCAGCAGAATCGTTACCCACTGATTTACAAAGTTTAAAAGAAGCTAGAATAAAAATTTCAGAAATTCATGAAGACTCATCTTTTGATAGAAAAAAGATTACTGAAGATAAAGCCTCTGTAGAAGCACAACTTAAATCTATTAATGAATTACATAAACAAGCTAAAAAGTTAATAGAGAATTGTGAAGATGCATACCGAATAACAACCACAAAAGGGTTAGCTTCAGCTTTTGATCAAAGAGCAAAAGATCTTAAAAATTCAATGAGATTATGGGTTGGCGGATTATTATTTGCTCTAGCTGTAGGCGCTTGGATTGGGCACGAAAGAATACAAATTTTAACGAGTTCCTTGTTATCCCAGAATTTAAATTGGGGGGATCATTTGGATACAAATAATTTTATCAATGACGAGTGTTATTGCGCCTTTGTGGTTTGCTTGGTTAGCGACGAAACAAATTAGTCAACGTTTCAAATTAGCAGAAGATTATGATTTCAAGGCATCAGTAGCAAAAGCATATGAGGGGTATAAAAAAGAAGCTGCAAAAATCGATGAAGAGTTTGAGGCTCGATTATTTAATGTTGCATTGACTAGGCTTGAAGAAGCACCATTGAGATTGGTTGATTCTGTAAATCATGGTAGTCCTACTCATGAGGTTATAGAAAAAACAGGTCTGAATAAGGTTGGAGAAAGAATAGTGAACAAGGTCGAAGATGTTATTGATTCTATAACTCCTGCAAAAGCGAGTAATGACAGTTAGAAAACTTCGCCCAAACGCCACTATCATCTGTCGAAATGGACAATAGACATTCATCATAATAGGGATATACTGATTCTACCATTTCTAAAACCCATGGAGAACAAAAATGGTTACTGCTGGCGAAAAACCCGGAACAGGCTTCTATTTTTGTGTTCAGTGCGGAAAACGCACTTACTTAGAAATTGGTACAGATCGTTTACCCCCGTGTACCAAATGTCTTGGCAATATATTTAACAACAAAATTGCCTAAGCAGCACATATAAAAACAGTTACCCTCTGTTTTGAACAAAAGCCCTATTACTCAATAGGGCTTTTTTATTACTTCAGCATTGGTGTTAATTCGTTATATTTGTTTGAAAAACGATCAATTTATCCCCATATAAAAACAAGAAATTCATGGTTTTCAGGGCTGCCCAGTTGGAACATTATCTAGACCTTAATCATGACTCTGGTGTTGCCAACTATGAAATTGGCAATGAGTTTATTCGGGTTCAATTCAAGAAAAAATCAAAAACTTATACCTATAGTTATGCCAGTGCAGGCTATCAGCATGTCGAGAACATGAAACAACTGGCTCAGTATGGCGATGGCTTAAATGCCTATATCAATCAGCATACCCGTCATTTATTTGCTAGATAGCTGACTTGCCTGTTACTTCATCTAAATGCCGGTATCAAAACATTCACTTTTGTTAGATTTAAACAGCTTTGCTGTTTCTTTATTTTTAACTGGGCGCTAGTTAAATTTAACCATCCTCTCGCTGCTAAAATTAGAATAATCAATAAATTCTATACAAGATTATTTATCTTCACTGAAAAGTGCCCATTCTCATTCATAAAAATACAACTAAAAAATTCATTTAATTTTATAGGAGTTAGATACTTATCTATATGTAAAGTATCGAGCAGATTCGCTCTACAGCCTCAGTATTCAAAACTTTTATCTAAAAGAAATATGGGTTAATCCAGTAAGCCAATATTTAAGTAAAGAGTTTTGACTTAAATGTAATTTACTATTGAACTGTAAAATTAAAAGTGGAAAATTCAAGTTATTGTGGGAGTCATGCTCTGTCAATAATTATAAATGGTACAAAGGAATAGCAATGAGTGAGATAGTTTATAGTAAAGAAGAGAAGAGCAAACGCGTTCGAGGGATTATAGGAGCTTCTTCGGGTAACTTGGTCGAATGGTTTGACTTCTATATTTATGCTGTTTTTGCCATGTATTTTCAGCATGCCTTAACTGCACCAGATATGAGTTCTTCAGCCCAAGGGGTTTACGTTTGGGGTGTTTTTGCTGCCAGTTTCTTTATGCGCCCTATTGGGAGCTGGATTTTCGGACGTATTGCCGATAAACATGGCCGTAAAAACTCGATGGTGATTTCCATTAGTTTAATGGCAGTCAGTTCATTCTTGTTTGCTTTATTACCGACCTATGAGCAGGTGGGTATGGCTGCACCGTTCTTGTTGCTTTTGGTACGTCTGTTACAAGGCTTATCGGTAGGCGGTGAATATGGCGCAGTTGCAACATATATGAGCGAAATTGCACTCAAAGGGCAACGTGGCTTTTTTGCTTCATTCCAGTATGTGACTTTATCTGGCGGGCAGTTATTAGCAAGCTTATTGGGCGTTATCTTGCTGATGCTAATGACTGAACAACAGTTAATGGATGGCGGCTGGCGCATTCCATTTGTAGTGGGTGGTGTTGCTGCCATTATTTCATTGCTGGCACGTAGTCGCTTAGAGGAGACTTTGTCCAAAAAAGACGAAGGTAAAGAAGAAGCGGGAAGTTTGCGTGAGTTATTTAAAAAGCACTGGAGAACCTTCTTGCTGGTGGTCGGTTATACATCCGCAGGTTCTTTAAGTTTTTATGTGCTGACCGTTTACTCAAAAACCTATATGACCAATTTGGGGATTGAGGGTAGAACTGTTGGTTACATGATGACTGCGGCCCTGTTTATATTTATGGTGGCACAACCACTTTTTGGTGCGATTTCTGACCGTATTGGGCGTCGTGCTGCAATGTTGGCATTCAGTGCGTCCGTGGCAATCTTTATCTATCCAGTGATGGTGATTGCCATGCCATACTTTAGCTATTCGCCAGTCATTGTGACCTTGTTGCTAATTTTTATGATGATGCTGCTGAGTTTCTATACCTCTATTAGTGGTCTGGTTAAGGCGGAAATGTTCCCACCGCATGTACGTGCACTCGGTGTTGGCTTTTCTTATGCTGTAGGTAATGCGATATTTGGTGGAACGGCGCCTGCTGTAGCGCTACAGTTTAAAGATGCCGGAATTGAAAATCTCTTCTTTGTTTATGTCGTGGTAATGCTGGTAATTTGCTTCTTGTGTAGTTTTGCTCTACCGAAAGAACCTGAGTATTTACATCACGATCACTGATTTAACGTGCATAAAAAAACCTGCCATTGGGCAGGTTTTTTTATGCACCATATTTTTTACAGGAAAAATAGCCTGAAATTAATTTCAATAAACTTAATTAAACCGTAATAAAAAACCATAATGTACTTAAATTTAATAAAAAATTCTTTTTAATACGCTATTGAAGGGAAATTTTCCTAAAATAATTTGAAATAGACAAATCTTAGGAAATTAATCCCGAGCCTAACTTGTTAAATTATATCTCAAGGGTGTGACGGGGATCGAAAAGAGTAGATTGCTACTAGTTACGTATAACGTGAGTGTAGTACTTACCCAAAAGGTCTCGATTCGGCTTAGGACGCTATAGATCACAAGTTTATAGGCATAAGGTTATCGCTTACAAAGCTATAATTGTTGAAGTTAAACATTATGTTTTCCCTAACACCCTCAAGAATTTTCTAGCGAATAAAAAACAATTAAAATATAAAAAAATTAAAAATCATAAACCTGCAATAGACTTTAACCCTGATAATGTAGATACAAATCAGCAACTCGTTTCAGCATATTAAATCTGTTATTTTAGAAATCATGAGCTACCACGTAGAGAATCAATATGAATCTTGATTTTTGGTGTCGTTTTTTGCTTTCCGCAGTACTCATCAATTACATCATATTAATGATCTGGTTTTTGGCTATTATTTTTGCGCGTGACTGGATTAAACAAGTCCATGGAAAATGGTTCAATCTGTCAGATGCGACTTTTGATGCAATTCATTATGGGGGAATGGCGGTCTATAAAGTAGGTATTCTACTGTTTAACTTAGTGCCTTTGATTGCTTTATACTTTATGGGTAAAAGTTAAAATTTAACGCTGTATTTCAACATCTAAGTACACAGTCAAACATACCACTATCACAATAATTTAATTAATACTTTCCTACTGATGCGATAAAAATAACCACCGTAAAACTCAAATTAAAGTCATGCTAAAAAGGAATTTAGTCCAATGAATCAGTTCAAACCCGCACTTATTTTAGGCGTTTTTATTTGCCTAGGGATGATTATTGCAGGATGGATTTTAGGCAGCAGCGCACTGAAAATTAAACAATATGAACGTATTGTTTCGGTCAAAGGCTTGTCTGAACGCGAAGTGAAAGCCGATGTAGCGGTTTGGCCCATTCGCTTTAGCTCTGCCAGCCAGGACCTGACTCAGTTGTACGACAGCATGGAAATAAACACTCAGCAAATTCAGGCATTCTTGAAAAATGAAGGTTTTACTGCCGAGGAAATTACTACCGCTTCACCCAGTACAACGGATAAATATGCCCAGCAATATGGCGGTAATGAAAATGTTGCACTCCGTTATACCGCACATCAAACTATAACTGTATATACCCACAAAATAGATGCGGTACGTGCTGCACAAAGTCGCTTGGTGGCTTTAGGTAAAAAAGGCATTGCCTTTGGCGGAGATGATTCTGGGCAAAGAACCGAATATTTATTTACCAAACTTAATGACATCAAACCTGCCATGATCGAACAAGCCACCGAAAATGCCCGCAGTGTTGCGGAAAAATTTGCTGCTGATTCTAAAAGCGGTTTAGGTAAAATTAAGTCAGCCAATCAGGGCTTGTTCAGTATTGAAGACCGAGACAGTAATACGCCGTATTTGAAAAAAGTACGCGTGGTTTCAACGGTTGATTATTATCTTGCAGATTAATGGATAGAAGTATGTGAACGGGATGATTGAAGGGGGAGTTTGGATAAAATTTCAGTAGAATTTTACTTAATCCTTTGAAATTTTAAAATAAAAAATACCGTTAAATTCTATTTTTTAGCTGCTAAAATATTAAATAAATCATTGTATTGTAATAAAATCATATGGGTTATTTAGATACGCTTATTCAACAGTGCTACATTGCAAAAACAGCTCTACCTGTTCAGGAGTTTATATTTTCAACATTGGATGATTTACCCAAAATCTCTAAAGCAATTTATATCATTGAACAAGTAGACGGCGATATTAACCAGACATTTAATCATTTTCTTACTTTTAAAGAACAGGCAACCCATGCTTGTGCAAAATTAAATGCACCTTGCGCAGTCATGTATGTGGGGTCATCAATTACCGGACTTAAAAATCGGCTGAAACAACATTTGGGACTAGGTCACAAAGGGACTTATGCATTGCATTTAAATCAATGGTTTCAGGGTCAGTTTAAAATTACCATTCAGCAATATGAGGTAGAAAATCAAGTACTGCAATTGATTGAAGATGATCTCTCAGATCAACTTAAACCTGCATTTGGAAAATCAGGTGCAAACAATAAATAATTCAATTTTAGCCCTAGGTTGAAGTTGGATTGACAGCATTATCTCACCTTGTTATTTTGCGCCCATTCTCTCAAACACTATCCGCACATGCCCATTAACAAAAACTTTATTTATATGCCACCGCAAGAACCGCTTGCTATTGTCTATGAAGATGAAGATCTGGTGGTCATCGAAAAACCTGCAGGGTTGTTGTCCGTACCGGGGCGTTTGCCTGAACATCAGGACAGTGCCTATTTACGTGTTCTGGAAAAATACCCTCACGCCAAAATCACCCATCGTCTAGATATGGCAACTTCAGGCATACTTATGTTTGCCAAACACCGGGATGCAGAAGTCGCGGTCAGTAAAATGTTCCAGGCGCGTACCGTACAAAAAAACTATATCGCTTTGGTACAAGGCAAGCTTGCGGGTGAGGGAAGTGTCGAAGTTCCACTGCTTACAGATTGGGAAAACCGTCCCCGTCAAATGGTGCATTTTGAATTGGGCAAAGCGGCCAAAACCCTATATCAGGTTTTGGATTATTCGGAAGCTGAAGATATTAGCCGTGTATTGCTCACTCCTGTTACCGGACGTTCGCATCAGCTCCGGGTGCATATGCAATATATCGGGCATCCGATTACTGGCGATAAGCTGTATCACCCCGAACCTTACCAAAGCCCATTAAAACGTATGGCTTTACATGCGAGTTATTTGGCATTTAAGCAACCCTTTACAGGAGCGAATGTTGAAATTAAAGGAAATGTACCTTTCTGATCTAGGAATCAAAATACAACCCCGTATGACAGGAATTGTATAGCTGGTCTAGGATGCATTGGTCGGAGTAAACACTGTTCTACGGACTGGAATTGTGGATGCTTAATAAGCAAATTTAAAATATTTTAAATAATTAACAATTTGAAAAATATAGTTTTTTGTATTTATTTAATAATTTTATGGGATACAAATAGAAATAATATCTCTTGTTTTAGTGATTGAAAATTGATCAAAAATGACTACTGTAGGGTGGGGTTTTTTTTGGATAATAATAATGATTTACCTATCTGTTATAAGGGTTATCACAATAATTATTTTAGCAGTATGGTTTTACCGTGCAATAAATTGGGTGAAAGAAAAATAACGAAAGTAACAAAGCCCAGTGCAGGTACAGATGCTGCAGGGATGAAGAAGTAAATACCAGTTTGAACGGATAAAACGGAAAGTAACTTTAACGAATGAGCAAGAGAAAGAATCTTTTGAATCGCTAAAATGAAACAAACTTGAGCTAATCTGGGTACAATGTTACAGATTTAAATGATTACGATAAGGAAATGCCCATGACACGCGATTTTGAACAATTCCCAGATGACGAAAATGGTAACGTACTTTGGCAAATGGCTGAAGATGGCGATGACTTGACTGAAGCACATGAAATTGAATTTTCTATTGCTTTTCAAACCCAAGAACAAGCCGAAAAATGTGCACTTTATTTGCTGAAAGAAGAACAGAAAATCAGTCTGTTTGAAGATGAAGAAGCCGATACGTTAGAGTGGATTATCACTATTTATGTGTATATGGAACCTGACTATTCAGACATTGTCGATATTGAGGAATGGTTCACTAAAATAGCTGAACAACACGGCGGTGAATATGATGGCTGGGGTTGTATGGCTTATGTCTATGACGACGAAGACTTGGAAGATGAACTTCAAAGCTAATTCAAATCACTGAATAATAGTCCAAATATCGTGTCTGAATTCAAATAAAGCTGAAGTCAAATTTCCGCTTGTTGAGTGAAAGACCAAGCAACCCTGACGATGCAAATGGTTAGGGTGTTTTTATATTTTCAGATTTGGCAAAAATAATGCCTTTTAACTAAAAATGAGGTAAGAGAAAAGGCTTTTATTTACAGTAACTCTCTAGAATTTCAGCACAAAAAAATCTTAAATAGAGAGGTAGGGATAAAAAATAATAAGGATATTAACGTGAATAAGGGAAAAACTCTAAATTCAGAATCTCCATTACCTCCAATAAATGATGAAACTCAAACCCAGCATATTTTACGTGTAATGGCGGGATTTGTGATTGCTGCGCTGATTATTTTAGCCCTCTACTTTGGAAAAGATATTTTAATTCCTTTGGCGCTGTCGGTGCTCTTGGCATTTTTACTTGAACCTTTAGTGGCACGCTTAAAAAAATGGGGCTTACCGCAACTGCCATCGATTGCACTGGTGGTGCTATTTGCCTTAAGTGTCTTGGGTGGGGCCGCAACTTATCTTGGTTATCAATTGGGGAATTTAAGTCAGGAGTTGCCCCAATATCAGGACACCATTAAACACAAACTCGATTCGGTAAAAAGTTTTACTTCTGGGCCAAGTGTATGGGACGGTGCTATCAAGACCATTGATACGGTGGAAAGTTCAATACAGGATGTGGCTCCGGTTAATAAAAAAGAGGATGTACAACAGGTAGAGGTGGTGGGGCAGCAACAAAGTGACGCTGAAGCGGCTCTGCAGTGGGGATCAAAAATCCTCAGTCCTTTGGCGACTGCCGGTATTGTTTTTCTGTTTGTGGTGCTGATTTTACTGAGCCGTAAAGACTTGCATGACCGTCTATTGAAATTGCTGGGTGGCAATTTAAATGTCGGTACAGATGCATTAGATGAAGCAGCAGACCGGATCGGAACCTATCTGCGGATGCAACTGTTGGTGAATGTCACTTATGGTCTTCCTATGGCATTAGGCTTATGGCTGATTGGTGTGCCTGCTGCAATTATGTGGGGGATTGTGGCTATAGGCATGCGCTTCGTTCCTTATGTCGGTCCAATGATCTCGGCCTTATTTCCCATTACTTTGGCATTTGCAGTCGATCCGGGCTGGGATATGGTGCTATGGACCATTGGGCTGATTCTGTTACTTGAGTTGATTAGTAACAATATGATTGAGCCGTGGTTATATGGAGAAAGTACCGGTCTTTCCACTTTGGCGATTATTCTAGCAGCAACATTCTGGACCACCTTATGGGGGCCAGCTGGCCTGATTCTCTCGACTCCAGTGACAGCATGTTTATTGGTATTGTCCAATTATATTCCGGCTTTGGGATTTATTAAAATTCTGATTGGCAGTGAACCGGTACTGACGCCACCGGAACGGTTTTACCAGCGTTTGGTTGCGGATGATGTAGATGATGCGCTTGAAGTTGCACAGGATTATATTCAACAAAAATTACCGAAAAAGCCCAGTGAAGAAGTCGTCGTTCGTAAGGTCATAAGCTTTTATGATGATGTTGCCATTCCCGCAATTCGTTTATTTTCCCAAGGACATAGTACTGAAGCAAGCGCGGAGCATCGTTTAAGGATGCACCAAGGTTTGAAATTGTTTAATCATGATTTTCAAAACAAGTATCCAAGTCCAAAGACAAATGATTCAGTACAAGTCATTTGCCTGGGTGCACGTTGGGAAATTGATGTGCTGGCATCTTCTATGTTGGCCCATGGTTTAAACTTAAGAAAAATTGCAGCGCAAAGTCATAGTGAAGTACTGATTCAATCAAAAACAGATGTGCTTGAGTCAGTGCCACAAGATATTCAGGTGATGTGCATTTCTATATTTCATCAACAGCCTTTGGCGCAAATTCGATTACTGAATCATCGCATCCGTAAACAGTTACCCAATACAAAAATTATTTTTGCCACATGGGGCAATACCAGCGATGAATTGAGGGAAGAAATTCAAAACCGTTTCCAACCGGATGCCGTAGTCTCTACAGTGAACGAATTGATGTTGAGCATTGATGCTCTCATGCTACAACACGGTGAAAACCCTGCACGTGAATTGCTTGCTGAAAATGAACCAGAACGTTTGGCAGCTTTGCATGAATTACAATTACTTGAACCTGAAACTTTATTAATTTATCAGCAATATATTGAAGAAGCTTGTCAGGCATTTAATGTGACATATGCGCAAATTTCCCTGGTCGATGAAAAATGGGTGAATACTCCAGCCAGTCCACTGGCAGATGAAAATCAGAATCCGATAGAAGCTGGCATTCCTCGCGAGGAATCTATTTGTACCCATTTGGTTCATCAAAATGAAGCACTGATTATTGAGGATATAGACCGGGATCCGCGTTTTAGCCATAATCCAGAGTTGAATAAAAATAAAATTAAGTTTTATGCAGGTGTACCCTTACGCAATAAGCAAGGCTTGGTGTTAGGCAGTTTATGTATTCTGGATAAACAGGTAAGGCAGATGAGTGAAGATGATTTGCTTTTATTGAACCAGCTTGCAGACGATTTAATTCAGACCCTGAGTAGTGACAAGGCACAAACCCAAAAGTTAGAAGAAATTTCCAAGTTACAACAAGCAGAGCCTATACAGGGTTTGTCTAGCTGACGAATGCTATCGCTTAGACTTATAAATGATCAAGGAAACTGGGCAGTTAAACTCGTTCATCTGTACTTTTTAATAATAAAAAGTGGGTAAATTTCATCTGTTTGTTTATGAAAAAAATAATCAGACTCCTACCAAAGCAATACAGATTTATGTAGCGACTGCAGTAGACTGAAGAAACAAAACAATAAAAATCCGGGAATAAGAAATGCCTAATACTGTCAAAATTCACCGTGTATTTAACGCGCCCCCTGAACGGGTATTTAAGGCATTTATTGATCCTGATGCCTTAGTCAAGTGGATGGCGCCGAATGGTTTTACTGCCAAAGTTCATCATCTCGAAGCTAAAGTCGGTGGAACATATAAAATGTCCTTTAATAATTTTTCTACCGGTTCAAGCCAGTCCTTTGGTGGAACTTATCATGAACTGATTCCAAACCAATTATTGCGTTATACCGACCAGTTTGATGATCCAAATTTACCCGGTCAAATTGAAGTCATTATTCAATTAAATCCTGTTTCTGTAGGCACTGAAGTGAATATCACCCAGTCGGGTATACCCGATGTGATTCCAGTCGAAGCCTGCTATTTAGGATGGCAGGAATCTTTGCAACTGCTCACTTTATTAATTACTCCTGAAATACCAGATTAATAGAAATGAATGCAATATAGATGACGCAAATTCAGATCAAACGTGCCTATGCTAAAGTCTTAGCCTCAGATGGCAAACGGATTTTAGTCGATCGACTTTGGCCCAGAGGCCTCAAAAAGGAAAATGCTAAAATTGATCTATGGCCCAAGGAAATTACACCGTCGACTGAACTGCGAAAATGGTACGCGCATGATCCAGAACATTGGGAAGTATTTCAACGCTGCTATAAGGTAAAATTGCTTAAGCAACCGGAAATATTGCAGCAAATTCGAGAGATGGCTCAGCAGCAAACAGTGACTTTAATTACTGCTGCCAAAAGTGAAGACTATAACCATGTAATTGTACTTAAACAGGTTTTGGAACAAGGTTGATATTCATCTTACCTGCTTTTATTCCATAAAATAAATAGGGTTTTAAGCAAGAGATTGGCTTATAAAATGCTATAGTAGACTTTTTGAGGTTTTTTATGTCTTTGCCAAATTGCCCCAAATGTAATTCAGAATATGCCTATGAAGATGGCGATTTGCTGATTTGTCCAGAATGCTCTTATGAGTGGAAAGAGGATGAAAGCAGCGCTGAGCAAACAACCATTATTAAAGACTCAAATGGTAATGTCCTGGCTGATGGCGATACTGTTACCCTAATTAAAGATTTGAAAATTAAAGGTTCTTCATCTGTTATTAAAGTGGGAACCAAGGCAAAGAACATACGTTTATTACCTGACTCAAGCGATGGCCATGATCTTGATTGTAAGGTTGATGGGTTTGGGGCAATGAAATTAAAATCTGAATTTGTGAAAAAAGCTTAATTCACACAGATAGAAATTTAAAAGCTCTAGCTGAAATGCTAGGGCTTTTTTATGAGGCTGGAATTAATTTTTGAACCGTTATTTTTGTGGATAGATATTTTTGGATTTAGTTTTATTAAAAGGCGGCAGTTATTCTTATTATTTCTTTTATAAAGAGTGGCACTGTTGATTAAACATTGATTGCCTTTATGATTGAGAAAATGGCATGGTATAACACCAGAAATCATTTTAAAGAATTTTTGTTATGCCCCATATCCACCTTGAATATTCAGACAATATTGAAAGCCTGGAAACCAAGCCTCTCCTGCTGGCTTTAAATCAAGCTCTCTTAGATGGCGCCTATGTAGGTTCTGCGAATGAAGTCAAAAGTCGTGCCATTTGCCAGCACGATTATGTGATTGGTGCGGGAGATGCTTCACAAGCTTATGTACATGCCAAAGTTTCTTTATTGACTGGTCGCAGTGTGGAATTACAACAGGAAATTTCACAATTGTTATTAACCACACTCGAGCAGTACTTACCCAAACAAAGCCAACTGAGCTTACAGATTTGTGTGGAAATTTTAGAAATGCAGAAAGCCACTTATTCCAAGAAAATTATCTAGACCTGAGTAGGGATTAAGAGATTAGATATTCCTTTATTCTCTTGATCTTTGTTTTTTTATTTAAGAGATTTAAGCCAAATTTAGTTGTGTAGAATGAACTTTTATTGAACCTAACCATAACCATTTTTGATTACAAAATAACCCTATTAAAAACTAATAATTATTTATATTTTATAAAACAATAATATTTTTTAGAACTAAGACTATAATTTCCCTATAAATTTAAAAATAATAAGAAAGGTTTATATATGGCGGGATGGTATGAGATCAATAAAACAGATGATGGACAATATCGCTTTGTGTTAAAAGCTGGAAATGGCGAAGTGATTCTGAGCAGTGAATTATATAAGGCAAAATCTTCCGTACATATAGGCATTGAATCAGTTCGGAGAAATAGCGTAAATGACAGCCGTTACGAACGCTTAGAAGCGAAAAATGGTAAGCCTTATTTCAATTTAAAAGCTGTGAATTATCAGATTATTGGACGCAGTCGATTTTATTCAAGTGAACAATCACGTGAGAAAGGCATAGAATCAGTCAAAAAAAATGGATCGACGACCAAGATTAAAGAACTTATAGTCTAGTTTTAAATGATGAACATCATAAAACATATTTCATCCATGTCTTATTTTTTAGTGGCCTCATAAAATCCAGAGTTTAGCTACTAAAAGTAAATACAAAAAACCTGATCTCCAAGGATATAAAGCAGTTGATGATCAGGTTTATCATTCATGTTTTTTAGAAACGCTTAGGAATTCGTTGTCCGTTTGGTACAGGTATTTCGGCTTTTTTAAGTACTCCAAACAACCAGGTTTCAGCATGATTTACCGCTTGTTTCAAATCATCACCTTGCGCTAAACGACCGGCAATGAAACTTGCGAGTGAGCAACCCGAACCATGGTATTCACCTTCAAGGCGAGGGCATCGGGTTTCAGAAACCAGCTTGCCATCTATATATAAAGCATTGCGAATATAGTCTGGGGTGTTTTCATGTCCACCTTTAACTAACACGGCTTTGGCACCCATTTCAAACAGCTTGGCGGTCGCTTGATCAAGGTCTTCAACGCCAGTTAATGCACGAAGCTCTACCGTATTGGGGGTAAGGACTGTGGCAAGCGGAATCAACTCTATAAAAGCTTTTACCAGTGTTTCTTGATTACCCAGTGAGCCACCGCTATTGGCGACCAGCACCGGATCAAGAACGTAGAGGTATTCAGGATGTTCGCGTAAAAAATCGGCTAAAGCTGCAATATTATCTGTAGTACCTAACATGCCAGATTTAACGCATTTAATCGGTAAATCATTCACGACTGCATTGGCCTGAGCCAGCAGTAATTCTTTTGAAGTTGCTTCAAAGCCAAACACCTGTTGCGAGTTTTGAATGGTCAGGGCAGTACAGGCAATTGCTGCATGTGCCCCACTTTGACCAATCGCTTCAATATCTGCCTGCAAGCCAGCTCCACCCGAGGGATCTAAACCAGAAAAGCAAAGTACAGTAGGGCGCACAATGATGTCCTTCTTTACAAAATTTGCGTTAGTATAGGCAACTTTGAGCCAAGTCTCGATAGTATTTGTGAAGTAAAAATTTAAGAGGAAAGGGTCAGTCTGTGATTAAAAATATTTTGATTGATTTAGATGGAACATTAACCGATCCAAAAGTGGGGATTACCACCAGCACACGTTATGGCTTAAATAAAGTGGGTCATCCGATTGCAGATGATGTCAATATTGACTGGATCATTGGCCCGCCGCTCAAAGCTTCCTTGGCAAAAATTTTAAATGTGGCCGTTGATGATGTTTTGGCTGAACAAGCCTTGATGGGGTACCGGGAACGGTTTGCTGTCACGGGTTTATATGAAAATCATGTATTTGATGATGTGGCTGAAACTTTAAAAACCTTGCAGCAACAAGGCTATCGTTTATTTTTAGCTACCGCGAAGCCTGAAGTATATGCACGACAAATTTTAGAGCATTTCGAGTTGTTGCAATATTTCGTGCATCCTTATGGCAGCGAGCTCAATGGCGAGCGTACCCATAAAGCCGAATTAATTGCTTATATTATTGAAAAAGAGCAATTAAAGCCTGAAGAATGCTTAATGGTCGGAGACCGTGAACATGACATTTTTGGGGCGCGTCACAATGGAATCGAAACCATCGCCGTAGAATATGGCTATGGTGCAGATGAGGAACTCACTGCAGCAAAACCGAAAGCCAGAATACAGAGCTTTGCCGAGTTGCTGGATCATTTAAACTAGCTTGAACGCTAAATTAAAATTTATTTTTCAATCCCTAAAAAGGATCTGCTGATCCTTTTTAATTTCTAGAATTAAAATAAACATTCACTGAATCAACCCAGATCCAGATATAAAGTTTCTTTGACTTCTTCCATGACAATATAACTGTGCGAGGAAGCAGAGGAAGGCAATTTTTTTAACAAGTCACCCAATAATCGTCTATAAGCACTCATTTCTTTGAGGCGTGCTTTGACCAGATAATCAAACTCGCCTGAAATAAGGTGACATTCTAAAACTTCCGGAATTTCCACTAAATCACGTGCTACCTGGTCAAACACATCTCCCGATTTGGCAGATAATTTGATTTCTAAAAACACCAGCAAATTCCGATCGACCAGTTGCGGGTTTAAACGTGCGTAATAGCCCATGATAATGCCATCGCGTTCTAAACGTTTCACCCGTTCTGAACAGGGGGTGGTAGATAAATTTACCCGAGCCGCCAATTCGCTAATCGCAATCCGTCCATCTTTTTGCAAGATGTCTAAAATCTGATGATCGGTACGGTCTAATTTACGCATCAGTTTTTTCCTTTTTTTAGATTTTTTTCACGATAAATCCATCGAATTACCTAGATTATAGTCAATAAAACAGTGAAAAAAACTATTAAACCGAAAATATACTAGGTAAATAAACTAGATGTTGCTCGAGGGATTTGAAATGCGCGTAATTGTATTGGGTAGTGGTGTTATTGGCGTTGCAAGTGCGTATTACCTCGCGCAGCAAGGTGCAAGTGTGACTGTGTTAGACCGTCAGGCAGGCCCGGCAGAAGAAACCAGTTTTGGTAATGCAGGTCAAATCTCTCCCGGCTATTCAACGCCATGGGCAGCACCTGGTATTCCCTTTAAAGCAGTGAAATGGATGTTTCAACATCATGCACCGCTCGCCATCAATATGGATGGCAGCATGTGGCAGTTGCAGTGGATGGCGCAAATGCTGAAAAACTGTAACCCGCAAAGTTATGCGATTAACAAAGAACGTATGACACGCGTGGCCGAATATAGTCGCGACTGCTTAAGAGACTTGCGTAAAGCCACCGGTATTCACTATGAAAACCGTTCTAAAGGCACTCTGCAAGTCTTCCGTAATGAAGCACAACTTGAAGCTGTACAGCGTGATATTCAAGTACTGAAAGAATGCGGCGTGGATTATGAATTACTGCTTAAAGAAGATTTAGCTAAAGTCGAGCCTGCCTTAGCCTTTGCCCAAGATAAACTGGTGGGTGGCTTGCATTTGCCGAATGATGAAACAGGGGATTGTTACCTGTTTACCAATGCCTTAGCCAACCTTGCCAAAAATATGGGTGTCGATTTTAAATTTAACCAGAGCGTTGAAAAACTGGTGGTCGAAGGTGATGAAATCAAAGGTGTGGTGGTAGATGGAAAAGTGCTCACCGCAGATCGTTATGTACTGGCTTTTGGTAGTTATTCACGTGATTTCTTAAAACCGCTGAATCTGGATTTACCCGTTTATCCAGTGAAAGGCTATTCACTCACTATCCCAATTGTAGACCCGGCTTTTGCTCCGCAATCTACGGTACTTGATGAAACTTATAAAATTGCGATTACCCGTTTTGATGAGCGTATTCGTGTCGGCGGTATGGCAGAACTCAGCGGCTACAATCATGGCTTAAATGAAAATCGCCGTGCAACCTTGCAAATGGTGACTCAGGATTTATTCCCGGGTGGTGATATGCAACAGGCGACATTCTGGACCGGTTTACGTCCAATGACACCGGACAGCACACCAATTATTGGTGCGACCCGTTTCAGTAACCTGTTTTTAAATACCGGTCATGGCACCTTGGGTTGGACCATGGCGTGTGGTTCAGGCAAATTGATCAGTGATTTAGTACTCAATCATAAAACCGATATTAATACCGAAGGTTTATCGATTCAGCGTTATCCGAGCGCGGCTTAATTTACCCCAAATCCATATTCAAGGATGAATAGATGTCACGTCCCATTACTGCTGTGATCCATCAGCCGGCATTACGCCATAATTTAGCGGTTGCACGTCAAATGATGCCTGACAGTCAGGTTTTTGCCGTGGTCAAAGCCAATGCCTATGGTCATGGCATCGAGCATGTTTACGATGCTTTTCAACAGGCAGATGGTTTCGCCTTACTCGATATTGCGGAAGCAAAGCGTATTCGCAGACTGGGTTGGCAGGGTCAGATTTTGCTTCTCGAAGGTCTGTTTGATGCTCAGGATTTGCATGATTGTGCCGAATTAAATCTCAGTTTTACCGTCCACAGTCAGTATCAAATAGACTGGTTGCAGCAGTTTCAAGGTTCCGCAAAGTTTGATGTGTTTCTGAAAATGAACAGTGGCATGAATCGCTTGGGCTTTAATCCTGAAGCCTATCAAGCGGCATGGCACAGTTTGAAGCAACTTGGGTGTGTGAAATCTGTAACGCATATGACGCATTTTTCCGACGCGGATGGTGAACGCTTGGGTGAGCCGGGTATTTTCTATCAACAACATATTTTTGAAGAAATCATCAAAGATTTACCGGGAAAATGCTCGATCAGTAATAGTGCCGCCATCCTGCGTTATTCCCAACAGCTACATTCCGATTATATCCGCAGCGGCATTATGCTCTACGGCAGTTCCCCCGATTATCCTACACATAGCATTCAGGACTGGCAGCTCCAACCGAGCATGTCCCTGCGAAGTAAAATTATTGCTGTGCAAGAAGTCAAAGCCAGTGAAAGTATTGGTTATGGTTCACATTTTATTGCCTCCGAACCCTTAAAGATTGGCATTGTTGCCTGTGGCTATGCCGATGGTTATCAGCGCATATCGAAAACCGGCACGCCTGTGCTGGTCAATTCAGTTCGAACCCAAACGCTAGGTCGGGTCAGTATGGATATGCTGGCAGTTGATCTGACCCACATTCCCGATGCTGAAATTGGCAGTGAAGTCGTGCTTTGGGGGACCTCCTCAACAGGTGCGGTTTTAGCCATTGATGATGTGGCAGCAAGTTCAGGAACGGTCGGCTACGAATTAATGTGTGCAGTCACGGCTCGGGTTCAATTTGAAATTGAGCATTAGAATTTTAAAGTTTATTGATTCAAGATCCAGTTATTCACAATAGGGAAATTAATATGTCACATTCAGATATCCAAAAAATCAACAGCACTGAAGTCATGAGCGCAGTCACGATTTTTAATCAAGTCGTGTATTTATCTGGGCAGGTTCCAAAAACCACAGCACAGGATATTGAACTGCAAACTCAGGATATTCTCGCCACAATTGACAGCTTGTTGGCGCAGGCCAATAGTGATAAGTCACGATTATTATCAGCGCAGATTTACATAAAAAACCTTGAAGATTTTAAAACTATGAATACAGTGTGGGTCGATTGGTTAAAAGACTGCGTAGCACCATCACGTGCCACCATTCAGGCGAATCTGGTGAATCCGGATTGGTTGATTGAAATTGCGGTGACCGCAGCACAAAAGTAATTTTTAACTTTTATTTTTTTAATACTCTCCCACAACCAGATAAGGAATAGTGCAACTGTCTTGATTAAAGCAGAAATTTATCAAGAGGCAGGATTGAGTGCAGTGGAAGCCTTCACTCAATTCAGAATGCCTGATTTATACAGTGCTATAAGGATGTTGAAATATGAAAACGAATCAATTGGATGATTCATCCTCTCCGCATGAATTACAAAGGAAACTCTCCAACCGTCATCTACAGTTGATTGCGATTGGTGGCGCCATTGGTACAGGTTTGTTTATGGGTTCCGGGAAAACCATTTCCTTGGCTGGACCGTCTATTCTGATCATCTACATGATTATTGGTGCGATGTTTTTTTTCCTGATGCGCGCATTAGGTGAAATTTTGCTTTCCAACCTGCATTACAAATCCTTTATCGATATGGCGCATGATCTGATTGGCCCGGCTGCGGGTTATTATATCGGCTGGTCGTATTGGCTGGGCTGGGTGTTAGTCGGTATTGCGGATTTGGCTGCCATTATCAATTATCTCGGTTTTTGGCTGCCGCCTGGAGAAGCTTTTACCCCTATGGGGCAGGCCGCCATCAGTGCAGGCTGTGTACTGTTGGTGTTAGGTATTAATCTGCTGACCGTAAAACTGTTTGGTGAAATTGAATTCTGGTTTGCGCTGATTAAAATTTTAGCCATTTTGGGCTTGATTGGTATTGGCGGATATATGGTGTTCATGCAGTTCCAGCCACCGCAAGGTGCTGTAGCAAGCTTTAGTCATGTCTGGTCACATGGTGGCATGTTCCCGAAAGGCGCAAGCGGGTTTTTAGCCGGCTTCCAGATTGCACTATTTGCCTTTGTTGGGGTAGAGCTGATTGGAACCATGGCAGCGGAAACTAAAGATCCTGAAAAGAATCTGCCTAAAGCAATTAATGCAATTCCGACCCGAATTATTCTATTTTATGTTCTGTCCCTCTTTGTGGTGATGTCGGTTACACCATGGAACCAGATTCCTGGGGATCAGAGTCCATTTGTGACTTTATTCCTGCATGCTGGAATTCCAACCTCTGCCATTATTATGAATCTGGTGGTTTTATCTTCAGTGATGTCCTCCATGAATAGTGGCGTCTTCTCTACCAGCCGGATGTTGTTTGGTTTGGCTAAAGATGGTCAGGCACCGCAAACCCTAAGCCAGTTGTCCAAACGTGCAGTTCCTGCCAAAGGGCTTATTTTTTCTTGCTGCTTTATTATGGCGGGCGCAGCATTGCAGTATTTCGTACCGAATACTATTGAAGCGTTTACCTTGGCCAGTTCATTATGCGTAATCCTGTTCATTAGTATCTGGAGCCTGATCATGGTCTGCTACATTCGCTATAGAAAACGTAGTCCTGAATTGCATGCCAAATCGACTTTCAAAATGCCGGGTGGGATATGGATGTCATATATTATTTTAGCTTTCATGCTGTTTGCTTTAATTATTTTGAGTTTAGAGGCTGATACTTTAAAAGCCCTAATGATTAGTCCGCTTTGGTTACTAATTCTTGGGGTAACTTATCAATTGCTATATAAACCACGGATGAAGAAGCGTATTCAGTCTTTAGACATATAGTAACTATTGATTCAGACAATTAAAAAGAGAGTGGTTTTATCCACTCTCTTTTTTATGAGGCTCATTTTTAATAATGATTGAAAATTGAGTTAACCAAGAATGGCGGCCAAGAAATTAACTTGAAAAAAAGCCGAACCAGAGCCAAACCCGATCAAAATTAAAAAATAGGTCGCGGATTCAGCAGACGCTGACTCTATTGATGAGAAAATCCTTTTTTAATAAATTACTTACAATAGAAATCCTATCTCTTAACATTAGAAAAACAGTCTAAGAGCCAAAATTTTGCAATGATTAGCTAATCTCTTCAGAGTGCAAAGTCCGGATTCTCAAATGGCTGATAAATTGCTGCTAAAAAAATAAGCTTGATTTGATATGTGGAATTACCTTCACAAGAGGTTGAACAATCTAGAATTAAATAACTATTTAATAAAACTCAAAAAAAATAGAATAAATAGGAGTGAATATGAATATCTATGTTGGGCATAAAAACGATGGCCTAAGAGATATCTTGGTAAAATTATTGGATGAAGCGGGTATTCATATTAATGGTGACCAGCCTTATGACATACACATACATAATGATAATTTTTATAACCGTGTCTTACAGCAAGGCTCATTAGGTCTGGGTGAAAGTTATATGGATGGCTGGTGGGATTGCGACAGGTTGGATATTTTATTTTATAAAATTTTACGTGCCAAATTAGATGAAAAATTACCGCACAATTTAAAAGATATCCTCAGAATTGCGATTGCTCGAATTAGAAATTTACAGACTCAAAAAAGAGCATGGAAGGTGGGTGAAGAACATTACGATCTCGGCAATGATCTTTTTACCCATATGCTTGATCCATCTATGCAATATTCCTGTGCCTACTGGAAAAATACCGATAATCTTTTCCAAGCCCAACAACAAAAACTCGATTTAATCTGTCGTAAACTTGACTTGAAACCCGGTATGCGATTATTAGATATTGGTTGTGGTTGGGGAGGGTTAGCCGAGTATGCAGCTAAAAATTATCAGGTTTCGGTTACAGGTATTACCGTTTCTAAAGAACAACAAAAACTAGCAGTTGAGCGATGTAAAGGACTCGATGTTGAAATTTTGCTCATGGATTATCGCAACTTAAATGATCGCTTCGATCGTATTGCATCAATAGGCATGTTTGAGCATGTAGGGTTGAAAAATTACAACACCTATTTTCAAGTCGTACAACGTAATTTGAATGCTGATGGATTGTTTTTATTGCACACCATTGGTTCTAATATAACAAGAATCAGTACTGATCCTTGGATAAGTAAATATATTTTCCCCAATGGATACATACCCTCAATTGAAAAAATTGCTCATTTTAGTAGTGGCAAATTTATTATGGAAGATTGGCATAATTTTGGTACCGACTATGACTTAACACTTCGGGCTTGGTCGGAAAGATTTATTCAAACATGGCCAGAAATTGAAGCCAATTATAGTATCCGCTTTAAGCGAATGTTTAATTATTACTTAAATGCCTGTGCAGGAGCATTTCGTGCACGAGAATTACAATTATGGCAAATCGTATTCAGCCCAAAGGGGATAGAAGGTGAAGTTCGAATTGCACGTTAGAATAGGAGATTAACCTTGAGTTACGGATTAGAAATTTTTCTTTAAAATCAAAAAAGAAATTATTGCTTATATCCCACCATGTTACTTTTCTACATTCCTCAAGATCAATTCAGAGCGATTTTCGGACTGAAAATGATTTTGAGACTTAAGCTAAGAAAAATGCAAAAGCAGCAGTCATGAAGAAGCAAACTGAATTAAAGAAGTGAGTCATAAGAAAATTATTTATATTAAGGCCTAATAAATTGGACAGTATCCTGGTATTGCTAAGTGAGAAAAACTGGGGTTCACCGGATGCTTATATTCATATTATGGAAAAATCGGCTTAAGCAGGATTCGGATGAGTAAGTAAAAAAATATAAAAAAACCTCCTATTTGGAGGCCCTTTTAAATCAAATAGATTAAAACTGCGGTTTAACTACCACTAAAATCACCACCGCAAATAAAATCAGCGTTGGCATTTCATTAAAGTAACGCCAGAATTTATGTGATTTATAATGCGCATCGACCATCAGTTTTTTACGGTAATAGCCACAAACAAAATGGTAAATCACCAGTAAACCGACTAAGCCAACTTTCAGGTAAAACCAGAGTGCTTCATGGTAATGCCGAGTTGCATCTCCCCAATCCACTAAAAAGTGCGCTGTAATCAGTGTTGCAACCATTGCAGGCCACATAATGCCGCGGTACAACTTGCGTTCCATAATCTGGAAGCGCTGATGACTCGTGACATCCTCACTCATCGCATGATAAACATATAAACGTGGCAAGTAGAACAAAGCGGCGAACCAGCAAACTACAGCAATAATATGTAATGCTTTTACCCACAAGAAAGCATCAGAAGGAGCATCCATCTATTCACCCTTTTAAGGGCAGTGTGGCAGAAGTTGATCATCCGTTGCCGAATGATCAACAATTCTTAGCTTAGCCTTCCCATTTTTTGAAAACAAGACAGGCATTTACACCGCCAAAACCGAAACTGTTACTCATCACAGTATTCAATTTTGTGTCACGTTTTTCAAGCACGATATCAAATGGTTTTGCGCCTTCATCCAGTTCAGTCACGTTGATGTTTGGTGCAATAAAGTCATTTTGCATCATCAGAACCGAATAAATTGCTTCTTGAACACCGGCAGCACCCAGGCTGTGACCCGTCATTGACTTGGTTGAGCTCAGTGGAGGAACCTGACCTTCACCAAATGCACGTTCCATGGCTTTAAGTTCTGTGATGTCACCCGCTGGAGTAGAGGTACCATGCGTATTTACATAGTCAATTTTATCTACACCGTGTTGTTTTGCTTCTTCTAAAGCCAGAAGTACACAACGTGTTGCACCTTCACCGCTTGGCGCAACCATGTCTGCACCATCACTGTTTGCAGCATAGCCGACAACTTCAGCAAGGATTTTTGCACCACGTGCTTGCGCATGTTCAAGTGATTCAAGCACTACAAAACCGCCGCCACCCGCAATCACAAAACCGTCACGGTCAGCAGAATATGGACGAGAAGCTTTTTCTGGCGTGTCATTGGATTTAGAGCAAAGCGCACCCATGGCATCAAACAACAAGCTTTGTGACCAGTGATCTTCTTCACCGCCACCTGCCAGCATTAAATCTTGTTTGCCCAATTGAATCAGATTGTAAGCATAGCCAATTGCATCGGCAGAAGTCGCACATGCGCTGGTAATGGTATGCGCCACACCTTGTAATTTGAATGCAACACCAACGTTTGCTGTAATGGTATTGGTCATGTTACGAGGAACAAAGAAAGGACCAACTTTACGTGCACCTTTGGTTTGCAATAATTCGTTCATTTCAATAACAGAAGCAGTTGAACCACCACCTGAACCACCGGTAATACCGTAACGTGGGTTACCCGCTAGATCATCAACGTTTAAACCTGCATGTTCTACCGCAGCTAAAGCCGAGTTATAGGCATACATTGCACAAACACCCATAAAGCGTTTGAGTTTACGGTCAATATTGTCAAAGTTTTGTTCTGCTGCTGCACTCACGTGGCTTTTAAAATTGAGTTCAGCATAAGTCGGGTTAAAACGTGTTCCAGAAATACCGTTTTGCAAAGAATTTGTTACTTCTTCTAAAGAATTACCAATACATGAGTTAATGCCCATGCCAGTGATTACAACACGTTTCATCTACAGATCCCTTATATGGTAGTGGTTTGAGTAAATGCGGCTGAATGAACTGTTTGCCTCAAGCAAAACCCAGCGCCTTACTCATGTATTTCAATTACATTCATAATAGCAGAAAGGTTTTTGAATTCTTATGGCAAATATTATGCCTATTTCCCTCTGTATCTATTTGTGAAAATTCTCCGGTTTAATTAACTAAAAGATACATATTAAAATTGAGATAAACTTAGACTGTACCTAGTATTTATCAATAATTGTAAGAATTGAAAATGAGGATAAAGAATGACTGATATCAATAATAAACATTCGCATGGATTCTTCTCAAATGCCTTTGGAGTGGCTAAAAAGATCAGTGCAGCTGGAATGGATGTACTGAATCATGCCGCACCGAACGGTTTGACCAAGGTCATGCAGCCCGTAAAAAATGGCAAGGTGGTTAATGGAGGTGCTCATCAATCAAGCACTTTTGAAGTCCAAAAATATGATAATCCTCAACAAATGCTGCGCCAGTACTTACCCGGTGTCTCGAAACAATTACTCGGTCATCAGTATGGTAAAGTGACGCGTATCGCCAATTTTGTTTCCCCACAATTTTCAGACAAAGTATCGGATTATTTTTTTGAGCAGCTGAATCAATTTACCTCAAATATAAGTTCAGTCGATGCAGTGCTGGATCAGGCTGGAGCAAAAGATTTACAAGAGCTGACCCAAGACGTGGACCGATCAAAGCGAATTAGTCAGGCTTTGGCAGAACAGAATAAATGGATTGCCTCTATCCAGGGGGCGGTAACCGGGGCCACTGGGGTGGTCGGTTCAGCGATTGATGTACCTTTGTCATTAGTCATGTCTTTGCGCATGATTTATCAGGTTGGCCGTGCCTATGGTTTTGAGCTAAATAAAGAGACAGAACAGGATATTGTCCAGTTTGTATTTAAACAAATTGATTTGGGGCAGATTGCTGAAAAGCAAAGTGTTTTGATGGCACTTAAAGCGCTATCTAATATGTTAAAAACACATGATATTTCTCAATTTCAACAAATGCTGGGTTCTAGTAATGATACTGCTTCGCTGAAAAAATGGTTAAGCAATGAAAACGGTGAAATGAAATGGGAGTGGTTGAATCATATTCCTAAAATTTCGATTATCAGCAAATTGACACCAGTCGCAGAAGCGGGCATTAGTGCAGCGTATAGCTGGAAACTGGTTGAAGATGTAAATCAGAAAGCGCAACAAATTTTTTCTCATGCCCGAAGTTACTTGCAACAACATCAAGGAGTAGAGTTATCCCCGATTGCGGCTTATGAAAAATCTTTGGCATTATTGGCTCAAGCAACGCCAAAATTATTGGAACATTTGTCTAAAGTTGATGATAAGTCAAGTGAGATTAAATTAGATCAGGATATTCAAATACCTGATAATAAAGCTATTTCTAGTGTTACCATCAAAAAGAAAACAGCAACCCGCGAAGTTGATGAAAACCGAAAGGATGAACAGGTTGAACAGGGTCTGGAAGCTTTAGCTGAGCAAATGGTTGAACCACATGAACAGGTTGAACCTCAAAAACCTGCTGTTCCTTTAGAGGATCCAGAATTGGAGCAAGCTAAAGAAGACTATGAGCCAGAACTTGAGGGAAGTGAAAGTGAAGAGAAATTAGAGCAATCTTCTAACGATACATCTGAAGCACAGGATGAAACTGCTCCAATAAAACGTAAAGTTACAAAAAAGAAATCCTAAAAGCTAGGCTTAAGCCTAGTAAATCCCTTACACCACCCTAATTATAAGGAAATGGTTGATATTTGATAGAGCATCGAATATTGACCATCTTTCTATCTTCGCTTACAATTGTGTGCCCTCAAAAAAGTAGTATTTTTTTGAGGATTTTTATTAACGGGAGAATTGCCAAATGGCAACAACAAATCAGTTGATCCGTAAGGGTCGTACGACTTTGATTGAAAAATCAAAAGTTCCTGCGTTGAAGGCTTGTCCACAACGTCGTGGTGTTTGTACACGTGTTTACACTACTACACCTAAAAAACCTAACTCAGCAATGCGTAAAGTTTGCCGTGTTCGCTTAACTTCAGGTTTTGAAGTATCAAGCTACATCGGTGGTGAAGGCCATAACCTACAAGAGCACAGTGTTGTTCTTATCCGTGGTGGTCGTGTTAAAGACTTACCAGGTGTACGTTACCATACCGTTCGTGGTTCTTTAGACTGCGCTGGTGTTAAAGATCGTAACCAGTCTCGTTCTAAATACGGTACTAAACGTCCTAAGAAATAATCTTTTTAGATTAGCTTCTTAAGAACGTAGAACCGCAATCCTTTATCGTCTCGCTTGTCTGATTTCTGCATTTAATTTTGTAAAATTCAAGCGACGTGTAGTAAGGCCAGCGAACAGTACATGACACTTTGTACTCATGCTGGATAAACCTGAAGTGTCATATTTATAGGTGTTAAAATGCCAAGACGTCGCGTAGTTGCTGCCCGTGAAATCCTTCCGGATCCTAAGTTCGGCAGCCAAACAATCGCTAAGTTCATGAACCACGTAATGCAAGATGGTAAAAAATCTATTGCTGAAAGTATCGTTTACGGTGCTTTAGACCGCGTTCAAGAAAAATCTAAAGTAGATCCAGTTGAATTTTTCGAGACTACTCTTGAAAAAGTTCGTCCTATGGTCGAAGTAAAAGCACGCCGTGTTGGTGGTGCTACTTATCAAGTGCCTATGGAAGTACGCCCATCCCGTCGTACTGCCTTAGCTATGCGCTGGTTAGTAGATGCTGCTGCTAAGCGTTCTGAAAAAACTATGGCTTTACGTCTTGCTGGTGAGTTGCTTGATGCAGCTGAAGGTAAAGGTTCAGCGATTAAGAAACGTGAAGATGTGCATCGTATGGCTGAAGCCAACAAAGCCTTCTCTCACTACCGTTTCTAATAGGTTTAAAGACCTTAATCAGGAAGATGATAGGTCGGTTTACTGAACTATCGTCAAACACTTTAAGCTGCTGTTGCAGCTTAAAGTGTCCTGTTTTAAACAACAAATTTAGGAATGCAAGAAATCATGGCTCGTCAAACCCCAATTTCTCGTTACCGTAACATTGGTATTTCAGCACACATTGATGCTGGTAAAACCACGACTACTGAACGTATCTTGTTCTACACAGGTGTATCTCACAAAATTGGTGAAGTGCATGATGGTGCAGCAACAATGGACTGGATGGAACAAGAGCAAGAACGTGGTATTACCATTACTTCAGCTGCTACCACTTGTTTCTGGTCTGGTATGGGTAAACAATATCCAGAACACCGTGTAAACGTAATTGACACCCCAGGACACGTTGACTTCACAATCGAAGTTGAGCGTTCTATGCGTGTTCTTGACGGTGCATGTATGGTTTACTGTGCTGTAGGTGGTGTTCAACCTCAGTCAGAAACTGTATGGCGTCAAGCAAATAAATATAAAGTGCCTCGTTTAGCATTCGTGAACAAGATGGACCGTACTGGTGCAAACTTCTTCCGCGTTGTTGAACAAATGCGTACGCGTTTGGGTGCACACCCTGTACCTGTAGTTATCCCTGTTGGCGCTGAAGAAAACTTCACCGGCGTTATCGATTTGATCGAAATGAAACAGATCATTTGGGATGAAGCTTCTCAAGGTATGCAGTTCGAATACGGTGAAATCCCGGCCGATCTTCAAGAACTTGCTGAAGAATGGCGTACAAACATGGTTGAAGCTGCGGCTGAAGCATCTGAAGAATTGATGGATGAATACCTAAACAATGGCGATTTGACAAAAGAACAAATCGTTGCTGGTATTCGTGCTCAAACTTTGGCTTGCGAAATCCAACCAATGCTTTGTGGTACTGCATTCAAAAACAAAGGTGTTCAACGTATGTTGGATGCTGTGATTGATTTCTTACCATCGCCTACAGAAGTTAAGCCTATCGAAGGTATTCTTGACGACAAAGCTGAAACTAAAGCGATTCGTGAAGCATCTGACGAAGCTCCGTTCTCTGCACTTGCGTTCAAAATCATGAACGACAAATTCGTAGGTAACTTAACTTTCGTACGTGTTTATTCTGGTGTGCTTAAACAAGGCGACCCAGTATACAACCCAGTGAAATCTAAACGTGAACGTATCGGCCGTATCGTGCAAATGCATGCGAACGAACGTCAAGACGTTGAAGAGATCCGCGCTGGTGACATCGCTGCATGTGTAGGTCTTAAAGACGTTACCACTGGTGATACACTTTGTGATGAGAAAAACATCATTACACTTGAGCGTATGGAATTCCCTGAGCCAGTAATTTCTTTAGCTGTAGAGCCTAAGACAAAAGCTGACCAAGAGAAAATGTCTATCGCACTTGGTCGCTTGGCTAAAGAAGATCCATCGTTCCGTGTTCGCACAGACGAAGAATCTGGTCAAACAATTATTGCTGGTATGGGTGAGCTTCACCTTGACATTCTTGTTGATCGTATGAAACGTGAATTTAACGTTGAAGCGAACATTGGTAAACCAATGGTTGCTTACCGCGAAACAATCAAAAAGACTGTTGAGCAAGAAGGTAAATTTGTACGTCAAACGGGTGGTAAAGGTAAATTCGGTCATGTATATGTTCGTTTAGAGCCTATGAATGTCGAAGAAGCTGGTAAAGAATACCTATTCGCTGAAGAAGTCGTAGGTGGTACTGTACCTAAAGAATTCTTTGGTGCGGTTGACAAAGGTATTCAAGAACGTATGAAGAATGGTGTATTGGCTGGTTACCCTGTTGTGGGTATCAAAGCGACATTATTCGATGGTTCTTACCATGATGTCGATTCTGATGAATTATCGTTCAAAATGGCGGGTTCTTATGCCTTCCGTGATGGTTTCATGAAAGCGGATCCAATCCTTCTTGAACCTATCATGAAAGTTGAAGTAGAAACTCCAGAAGACTACATGGGCGATATCATGGGTGACTTAAACCGTCGTCGCGGTATGGTTCAAGGTATGGACGATTTACCTGGTGGTACTAAAGCAATTAAAGCTGAAGTTCCATTGGCAGAGATGTTTGGTTACGCAACTTCTATGCGTTCTATGTCTCAAGGTCGTGCGACTTATTCTATGGAATTTGCAAAATATGCTGAAACTCCACGTAACGTGGCGGAAGGCATCATTTCTAAATTCCAATCTGGCGGTAAAAAAGGTGACGACGAGTAATCTTTCGATTACTATAAGCCCAAACTAATTCATAGTTAAAAACCAAGTGCTCATGCAGTAACCCTGCATGAGTAGTTATAAAAGGAAGCTCTCATGGCTAAGGCTAAGTTTGAACGTAATAAGCCACACGTAAACGTGGGTACAATTGGTCACGTCGACCATGGTAAAACAACTTTAACTGCTGCAATTGCAACGATTTGTGCAAAAACTTACGGCGGTGAAGCTAAAGATTACGCAGCAATTGACTCTGCACCAGAAGAAAAAGCGCGTGGTATTACCATTAATACTTCACACGTAGAATACGATTCTCCAACTCGTCACTACGCTCACGTAGACTGTCCAGGTCACGCCGATTATGTTAAAAACATGATCACTGGTGCTGCTCAAATGGACGGCGCGATCCTTGTATGTGCTGCGACTGATGGTCCTATGCCACAGACTCGTGAACACATCCTTCTTTCTCGTCAGGTTGGTGTACCTTACATTCTTGTATTCCTTAACAAGTGTGACCTTGTTGATGATGAAGAATTACTTGAATTGGTAGAAATGGAAGTTCGTGAACTTCTTTCTACTTATGACTTCCCAGGTGATGACACTCCAATCATCCGTGGTTCAGCGCTTCAAGCATTGAATGGTAATGAAGGTCCGTATGGCGAATCTGCTGTAATCGAATTGGTTGCTGCGCTTGATTCTTACATTCCTGAACCAGAACGCGCAATCGACAAAGCATTCTTGATGCCAATCGAAGACGTATTCTCAATTTCAGGTCGTGGTACTGTAGTAACAGGCCGTGTTGAATCTGGTATCGTTAAAGTTGGCGAATCAGTTGAAATCGTTGGTATTAAAGATACAGTTGTAACGACTGTAACTGGCGTAGAAATGTTCCGTAAATTGCTTGACGAAGGTCGTGCTGGCGAGAACTGTGGTGTTCTTCTACGTGGTACTAAACGTGAAGACGTTCAACGTGGTCAAGTACTGGCTAAACCAGGTACAATCAAACCGCATACTAAATTTGACGCAGAAGTATACGTACTTTCTAAAGAAGAGGGTGGCCGTCATACTCCATTCCTTAACGGTTACCGTCCACAATTCTATTTCCGTACAACTGACGTAACTGGCGCAATCCAATTACAAGAAGGCGTGGAAATGGTAATGCCTGGTGACAACGTTGAAATGTCAGTAGAATTGATCCACCCAATCGCAATGGACCCAGGTCTACGTTTTGCGATCCGTGAAGGTGGTCGTACAGTGGGTGCTGGTGTAGTTGCTAAAGTAACTCTATAATCAGTATTGATTGTATAAAAAGCGCTCCTTTGGGGGCGCTTTTTTATGGCTAATATTTTTTTACTTGGGTTTTTAAGTCAAAAATAATTTCACTTATCATTTTTTCCCTTGCGTCAAAATAAAGTAGCACTTTATTTCTCCTCATGTCCTTAACTGATATTTTCCTGACCTTATCTGCACTTATAGCAAATTTTTAAATACGTAATATAGGAATTAAGAAAAACAAACATAAGTGAATTGAGCAATATTATTTTGCTAGATAGGAGTAAAAGTCATGAATGCAAAGGTCAATATCACCAATCGTGCAGGTGCAAGCTTTCCTGTACGTCGAATGAATTTCGATTTTAATAATGTGCCAGAATACTGGATGAATGGCTCGCCAGGTCTTACCCATTTTATGACGGCATTGTCTGCATTATTTCCGGCAGGTGAAAAATTTTTTATTGAAAGTGTTCGAGCTGTTCGCCACCATCCTGCTATTAAAGATAATCAGCACTTACAAAAAGAAATCAGTGCATTTATTGGTCAAGAAGCCATGCATACCCATGAGCATGTCGGTTTTAATGCTTCAGCACAAAAATATGGGCATGATATTGCTGCTTTAGAATCCAAAACAGATAGTGTGATTCAAACTTTCCGTAGAATATTTGTAAAAATGGCAAAACCTTTAGGTATTACGCAGGAAATGATTGATTTAACTGCAACTACCGCACTTGAGCATTTCACCGCCACTATTGCGTCTGAATTGCTGCGTAATCCGCATATTCAAGAGCTGATGACGGACCAGACGATGGCAACCATGTGGGCGTGGCATGCAATTGAAGAAAATGAACATAAAGCGGTAGCCTACGATGTTTTTGAGGGCGTGTTTGGTCGAGGTCTTAAAGCCTATATATTACGTACCAGCTCTTTAAGCTTAGCAATGGTAATTCTTTTTATCACTCAATCCTATTTTCTTGCACGCTTATTAAAAGAGGATAAACAGCTAAATCTGAAATCATTAAAAGAAATTTATGCTTATGCCTATAAACCCTCTACAGGCATTATTGCCGGCATGGGTAAGGAAATGCTGGCTTATTTTAAACCAGGTTTTCATCCGAATGATTTGGATACTGTCAGTTTGCTAGACACTTGGAAAATTAAATTAGGTTTTTAAGCAGTATTAACTATTGGGGCAATAAATATTGCCTTTTTTCTCGATTTTTTATGCAAAGTTTCTATAATGCGAAACTTCTGGTATTTAAAAGATGAACGAAGATGATTCGTTTAATGCAAAAAGCGGATGTAAGTCGCATCACGCAAATTGAGCAATTGGTACAAAGCCATCCATGGACGGCAAAACAGTTTGAAGAATCCATTGATTCTTATATTAGTACCGTGATTGAGCATCAAGGACAGGTGGTCGGTTTTTGTATCTTGCAACCTGTGTTGGATGAAGCCAATCTTTTACTGATGGCCATTCATCCGAGTCAGCAGGGTAAGGGGTTAGGTTATCAATTGCTTGAAGCTTCAATTGCCCAATTGAAAAATAATCCGCTGCAAATTTTTTTAGAAGTGCGAGAAAGTAATCAAACTGCGGTTGCATTGTATGAAAAAGCCGGCTTTCATCAGATTGATTTACGTAGAAATTATTATCCCAATCCTGATGGCTCACGCGAGCATGCCATTATTATGGTGAAATCATGCAGTGATGATTTTTCACAGCTTTTTAAATAACTAATACTATTTGATAATTGGGTTATTCCATCCAGAGGGCAATGTCGTCATGAGCGAGTTTCCCAATTGTTGAATTTCTTCTTGATTGAGCAAACGGTTTAATCGGCGCCATTGTCCATCAATCAGTAGCTCCAAAGGTACATATTGAGATTTGTAATTCATTTTATTGGAATGCGGCACCCAATAACCTAAATAAACATAAGGCAAATTTAAAGCTCGTGCATGTTCAATTTGTTTAAGTACTGCAAATACACCGAGTGAACGTCGACTCTCATCAGGATCGAAAAAAGTATAAACCGCAGAAACTCCATCATCTAAAGGATCACAACTTGATACGCAAATAAGTTTGTCATCTTTCCAGAATTCGAGAAAAAAACTGTCCGTGCAGCTATGCACTAAAAATTTTTCGAATTGATCTAGGCTAGGGGGGAACATATCGCCATCGGCATGACGCTCATTGATATAGCGTTCATACAAGGCATAATGAAGATCAGATGCATCCGCAGTACGCGTAATTTTGATGCTTAGGTCTTGATTGCGTTTCCAGGCTTTTTTTTGCGTACTGTTCATGTGAAAATCAGCAACAGGTACGCGACTAGATAAGCATTGACGGCATAAGTGACATTCAGGACGATAAACAAAATCGCCACTACGACGAAAACCGACTCGAGAAAGTTCAGATAGACTGACCACGTCAATGCGATGTGCAGGATCTAAAAAGACCATCCGCGCTGATTTATTTTCCAGGTAACTACAGCTATGCGGTGGGGTAATATAATACTGTAAATCATTCAATAGGGACTTTGGGTGATACGAATTCATAGCAAGATCCCTCTGTTATTTTCATTCAATTAATTGTGCGTGTTGCGCTATTGTTTTACTTGAAAATACACCCTCTTGATATTTTTTCCAATCTATAGAGGGCTGTTTAACAACATCTTGTAACGAATTAAGATACGCTTGGCGAGAAAGTGTGCAAGCACCCAAGCTTAAAAGGTGGTCATTGACCAGTTGGCAGTCAATCCAAGGGAGATGATTTTCCTGACCAATGAGCATTAAAGTATAAAAAGCCATTTTAGAAACATCAGTTTGGGTGCTAAACATTGATTCACCAAAACAGCCACGTCCAATGGTCACGCCATACAAACCACCCACCACTTTGCTTTCATCCCAAACCTCAATACTATACCCATAGCCTGCATCAAATAATTGGCAGTATCCATCAATAATCTCTTCAGAAATCCAGGTATCTTCCGCATAACTGCGTGGTAGGGAGCAGGAACGAATGACGTGTTCAAACGCTTGATTAATTGTAATTTTATAATCAAACTTTTTCATATTGCGAATTAAGGACTTGCTAGGATGATAATCTAGCGGACGGATAACGCAACGTGGTTCAGGGCTCCACCAGCAAATAGGCTCGCCCTCACTAAACCATGGAAACAGACCGTGAGTATAAGCTTCAAAAAGCGTAGCAGGGGAGAGGTCGGCACCGATGCAAATTAACCCCTGATCATCGGGATCAGCTTCGATGGGATCGGGAAAAATAAATTCTGAGGGTGCTAATGGATGCATGGGATTCAGCCTGAACGAAAAGAAAAACTCGCAATAAGCGGTTGTGATTTTTATCATACAAAAAACCGCCCAGTGAAGGACGGTTTTTATTGAGTTGAATTGATTTGTTTAAATCAGTCAGCTAAAGCATCAAGATATTTTTCAGCATCCAGCGCAGCCATACAGCCTGAACCCGCTGAGGTAATCGCCTGACGGTAAACGCTATCCGCAATATCACCGGCAGCAAATACACCGGCTACAGAAGTAGCAGTCGCATTACCTGCTGTACCACTGTGAACTTGAATATAACCATCTCGTAAGTTCAATTGACCTTCAAACATGCCGCTGTTTGGCTTATGACCAATGGCAACAAATAAGCCGGTGACTTCTACATCTTGCTTAGAGCCATCTTGAGTCGATTGCAGACGAACAGCAGTTACCCCTGACTTGCTGTCACCCAGAACTTCATCTACCTGATGATTCCAGATGATGCTGATTTTGCCTTCTTTCTCTTTCTCGAACAGATGGTCTTGCAGAATTTTCTCTGAACGCAAAGAATCACGACGGTGAACTAAAGTCACGTGTGAAGCAATGTTTGAAAGATATAAGGCTTCTTCAACCGCAGTATTACCGCCACCCACAACCATAACTTTTTGGTTTTTATAGAAGAAACCGTCACAGGTTGCACATGCGCTGACACCTTGACCCATGAATGCAGCTTCAGATTCAAGACCCAAATATTGTGCAGTAGCGCCAGTTGCAATAATTAATGCATCACAAGTGAACTCTTCCATATCGCCTTTTAAAACGAATGGACGAACGCTTAAATCAACTTCGTTGATATGGTCATAGACAATCTCTGTACCAAAGCGTTCAGCATGCGCCTGCATACGCTCCATGAGTGCAGGGCCTGTTAAACCTTCAGGGTCACCCGGCCAGTTGTCGACTTCAGTTGTCGTGGTCAATTGACCACCCAATTGTAAGCCTGCAATCAGCATTGGCTTTAAGTTGGCACGTGCAGCATATACAGCTGCGCTATAACCAGCCGGGCCTGAACCTAGAATAATCAAACGTGAGTGACGAGCGCTCATTCGCGGCATCCTTTTTTTATTTAGAAATTTGTGAAATTATACGTGAAACTCGATAACAGTTGTGTGCGTTCGATGTCGATATTATTGATCATTGAAATCGATTTGAGCTATATACAATAACCATGCGGTGCTAGATACTGCATTGATAGTATAGGCATCCACAGCCTATACATAATATTGCATCTTTTTCCTTGGAACAGGTGCATAATATCGAGTTTAATTGCGAAACTATTTTGTCTTAGTTTCTTACAAAAACATGAATGAAAAATTGGTTACAGGACAGTATATGACTGCGGTGTCGAGTGCTTACGCACAGCGCTTAATAATGACATTATTTTTAGTCTCTTTTGGAATTTATTTATTCCTTGCAACAGTGACTTATACGCCTTTTGATCCAGGCTGGATGCATATTTCCAGTGATACACAGCAGGTATCGAATGCCAGCGGTGTGGCAGGTGCCTGGATTGCAGATTTACTGTTCGGTTTTTTGGGGTGGGCAAGTTTACTCATTCCAATCTTTCTATTTGTCGAGGCAATTCAGGTCTGGTGGCCGTATAGCTTTTTGAATAAGCCTTTCCGTTATGCTGCACAGTTCTTTATTTTACTGGCGACAGCAAGTTTACTGTATTTATTTTGGCAAGTTCCGGCAGATACGCTAGACAATGCATCTGGCGGTATTATTGGTTATGAATTGGGGCAAAGTCTGTCTCAAATTTTAACGATTTATGGTGCGACCTTATTTCTAGTGGTGTTTTGGGTGGTGCTATTTACCCTGGCATTTGGAGTGAAGTGGAATAAAACATGGGTTACGCTTAAAGCGACTCCTGCTTATTTACAAGACTTATTCTATAAAAATGTTCCGGAAAGCGAGTCTGCATTTGATCGTACGGCACCTGAAATCAAAAAATCAGTGGCCAGTGTCAAACAAAAAATAGCTACAGAAACTTTAACACCTGCTCCAGAACATCGTGAAATTCCAGAGACCTCATCTCTGGTGCGAGATCAGGCTGCGGAACGCTTGTTTAACGATATGGTAGAAAAAGAACAATATGCACAACAGCAACTCATTGATGCTGAAGATGAAGCAGAATTCGCACAAGTCTTGGAAAAAGCACATCGCCTAGAAGAAAATACTCGACGTGTGGTGGCAACCGGTGAAGTTTGGCGTGCATTAAACTCGGATGAAAATCAAAAACATAAACAAGATATTGATGCCTTGTTAAAAGCTGCAGAAGAATCTGATCTGCATACACCAAATGAACATTTTAAGACATTTGTACATGAGCAGCCTGCATCAATCGCTACACCACAGTCTAAACAGAATTTGGACTGGGATGATGATGAAATTTTTGATGAATTACTTGCCGCTGTTCCCAATGGAAAAACAGCGACGGATGTGCATACCCCATTTAATCATGTAGACAGTGAATCTTTGCTCTCTAGTGTTGAAGAAAAGATTGTAATTGCACCTACTCTAGCAGCTTCATCTTCGAACCATCCTACACCTAAGAATATAGCCTTAGATAATGAGTTTGATGGACTTGATGATCTATTGGTCGATGATTTGCTGATTGATGATATTGAAGAAAAACCTGCTCCAGTACGTAGTACCAGTAGTTATGCGCAATCTTCAGCCTTTATAAGCAGCCAAATAAAGACCCAGATTCAGCAACCGATTATTTCGGAAGATGAAAAAGCTTTAATTTCATCAAATAAAGATGTGTTCCGTGAAGTGTGGCAGGAAACGGCAGGTAAACCCGTCGAGGAAGATGAGTTCGATTTTGATGCACCATTAACCGATGCCTCAGGTCGTCCGATGTCACTTGCGATGCAGGTTGCGGCACGTCGTAAAGATTTGTCCCCATTACCGGGACTGGATTTACTGGATAAAGTTGATCCAAATAAAAAAGTGAACTTTACTGCTGAACAGTTAGCGCGTTTATCTGAACTTTTAGAGATTAAACTGCAAGAGTTTAATGTCAAAGCCAAAGTGGTTGAAGCACAACCCGGGCCTGTGGTAACGCGTTTTGAGCTGGATTTGGCACCAGGGGTGAAGGCGTCTAAAGTCACCAATATTTCCCGCGATCTTGCACGTTCTATGTCAATGGCCTCGGTTCGTGTGGTTGAAGTGATTCCGGGTAAACCATATATCGGAATTGAAGTACCGAATAGTGCCCGTGAAATGGTACGTCTGATTGAGTTGCTGACCATTCCTGCTTTTACCGACCCCAATAGCATTCTTTCGATGGCGATGGGTAAAGATATTTCGGGTAATCCGGTCATTGCTGACTTAGGTAAAGCACCGCATATGCTGGTCGCAGGGACAACCGGTTCAGGTAAATCGGTGGCAGTGAACTCGATGATCTTATCGATGCTGTTAAAATATACGCCTGACCAGTTACGTTTAATTTTGATTGACCCGAAACAGCTGGAACTTGCCAACTATAACGATATTCCACATTTACTTACGCCAGTCGTGACTGACATGAAAGATGCCGTCAATGCATTAAACTGGTGTGTCAATGAAATGGAACGTCGCTACAAGCTGATGTCTTACTTGAAGATTCGTAAACTCAGTGACTACAACCGCAAGGTCGATGAAGCGATTGCCAATGGTGAAGACTTAATTGATCCGACTTGGAAAGCGAGCGACTCAGTTGTAGGAGAGCGTGCACCACGTTTAACGCCGTTACCATCCATTGTGATTGTTGCCGACGAATTTGCCGACATGATTATGCAGGTAGGTAAAAAAGCTGAAGAGATGATTACCCGTTTGGCGCAAAAATCTCGTGCAGCTGGTATTCACTTGTTACTTGCAACTCAGCGTCCATCGGTGGATGTGATTACCGGGTTGATTAAAGCCAATATTCCAACCCGTGTGGCTTTACGGGTAAACAGTAAAATTGACTCACGGACTATTTTGGATGCGGGTGGTGCAGAGGACCTATTAGGTCATGGTGACATGCTGTTCCTTGGACCGGGTAAAATTGAGCCTGAACGTGTTCATGGAGCTTTTATTTCCGATGATGAAGTAAACAATATCTGTGATGCATGGCGTGAACGTGCTGCTCCGAATTATGTCGATGAAATTCTGACGCCTTATGATGAAGAACCAACTTCACGTGGTCTTGAAGATGGTGATGGTGGTTCGGATCGAGATGCTTTATATGACCAATGTGTGTCTTTTGTTCTGGAAACACGCAAGGCTTCAACCTCGTCGTTACAGCGTAAGTTTAGCCTTGGTTATAATCGTGCTGCACGTATTATTGATCAGATGGAAGAAAATGGAATTGTTAGTAGTATGGGTGCCAACGGTAAACGTGAAATTTTAGTCTAAATTTCTATACTGAGTTCAAGGCCTGCTTATGCAGGCCTTTTTCTGGACATTAAAAATACTTATTTTAAAGTTACATGCATAATCATGAAGGCGATAAAGATTATTCACGTCAGGTAAGGAAAATGAAATTTAGGGATGAAAAATAGAGAATGAATATGGTAATGGCTTTGTTTCCATTAATTATTTTAATTGCCATGGGTTATATCTTTAAAAGGATACAGTTTTTAACGGATGAATTTTGGCGTGGCGCTGAAAAACTGAATTACTTGATTTTATTTCCGGTATTACTTTTTAATAATCTGGCTTATATAAAACTGGAACTTGCAACCTTTGCTCAGGTGCTATTAGCTCTATTTATTGTCATCATTATGAGTACTTTAATGCTGTGGATAGCGAAAGCGTTATTTCATATTCCTATCGCGCGTTTTGGCGTGTATGTGCAAAGTCACATTCGTTTTAATACCTATATGGGTTTATCCATTATCTTATTACTGTTCGGCGCTCAGGGCATGCAAATTTTTGCCATGATGATTGCACTGACAATCCCTTTGGTCAATGTGATTTCAGTGCTGGCTTTTTCCCAAGGGCAGGGTCTAAAGCCAACACAAATTCTACTTTCTTTGATAAAAAACCCCTTGATCCTGGGCTGTGTGGTTGGAATTGTTTTTAATCTGCTGCAATTGTCATTATTTTCTGGTGTGGAACAATTGTTTAAGATTTTAGCCAGTATGAGTTTGCCATTGGGATTAATTTCTGTAGGCGCTGCCTTACAGTTTGCAGAATTGAAACATGATTATTCAAGACTCTTGTTGAATACTTTGGGACGTTTATTGCTAATGCCATGTTTAGCTTATTTGATTTGTTCTGTATTAAATTTAAATCATTTTGAAACCACTATATTGGTGGTCTTTTTTGCTTTGCCTACTGCCTCTGCTTCTTATATTTTAACCCGTTATTTTCAGGGGGACAGTCAACTGATGGCAGGTATTATTAGTCTACAAACACTATGTTTTGCAGTCACGTTTCCTGTACTAATGATATTGCTAACTTAATGTGATTGTCTTGGCTTCTCATAAAAAGCCTGTCGGTATTATTTAAACAAACAGACTTTTTTGTTTTTTAGCGGTACTTTTATAAATTAGGCAAACTTAGCCAAAACTTCTAAGAAGCCTTCGCTTTGACGAGGGTATTCAGCAATCACATCATGAATGCGTTGGCCTTCAGGATTGGTTGCATTGACATCATGACCATCGGCAACGAATTGCGTCAATAAGCGTTCATAGTCATTTGGACGCATATGTTTGAATGCGTGATAAAGTACGTGAAAATCGGCATTCACTCCTGCAGGAGGAAGCTGTGTTAAATAGGCAAATACACGCTCGTCTGACCATTCTTCATTGAACGTTGCTGGCTGAGATAATGCCATCGCAATCTCTCCTTGGTAAATTGAATAAAATAAAAAAGCAAAATATGAAGGACAAGAGAAAGTAGTTTTGCTTGACCGGGCCAACTGTGAAGCACAGCTTCTCATCTTGCGGCTGGGCAAGTCCTTAAAGCATTGCTTTAAGTTTGCTGATCCAGTCCATTCGAAGCACAGCTTCTCATCTTGCGGCTGGGCAAAGTAGTACTTTACTGATCCAGCCTCATATTTTGCCTTGATTCAATTTGCTTGACTAATCAGAATTCAGATTATCGCTCTTCAGGCAAATTGATATTCATTTCTAACATTTCGATGTTTGCTTCAGAACGAACAGACATTTGAATATGCTGCTCATCTACACCACGAACGTAACGATTGACCACCTGCATGATTTCTTTCTTCATTTGGTCAATTTTGTCTTGGCTTAAGCGTTTACCTAAACCTTGCTCAGAGGCAACAATTACTTTTAAGCGATCTTTAGCAGTTTGTGCGCTTGAAGGTTTATCATCGTTGCTGAATAATTTACTCCAGAATCCTGCCATTTCTTACGCTCCAAATAATCGTGCTAACCAACCTTTAGGTTTTACCGAAATGTGACGGTAAGGACGTTCTTCACCCAAAAAGCGTGCTACAAGGTCATCATAAGCCTGACCTGCTGCATCTTCAGTAAACAGAATCACTGGTTTACCTTCATTTGATGCTTGTAATACGCTTGGACACTCAGGAATGACACCCAGTGTTGGTACGCGTAAAATATCTTTAGAAATATCGTCAATCGTTAACATTTCTTGTTTATCAGCACGTTCTGGATTGAATCGTGTAATACACAAATGTTTACGGATACGACCTTCGTTTTGTTCTACTTTTTTGGTTTTGCTGTCGAGCATTCCAATAATGCGGTCAGAGTCACGTACTGAAGAAATCTCAGGATTAGTCACAATGATCGCTTCATCGGCATGGTACATCGCCATGATTGCACCGCGCTCGATTCCCGCAGGTGAGTCACAAATAATGTAATCAAATTCTTGCGAAAGTTCATCCATTACACGTGCGACACCCTCATCTGTCAAGGCATCTTTATCACGGGTTTGTGATGCAGGAAGGATATATAAGTTCTCAATATCTTTATCGCGAATAAGCGCTTGTTGAAGACGAGCTTCGTTATTTAAAACATTCACAAAATCATAAACAACACGGCGTTCACAACCCATGATTAAATCTAGGTTACGTAACCCCACGTCAAAATCGATCACAACAGTTTTGTGACCGCGAAGGGCTAAACCTGTTGCAAAAGATGCACTAGTCGTAGTTTTACCTACACCACCTTTGCCTGATGTTACGACAACAATTTTCGCCACCGAATCCACTCCTGTTATGGTTCAAATCCCCTTTTAGATATGGGGCTTTTGGTGTTTATTTATACATTAAAACTCGAGAACTTCAAACATAAGTTCTTGTTGATCATTCAAGCAAATATGCACAGCTTTTTTGAGGACATGCTGTGGAATGTCATCTGCTACACAATATGTACCTGCAATCGATACCAGTTCTGCTTCTAGGGAATGACAGAAAATACGTGCTGCACCGTTCCCGCCTACGCCGGCGATGACTCTACCACGCGCGCTACCATAAATATGTATATTTCCTGAAGCAATGACTTCAGACCCGCTATTAATGCCTGCATTAAGAATAATATCGCCATGATCTTGTACCAAGCATTGACCGGTGCGCAGAATTTCATCGTGATAAGAGGTCACATGACTCACCACACGGGCAGGTTTTTCCTCTGATTTCTCTGAATTTTCCGCTTCATTATTACTGGTAGTGTCGGCTTCTACTTCAACGACCTGTTCTTTAGTCGGTTTAATACGTTGCAACGGTTTAGTGTCTGAAGGCAGAACAGGAAATTGAATTGCGCGCGCTTGATCAGCAAGTAAACCTTCAGTTACAGCCATAGGTTGTACTTCTAGGCTGATCAATAATTGAATTAAGGCAATAAGTTCTTGGTCAACTGAACTTTCGATCACAACTAATGTACCCGGTGGAAATGCTTTTTGTAGCATTGGCGCGAGTTGCTGGCGGATTGCATCATGATCATTGGTATCTAAGTTAATGCGAATCGCATTGACCATTCTGCCCTTTATCCGTATATCAGCCATAATTATTCCTTAATACTTCTGACTCATTCATTTTATGTCGAAGTGATGTTGTAAATAGAGCAAATCCTAGAACAAATTGAATGATTTCTCTAGCAACGTTTTAAATATTTTTATCTGATGATCATTCTTTAACTTGATCATGTTGTTCCAGCATTTGTTGCCATTGCTTTACTTTAACCTGTTGACGAATCGCTTCTAAGCTCTCAAAAACGGCAGACTCAACCAGTTTTTCAACATGGATATTATTTTCAAACTGTATTTGACTGATTCTATTCGAAATTTCTAAATAAGTCAGATTTTCTTTGTTTTTATTACTTTGAGCGAAAGGCTCAATCAGCCCTTGGGTAATATTTTCACCCAAACGTTGCCCAATACTTTGAATCTGCTGTTCTATACGTCCACCCACAATCGGAATTAGACGTAATAATTGTGTTAATTCAGGCGTATCTTCAATCGCCTGATTCACAATACTTCCGACATTTTTTGCAATGGTTACTCTTTGCGCTTGCAACTCTTTGCCCAAAGATTCTTGTAAAATATCGGCAAGGGCAGTGGCGAACATTTCACGGTGATGGGCGACCAAATCTTCAATCAGTTTTTTATGCGTGGTACTGGTGGAAAGTTCATGTTTTATACTATCTAAAACAGTAATTACAATACGGCTAGTGAGTTCCTCGAGCACCAGATGGTAATAAAATTTGGCACGCTTATACCAACTATCAGGAATCACTTTATAGCCATGTTCATGCAGGTTGTAGGCGATTGAACCGGCACGTAATAAACGCAAAAAACGCAGTTGTGGAATAATCGACAGAATTTCATACCAATGAATAAAAGGAAAGAAAAACCAGCGTTTATGATGTTGCCCGATGATGGCAATTCCCCAACGGATCAGCAGTTCAATCACAAGAAAACTGGTAAACCAACTTTCGGTAATAATTACCCAAGGACGTAATTCTGTCCTATAAAACTGCAATAGTTCAGGAAGATGGATAAAGTTAAATAACCAACCACCAAAATCACTCATGAGAATGGCATTGGCACTTAAGCAAAACAAGTTGATGATGATCAAAAGCATCATAAAAATGTCATAGCACAGTGCAACTTTCCAGCCCCAAGAATCTTTTTTCACGAAATGAAAGGTTGGCTTGGCTATTTTGTCATCTTGCTTCATTTTCTTCCTTAAATGTTATTTATGCTTTTGCAGCCAAGTCTTGTTTCATGCGTTCAATTAGTTGATCTTTCTCAGTCCATAATTCATCGACCCATTGCTGAAAGTGTTCACGATATTCAGCATCCTCTTCGTAATTGCCACTTAAAGCCCAATCTGGAATCTCAATTTTACGCAAATTGACTGCAATACGATTAACATCACCCAACCAAAAATCGCCATAGCCTGGTGCGCCATCAGGATAAACAATGGTCATATCTACCAGGGCATCAATTTTGTCACCTAAAATATTTAGGGCCAAAGCTAAGCCACCCGCTTTAGGTTTGAGGAGGTGCTTATAGGGAGATTGCTGTGCGTCATGTTTCTCTGGGGTAAAACGCGTACCTTCTAAATAGTTCAGCAAGGTAAAAGGTTGACTCAATAATTGTTCACAGGCCTTGCGTGATTCTTCTATATCACGTGTTTTGAGCTCTGGATTTTTAGCAATTTGTTCCTTGCTATGACGTTTCATCATTGGAAAACCCAAGATTTTAAAGGCTTGTCCAACGAACGGAATAAAGATCAGTTCCCACTTGGTAAAGAAACGGGTCAGGGGCATACGGGTTAAACCAAAATATTGATTCACCGTAGTGTCGACCCAGCTTTGATGGTTACAGGTCATCAGGTAACGACCCTGCATGCTCAGATCTAAATCGTCATCAATACTAATATCCCATTTTAAATGAGGTAAGACATGATCGATCAGCCAATTATTGACACCGAGCCAACTGTTGGTAATCTGAATATTAGTTTCGTCTACTTTACGTGATTTTTTGACCAGTTTAGTCAAGCCCAATGCAAGCACTGGAGGGCCATGAAAAAACGTACTTCCGGTAATCACTGAGCCTACAGTTAATCCACGAGATAATTTTTTTAATATAGATTGCTTCTTGATTTGCGATGACATAGAAGAACGGTCCTAAAGATGAAGTCGCCTAATTTTTTTCACCATTTAATATAATTGTAGAATTTAAAATTAAAAAGCCTATTCATATAACTATGTAGAAATTGTGACCAAGGGATCTTGATCACCCGCATAGATTATTACAAAATGTAACTGGGGCTTATATTATTTACAAAAAATCAATGGTATGCCCATTTTTTTTAATTCATCATTCCACTATACGATAAAACACAAGAAGGAGGCATGCAATGCGTGCACTAGCAATTTCAGCAGTAGTAGGGGCAATGGTATTATCAGGTTGTTCGACAACAGGTAATAACTTAGGTGGCGTAGAATATGACAAAACTGCTTTAGGTGGCTTAATTGGCGCTGCAGCAGGTTATGGTATTTCCAAAGGCAATGCTAATACCAGTGCACAAAATAATCGTGCAGCAGCAATTGGTGCTGTAGTGGGCGGTGCTGCGGGTGTTTATCTGGACAACAAAGAGAAAAAACTTCGTCAACAGATGGCTGGTACGGGTGTAGACGTAAACCGTAATCCAGATGGTTCTGTCGGTTTAGTAATGCCTGGTAGCATTACTTTTGATACCAACAAATCAAATATCAAGCCGAACTTCTATGCTACTTTGAACAAAGTTGCGCAAACTTTAACTGAAGATAACAAGAGCGGTATTTTGGTAACCGGTTATACCGATAGTTCAGGTAATGACTCAATCAATATTCCACTGTCTCAAGCACGTGCACAATCAGTAGCTAGCTATCTTGCATCTAAAGGTGTTTCTACTTCACGCATTAATGCACAAGGTCAAGGTTCAGCGAACCCGATCGCAAGCAATTCAACTGCAGCAGGTAAAGAACAAAACCGTCGTGTAGAAATTAGCATTTACGCAGTTCAATAAGTTTTACTGAATGTATAAAAACCACCTTCGGGTGGTTTTTTTATAAATGTCAAACCTGTATTTTAGGTTATGAAAGTTTGTCTGACCCGACTATAATCTAGCTCGAATCAAAACGAGGAAATCCTATGTCGTCGGCAAGTCAACTCAATGACAAGCAACTTGAAGCCATGAAATACACTCAAGGACCCTTGTTAGTACTTGCAGGGGCTGGGTCAGGTAAAACATCCGTAATCACACGAAAAGTTGCCCATTTGGTTCAGAACTGCGGTATTCCTGCATATCGTATTACTGCAATGACCTTTACCAACAAAGCTGCACGTGAAATGAAAGAGCGTGTCGGAAAATTATTGTCTCGTGAAGAGGCCAAAGGTCTTTCAGTTTCGACTTTCCACACCTTCGGTTTGAATTTACTGCGTCTAGAACTGAAACATACACCCTTAAAAAATAATTTTTCAATTTTAGATGCCGATGATTGCAAGCGCATTCTGATGGACTTAATGCATCGTGATAATTTGTCCGGTGCCGAAAGTAAAGAACTGATTGCCAAAGCCATGAGAATGATTTCGGACTGGAAAAATGATCTGATTCCACCCGAACAAGCGCATACCACATGCGAAACAGCAGAAGACGTGCAATTTGCGCATTTGTATCAACTGTATGAGCGCAACTTGCGTGCCTATAATGCGGTCGATTTCGATGACTTGATTGTAATGCCGACCCGTTTATTACAAGAAAATGCCGAAGTCCGGGATAAGTGGCAAAACCGTGTTCGTTACCTGTTGGTCGACGAATATCAAGATACCAATACTGCGCAGTATATTCTGGTCAAACTGCTGGTTGGTGTGATGGGTCAATTCACCGCGGTAGGGGATGATGATCAGTCGATCTATGCATGGCGTGGTGCAAAGCCTGAAAATATGGCGTTGTTGAAGGAAGATTTTCCTAATTTAAAAGTGATCAAACTCGAGCAGAATTATCGTTCGACCAGTCGTATTTTAAAAGCTGCCAATACAGTCATTGGTAACAATCCACATATTTTTGAAAAAAAGCTCTGGTCAGATAAAGGTCATGGTGAAGTGATTCGTGTCATTACTTGCCGTAATGATGATGATGAAGCTGAACGCGTGGTTAAAGATATCATCACTCATAAGCTGATGAATGGCAAAAGCTGGAAAGATTATGCGATTTTATATCGGGGTAATTTCCAGGCTCGTGTTTTAGAAACACAACTACGTCAAATGCAAATTCCGTATAAATTATCTGGTGGTCAGTCATTCTTTGGTCGTGCTGAAATCAAAGACATAATGAGTTATTTACGTATCATCATTAATCCAGAAGATGACAGTGCTTTTTTGCGCATTATTAATACGCCTAAACGTGCGATTGGTCCGGTGACTTTGGAGAAGTTGGGATTATTCGCGCAGGAAAATCATCTGTCATTATTAACAGCAGCGGGTGATCAGCGCTTGACCATGGTGATTCCGAAAAAAGCCACCACACAACTGGCAGAATTTGCCGATTTTATTGGTAGCTTCACCCGTAACTTGCTGGAAGATGACGAGCCAGTGCCGATTATTCGTCAGATGATGCTTGAAGCCGGCTATATCGATTACATTAAAGAGCAGGCAGCAACACCCGCGCAAGAAAAAACCAAGCTCGATAATATTGAAATTTTGTACAGCAGCATTCAAAGTCTGATTAATCGCGCTGAAGATGTCGATGAAAAAAACATTGAAAGTGTGATTCGTAAAATGGTGTTGCTGGATATGCTCGAGCAGCAGAAGGAAGAAGAAGATACCGACAAGGTTAATTTACTGACTTTGCATGCTTCAAAAGGTCTTGAATTTCCTTATGTATATCTGATTGGTCTGGAAGAAGAATTACTACCGCATAAAAATTCGATTGCTGCAGAAACCGTTGAGGAGGAGCGCCGTTTAATGTACGTGGGAATTACTCGCGCACGGCAAGGCTTAACCATTACGCTGGCCGAACAGCGTAAAAATGGCGGACAAATGAAGCAAATGACCCCAAGTCGCTTTCTGGATGAATTGCCGCAAGATGATTTGGACTGGCTGGGTCGCAAGAAAAAATTGGCAGGTAATATTGATCCAAAATTACAAGCACAGCATTATCTCGAAAATTTACGTGCGCTAATTAAGCGTTAATCCACTCTTTAAACCATGCAATTAGGAAAGAACAGATGAAAGTTCAAGTGAAAGTACTCGATACACGGTTAGGCAGTCAATGGCCTTTGCCAACCTATGCGACTTCGGGTTCAGCAGGTTTAGATTTACGTGCTTGTGTAGAAGAAGCTACTGTCATTGAACCAGGTCAGACTGTATTGGTTAAAACAGGTCTAGCTATTTATATTGAAGATACTCAATTTGCAGGTTTGATTTTACCGCGTTCGGGCTTAGGTCATAAACACGGCATTGTTCTAGGTAATCTTGTCGGTTTAATCGATTCAGACTATCAGGGCGAATTGATGGTATCGGTCTGGAACCGTAGCCAAACAGCATTTACTTTAGAGCCAGGTGAGCGTTTAGCTCAATATGTACTTGTTCCTGTAGTGCATGCTGAATTTGAACAAGTCGATGAGTTTGTTGGGACTGAACGTGGGTCAGGTGGTTTTGGTCATACCGGTAAAGGCTAAACTATAAATTGAGTTTAAAGAATTTATAACCTGATAAATGAACAGTAATATTTGTTTTTTTATCAGGTTATATTCTTTATTTTATATAATTTTTGTATTAGAAACTTTAACTCCCTTTATAATAAAAGAATTCGTAAACAAAGATTTACAATACTTACACCAGAAGTATTGCTTTTATCTTTAGGTGAAATCTGGTTTAATTTTTTTTAAATTAATGATATTTAAATGAAAATATTTAATAATATTTGTCTTAAAATTAAATAAAAGATTTTTTTCGAATAAATATAATCTTTTTTATATAATTATTTGTAAGATTTTTTTGCCGCTGATTAAAAATATGAAATACTTTTATAATGCTAATCTTCTCTTTTAAAGTGATGCACTGGTTATGAATACTGACCTTATTAAATTTTCCATAAAGTTCTAATTTTATGGCCTACTCCTAAGTAGCAGATGTCATCATGAATTTTGAAAATAAAAAATTCCCATTACAAATTTTTCGTGCCTATGATATTCGTGGAAAAATATCACTTTTGACACCTGAAATTGTTAAAGCGATTGCCTATGGATTGATTGCTCAATATCTTAAGGTGGGGCAGACGCGACTTGCTATTGGTTATGATGCGCGTTTAACCAGTCCGCAATATGCAGAAATCATCAGACAGGTGTGTGAAGAAAAAGGACTGCATGCGACTATCATTGGTTGTTGTTCAACGCCATTATTATATTTTATTGCACGCCAATTCGGTGGCAATGGAATCATGCTGACCGCCAGTCATAATCCTAAAACAGATAATGGAATTAAGTGGATCATTCAAAATGAACCACCCTGTCCAGCAATGATTGAACAAGTCGGTATAAGTGCTAGTAGCGTTTTTGATCCATTACAAAAATTAGTGACCAAACCTGTTCAGCATGAAGTCGTTATTGAATATTGTCTCGAATATCAGCAAGCATTATTACAAGATATCCAGTTAAAGCGTCCTTTTAAAGTGGTACTCGATGGTTTAAATGGTTCGGCAGGGCGCTGTGCGGCATTGGTGTTAAAAAAATTAGGTTGTGAAATCACAACCATCCGATGTGAAGCGAATGGTGATTTTCCCGATCATGCACCAGACCCTTCACAAGAAAAACATCTTGTTGAATTACGAAAAACTGTACTTGAGCAGCAAGCAGATATCGGAATTGCGTTGGATGGTGATGGTGATCGCCTGGTATTAATTGATGAATATGGTGCTATTATTTCAGCAGATCGATTATTGGCTTTATTTTCTGAAATGTGTTTGAAAACGCATCCCGGTCATGAAGTTGTTTATGATGTGAAATGTTCGACCATGGTCAGGAATACCGTTCATCAATTAGGTGGACAGGCGAAAATGATTCGTACAGGCAGTTCCTTCTTGCGTACTTATATGTCGCAATCTAAAGGAAAAGCGGTTTTTGGTGGAGAATACGCAGGTCATTATGTTTTTAATGACGGGCGTGGTTTTGGCTATGATGATGGTTTATATGCAGCCTTACGTGTGCTGGAATATTTGAGTCAACAACCAGGTTTAACCCTATCAAAAGCATTGCGGGTTTATCCTGAGCGCAGTTGCACTGAAGACCTTTATATTAGTACCCATAGTGAAGAACCTACAGCGGTATTACATGATGTTGAGGTTAAAAGTCAGAATTTAGGTGCACAATTAAGTAAAATTGATGGTGTGCGACTTGATTTTGAAGATGGATTTGGCATTATTCGAGCATCGAATACCGGTGAATATTTTACAGTACGCTTTGATGCGGACAATCCTGTAAGATTAAACGCGATTCGACACACATTTGTTTCCATGTTAAGTGACCGATATCCTAAAATCGCACAAGACATTTTAGATGCTCAATAAGGAGAGGCGAATGCCACATCAGCATACTGGCATCGACAAAGCACAAATTTTGACTGAAGCTTTGCCGTATATTCAACGTTTTGCGGGTAAGACGCTAGTAGTGAAATATGGTGGCAACGCAATGACCGACCCGGAGCTGGAAAGCTCGTTTGCACGTGATATTGTATTGTTGAAAACCGTCGGTTTAAATCCAATCGTGGTGCATGGCGGTGGTCCACAAGTGGATTCATTCTTGAAGCAACTCGGTCGTGAATCTGACCGTATTGATGGCATGCGTGTAACCGATCCTGCAACCATGGAAGTGGTTGAAATGGTTTTGGGCGGTAGTGTGAACAAATCTATCGTCAACCTGATTAATCAACATGGCGGTCGTGCTATTGGGTTAACCGGTAAAGACGGTAATTTACTTCGCGCTCAAAAGCTGTTGATGGAGAAAACGGCGGAAGACGGCACAGTAAAACAGATTGATCTTGGCTTGGTCGGTGAAGTCATTGGTGTGAAAACTGACGTACTTGAAATGTTCACGAACAGCGATTTCATTCCTGTGATTGCACCACTGGGTGTAGATGATGAAGGTAATACTTACAACATCAATGCCGATTTAGTCGCGGGTAAAGTGGCTGAAGCCTTGGGTGCAGAAAAGCTCATTCTTCTGACCAACATTACTGGTGTTCTTGACGAAAATAAAAACTTGCTCACAGGTCTAACCACTCAGGAAGTCGATCGTTTGATTGAAACCGGCGTGATTTACGGTGGTATGATTCCTAAAGTCGGTTGTGCACTGGATGCAGTGAAAGGAGGCGTAGTCAGCGCGCATATCGTGGATGGTCGTGTTCCACATGCAACCTTATTGGAAATCTTCACTGATCATGGGGTAGGGACCTTAATTACCAACCGTGCCAAGCACTAAATGAATCACTTTAAAAAGCCTCCTTGTGAGGCTTTTTTTATTGCTTTGATTAGACTAACTTATATAGAATTTTGAATGAAATTAATTATTTGAGTATTATTCCTGAACTAATGCATAAAATAGTGATGCGTATTGTAAATTGAGATTTGCAAGCCCCAGCCCAGTCATGCAAAATAGAAAATTCCTGTATTTGCTGTTTGATCAAGACTATGTGTCAGTTGCTCGGAATGAATTGTGCTACGCCAACGGATGTGACTTTCTCATTTCGTGGTTTTTCTCAACGCGCAGGCATTACCTCTGACCATTGTGACGGTTTTGGCATTGCTTTTTTTGAAGATAAAGCTTGTCGCCTTTTTGTCGATAACCAATCGGCAGTTGAATCTCCGATTGCAGAACTGGTGCGTAATTATCCAATCAAGTCACGCAATGTGATTGCCCATATTCGCAAAGCGACGCAAGGTAAAATTAATTTAGAAAACTCGCATCCCTTTAGTCGTGAACTGTGGGGACGGCAATGGATTTTTGCCCATAATGGCGATTTGCATGATTATAATCCCATTTTATCCGGTCGTTTTACCCCAGTGGGAAATACCGACAGTGAACGCGCATTTTGTTTTTTACTCGATCAGTTGGTGCATAAATTTGGTTATCATGAACCGAAACTTGATCAAATTTTTGATTTGTTAGCGGAAGTCTCTCCAAAAATAGCAGAACATGGAACATTCAATTTTTGCTTGTCGAATGGTCAGGCTCTATTTACCTATGCCATCACCAAATTGCATTGGTTAGTACGGGAATATCCATTCAAACCGGCTCAATTGATTGATCTTGATGTAGAAGTCGATTTTAGTCAGGTGACTACTCCGGAAGATCGCGTCGCAGTCATTACCACCGAACCTTTAACGCAAAATGAAACCTGGAATGCTTTTGTGCCGGGAGAGATGATCTTATTCCAGGATGGTCGACCTGTTCGAGAACAGCAGACTCATGTCGAGCGTTTAGAGCGTGAACGCTTAAATCCAGAATTAAAACGAATAACCAGAGCCGATCAATATTAAGTGATGGCTAAATATTTCTAAATCTATAGAGATGTTGATTTAACTAGCTGTATAGATTTTTTTATTGATTTATAAATTTGGTTTTCAATAAATATAATAGTATTTTCTACTTGGTTTGATGAGTTTTAAATATCATTTTTTTAAATCTTTATGTGCTATAAAAAGATTTTTTATTAAAATAATATTTAATCTTTTGTTTTTATAGATTTTCCCCTTGATAAAATATCACTTAAAACAGGATTGATTAAAGAGAATTGGTTAAAAAATACTTTATCCTTTTGATTGGGATTAACTTTAAAAACAATAGATATCATGTGCTTAAGTAATAAACTAAGTTTTTTTATTAAAACCAACCGTTTTAGTTCATTTTTATTTGTTTAAAATCAATATATTATAAATTTACGTGATGAATTGTATATATTTATAGGCGGTCGTAATGAAAATGAAATGGGTTCCAGAATATAATACTGGTATCGATGTGATTGACGATCAACACAAAAGAATTCTGGATTATATTAATGAAATTGATGATATTTCAAGTAATATGGATCGTATTCGTATTAAACAGATTCTTGAAAATATTATTGATTATACGCAGTCGCATTTTACTTTTGAAGAATCTTTGCAAGAAGAAGCCGGTTATAAATATCGTGTACCGCATAAACGTGTCCATGATTTATTTATTAAAAAGATTGAATCTTACCGTGACCGTTTTGAAATGGGACAAGCGATTGAAGGTGAGTTACATGAAGTGCTTTCAAAATGGCTGATTAATCATATTCAGCACGATGATGCCGATTATGTCGGTGCCGTAAAAGAAAATATGATGGGTATCATTAAAGAAAAAGAACAGAAAAAAGGCAAAAACTGGTTTGCTCGTTTCTTTTCATAAAAAAGATAAACGAGATAATAACAATTACAAGTCACAATAAACTTGCGCTGCAAATCATCAATAATGATGGTTTGCTTTTTCTTTTTGATTTTCCCGCATGACAAAGGCAAAATAGCGAAAGACTTTTTTTAGGAACGCATCATGCAGGACAATGCTATGTCACGATGGCTATCGCCGCTGATGGCATTTTGTTTATCTTTTATCATCATTGCCACATTGGCACCGATTGTCGGGATCCAAGTTGAACGTCAACTTGATTTCTGGTTGTTATGGTTAGGTACCATGCTTATTTTGGCATTACCGATCTGTTATTTAGAAATTGCTTTGGCGAAGCGTTCAAAAACCACTGCCTTAAATGCATTGTCCAGTTTAACGCGTGATGCAGATGCCTCGCAGAAATGGCGTATCGTCGGTTGGTTGGCCGTGGTCTTTATTCCTTTCTTGGCAGGTGGCATGCTGTCTAATGCCAGCCAGCTATTGGGGCATTTTGCCTTCAATGGGGTTGCTCCGAATCTGTTATTCGTTGGCTTGGCGATTGGTGCAATTACACTTTCATTTGCACCGCGAAAAATTATTGTCATCTTAAATGTTGTTGGAGTTTTAGCTTCCTTAATTCTAGCGAACGTGATGGGAACGGCTTTGCCTGCTTGGCAAGTGACACCCGTTGAATTTAGTGAGTGGGGCAGTGCAACCGTATTGGCACTTGTTGCCAGTGGTTTGGGTATGGGTTTGTACTGGCAAAGTAGTTTGCCTATGATTAAGCAACGAGATGTTGCAACCAAAACTGCATTACCTATTTGGATTGCACAATTATTTGCAGTGATTGCCTTTGGCTTCTTTGCTGCCAATACTGAAATTCCAAGTTTTGCCTTCGTGGTTGCTGTAGTCAGTATGGCAGCACTTTTGCTCAATATGGCACGTGAACAATTATTACAACGTCAATTGAATATCGCGATTCAATGGCTCGTGATTTTAGTTGCTGTATTTGTTTGGGCAATTCCTACAATCAGTCCAATTTTTAATACGCTACTTATGCTTTGGGGTCTCATCATTTGCTTGATCTATGCCATTTTCGCTGGTTGGGTCATGAAAATTAGCCATTTACGTAAATCGATGAATTTTAGCAATGAGCTATTTTATAACCTGTGGCGTATTGCAGTACGTGTGGTGCTGCCTGTATCGATTATCTTGGCAATAGTGGCGATTATTGGACAATGGGTCTAATGAGTAAGATACAACAGGTTTGGGTGGCATATGCAGCCCAGAATCAACAGTTTCATCTTGCTGTGCCTTTTCGACAAGGGATGACCGCTCTAGATGCGATTGAGCAAAGTGGTATACGGATACAAATTCAGTTACCCGAACCACTTTCATTGGGGATTTTTGGGATGCGATTGCAAGATCCAAATCAAATTTTGGAAGTCGGTGATCGTGTCGAGATTTATCGTGCATTAACGGTTAATCCGAAAGATATTCGTCGAAAACGTGCTGCAGAAAATCCGGTTGGACTTTATTGTCGTGGAAATCGCTTTAAACAATTGAAGTGATAAGAAAACCCCTCATTGAGGGGTTTATTTTTATTTTAAAGTGGCTATAGTGGGGGCGCAGTTAGAATCGCTTCTTTTGATCCTGGTAAGCCGGGTTGAGATTCTGGAATGGTTTCCAAGCCTTCAATCTTTTGTACTGTTCCTGTTGGATCAAAATAGATTCTTAAATGTTGACCGTGAGCTGCAGGAATGTTGGCTTTTTTAGCATATGTTCCTGGTGTGTAGTCGTAGATGTAGTCCCAACGTAAAGGATTCATTGGATCTGAAACTGTAGGGCTACCGAGCAAGAAGCGAACTTGTTGGTGGCTCATACCGACCTGAATTTTTGAAGCTTGTGCTTGAGTTAATGGTGTCCCTTGCGGAATATCAACTTTATACACGCCCAAGGTCGAACAGCCTGCGAGCAGTGAAGTGACGAACAACGTCAACATGATTTTTTGCATTTTGCTACACTATCCCAAATTAATTATGATGCATTTGATCCACCGATAGATCATACTGCATCTAAACTTTGTTGCATATTCCAACTTTAAATTTGTTGAGAGACCTTTTTACATGCCTATTTCAAATCAAGATTTACGCAAAGCTGGACTTAAAGTTACGCTTCCACGAATAAAAATATTGGAATTATTAGAAAATTCAAGACAACATCATTTAAGCGCAGAAGACATTTATAAAACTTTACTCGAACAGGGTGAAGATGTCGGTTTAGCAACTGTGTACCGCGTGTTAACACAGTTTGAAGCTGCGGGTATTATTCAGCGCCATCATTTCGAAAACAATCATTCCGTTTTTGAAATTATGCAAGAAGATCACCATGATCATATTGTTTGCCTAAATTGTAACAAAGTCGTTGAATTCATTAATGACGTAATTGAACATCAGCAACATGAAGTGGCTGAAAACTATGGTTTCACTTTGACAGGTCACTCTTTGAATCTATATGGTTACTGTGATGCACCAGAATGTCAGGACGCCTTACGTAAAAAATAATACTGACTTAAGAAATCAGTTAAAAAAAACAGGCTTACTATGAAGCCTGTTTTTTTTGCTTTTAAGCCTGACCATCGAAGGTAATGTTCGAGCTTGCATGCAATAAGCGATCCCCACCTTCTTCGGATAGCTTGATTTGCAAACGTAGATCGTTCGGTGAGTCAGCATGTTTTAATGCATCTTTATAGGTAATCTGTTTGGCTTTATACAAGTCAAACAGGGCCTGGTCAAAAGTTTGCATACCCAGTTCACGTGAACGCTTCATCAATTCTTTAATTTCATGTACATCACCTTTACGGATCATGTCTGCAATTAAAGGCGAGTTGATTAAAATTTCAATCGCTGCACGACGAGACTGCCCATCAACAGATGGAATAAGCTGTTGCGCAATCACGGCTCTTAAGTTGAGTGACAAATCCATAAATAATTGATTATGACGGTCAGCATCAAAGAAGTGAATAATCCTGTCAATGGCCTGGTTGGCGTTGTTAGCGTGTAGTGTGGCAAATACCAAGTGACCGGTTTCGGCAAAGGCAATGGCATAGTCCATGGTTTCACGCGAACGGATCTCACCAATCAAAATAACGTCGGGTGCCTGACGCAAGGTATTTTTTAAAGCAATTTCGAAAGAGTCAGTATCAATACCGACTTCACGTTGGGTAATAATACAGCCCGCGTGTTCATGAATAAATTCAATCGGGTCTTCAATGGTAATGATATGCCCTTTGGAGTTCTGGTTACGATAGCCAATAATGGAAGCCAAAGAGGTCGATTTACCTGTACCAGTCGCACCCACGAACATGATGATACCGCGCTTGGTCATGGCCAATTCTTTTAAAATAGGCGGTAACTTCAGCTGTTCCATAGTCGGAATAACGGTTTCGATCCGACGCAATACCATGCCCGGTTCATCACGCTGTTGAAATGCGCTGACACGGAAACGGGCAGTCTTGTCACGGTTGCTGATAGCAAAGTTGCATTCACGGGTTTCAGCAAATTCTTTACGCTGTTTCTCACTCATAATCGAGTTTAAAAGCTGCCCGACAATTTCCCCAGTCAGTTTGGTTTTCGCAATTGGAACAATCTGACCATTAATTTTCATCGACGGTTCAACATCGGCAGTAATAAATAAGTCGGATGCCTGCTGTTGAATCATTAAATTCAGTAAGTCGTTAAAATCCATAACTTAGCCCCAAATCCGTTTAAGCTTATAAGAATGATTCTGGTTGTTTCGCCATAGTACGGGCAGTTTGCGGGCTAATAACGCCTTTAGAGACCAGCGTTTTTAGGCTTTGATCAAGCGTGGTCATACCGTAGTTGGCACCAGTTTGAATGGCTGAATACATTTGCGCTACTTTGTTTTCACGAATCAGGTTACGGATGGCAGGAATACCGATCATGATTTCATGTGCCGCCACACGACCACCGCCATTTTTCTTCAATAATGTTTGAGAAATCACGGCTTGTAAGGATTCCGACAACATGGCACGAACCATGTCTTTTTCTTCTGCCGGGAATACGTCAATGACACGGTCAATGGTTTTGGCAGCAGAAGTGGTATGTAGGGTACCGAAAACCAAGTGACCCGTTTCGGCAGCAGTCAATGCCAAACGGATGGTTTCAAGGTCACGCATCTCACCGACCAGAATAATGTCAGGATCTTCACGCAGGGCAGAACGTAGTGCTTCGTTAAAGCCATGCGTGTCACGATGTACTTCACGTTGGTTAATCAAACATTTTTTCGATTCGTGTACAAATTCGATCGGGTCTTCGACCGTTAAAATATGGTCATAACGGTTATCATTAATATAGTCGATCATCGCAGCAAGGGTGGTTGATTTACCCGAACCGGTTGGACCTGTGACCAGTACAATCCCGCGTGGGAAATTACAAATATCTTTGAAGATTTGACCCATGCCCAGGTCTTCAATGGTCAGTACTTTTGATGGAATGGTACGGAAGACTGCACCCGCACCGCGGTTCTGGTTGAATGCATTGACACGGAAACGCGCCACACCCGGCACTTCAAAAGAAAAGTCTGTCTCTAACTTTTCTTCAAAATCACGACGCTGTTTATCGTTCATGATGTCATACACAAGTTTGTGTACTTCTTTATGTTCTAAAGCGGGTAAGTTGATACGACGAACTTCGCCATCGACGCGGATGAGTGGTGGCATACCCGCTGATAAATGTAAGTCTGACGCCCCATTTTTAGCAGAAAAGGCTAAAAGTTCAGTGATGTCCATAATTTCCCCGAGATCATTTAAATGTTATTTATTTTGTTAGAATAATAAGGCTTTCCTGGAGCTTAACCAACAGTTAGTTTAAGGGGAAAGCGAAAAATATGAATGAAAATGAGAATCTGGTCAATGAATAGTCTTCAAGCGTCACGAAATAAAGTTTTACAGCAAATTCAGGATGCATGTAAACAAGCACAGCGTGAGCCGGAAACCGTACAGTTACTGGCTGTTTCGAAGACTCATCCAAGTGAGTCGCTACGTGAAATGTACCAAGCTGGGCAGCGTGCCTTTGGAGAAAATTACTTACAAGAAGCGCTGGAGAAAATTGGAACTTTAAATGATTTAGATATCGAGTGGCATTTCATTGGCCATGTACAGCGCAATAAAACCAAACATCTGGCTGCAAATTTTGCATGGGTTCATGGGGTGGATCGGTTAATCATTGCCGAGCGGTTATCCAGTCAGCGTGAAGCCGCTCAAGCGCCGCTGAATATTTGTTTACAAGTGAATATTGATGCACAGGACACCAAAGACGGCTGTCGGCCGAGTGAAGTGGCGGAACTGGTTCAAAAGATTAGCCAATTGCCTCATTTAAAATTGCGCGGTTTGATGGTGATTCCCGCACTTCACAATAGCCAAGCTTTTGCAAATGCGAAGCAGCTTTTTGACATCGTTAAAAAAGAACATGCACATCCTGAAGACTGGGATACTTTAAGCATGGGCATGTCTGGAGATATGGTAGAAGCAATTGCAGCAGGTTCAACCATGGTTCGTGTTGGAACAGCATTGTTCGGCGCGCGAGATTATTCCAAGTAACGAATACTCAAATCCATTTTGATTATTTTGAAAACTGAACTTTAGGGTTCAGTTTTTGTTTTAAAAATTGAGCTTTCCACTAAAGTTGAGTACAAAAGGAACTGTCTAAGGACATAATCTGGATAAGAATTATTTATTCGACCAAGAAAATAGGGAAGTGTATGACGGCATATTATCAACTGATCGGGCGAAATACGGATACCACCGGAAAAGTCACTGCGCATTATTGCTCAACCATACTGGCTCAAGGGGCATGGAATGAGCATGAGCAGCATATGGCACCAGCGACTGGAATTATCTGTGCGGAATTGGACCTTTTCGCACCGCGTAGTGATATGCGCATTGGCCGGATCAGTTTAGATATTTTAGGTCTTATTCCTGCCGGAGAGTTTAGTATCACCACCAAAGTAATTCGCCCGGGCAAGACCATTGAACTGATTGAGTCAGAAATGATGGCTCAGGGTAAAACGTGTGTTGTTGCAAGAACCTGGCGCATGATGACGCAAAATAGCCAGTTGATAAAAGGCCTGGAAGATGCGCATGGAAATATGCCTGAAAATGCGCCAGTGTGGGAAGGAATTCGTCAGTGGCCGGGTGGATATATTCAGTCGATAGAAGCACGAAGTCATCAGCGTCGTGCTGGGAAGGGCATTGTTTGGCTGCGAACGCCACATGATATGGTTGAAGGTGAACCTACCAGTGATTTTGTCCGCTTAATGGGGATGGTCGATACCGCCAATGGCATTGTGCCACGTCTAGAAACACCCTTTAGCTGGGGCTTTCCTAATCTGGATTTACAGATTCATATGCACCGTTTACCGCAAGGTCAGTGGCTGGGCTTAGAAACCACACAACAATATGGAGATGATGGCATAGGTCTAACCAGTTCAGTGTTGCATGATCTTTCCGGACCCTTCGGGCGCAGTGAACAGATTCTGACTTTGCGCCCCATGGCATAGTTTTTTTGCAAATAAAGCCTAGTGCATTTTCTAGGCTTTTTTATGATTTTCGGATTTTAAAATTACCCAACCACTTGAATGGTACTCGCACCGGCACCTAACGGTTTCACCTGAATCTGTACCGGAATACGCTCATGCATTTCCTGAATATGTGAAATCAGCACCACTTTACGCCCTTGGTTTTGTAATTGATCCAATGCATTCATCACCATATACAAAGAAGATGCATCTAAAGTTCCAAAACCTTCATCAATAAACAGCGATTCGATTTTCATCGAACCTGATGCCATATTGGCAATAGCCAAAGACAAGGCTAGCGCAGTCAGGAAGGATTCACCGCCAGAAAGAGAGGAGACTGAACGGGTTTCACCATCCATATCATGATCGACAATCGCAAGGCTTAATGAGTGATCCAGACGTTTGAGGGTATAACGCTGCGACAACATGGTAAGTTGCTGATTGGCATGTTCAACCAGAATGTCCAGATTATATTGCTGAGCGTAATCACGGAATTTTTTACCGTTTGCATCCCCCATGAGTCCGGAGATTTTGCCCCAGCGGTGTTCCTGTTGCTGAATGTTTTGAATCTGATCGGCAAATTTGGCCTGCTTATCAAGATTATCGTGATGGCGTGCAAGATCGACTTTAAGTTTATCTAAGACCTCAGATTGAGCAGTTAAAGCTGCCAGATTGTCTTCAATTTGCAGTGCTAAGACATTGAACTCAATATTCGGTTGCTGGCTGAGATGCGCCGTCTGTTGCTCTTGTAAAGTTTTTAAAGCCGATGCACTTTCATTTAATAAGCGTTCAGCATTTTGCAGTTGAGACCGGATCTCTTGCTCTTGCGCAGAACTGATCTGTACTAAGTCGGTCAAATCCTGGGTTGTAAAATCTTGATGAGCTTTCAACCAGTCTTCAATTTCAACATTCAGCTGATTAATCATATTTTGGTGTTCAGCCTGTCGAGAAATCAATTGCTTCAAATCACTCTGCTGTCTTTCAAAATCGATCCTCAATCGTTCAAAACTTTGTTTTTGCTGCTGATAAGCCTGTTGTTTTTGTTGGCGGTCTTCATCATGTTGAATTAACCATTCATGCGGTTTGACTGCCGTTAAATCAGTCATCTGTTGAATCAGTTGAGTGGCAAGTTGAGTATTTTGTTGCCCTCTGGCATAGGCTTGATCACGTGCTTCGGTCGATTCATAAATGAGTTTTAGGAGGTTGTTCTGATTTGTGCTAACTAAAGTTAAAGTTTGATGAAGATTGTCTTGATCTTTAGCGAGCTTATCTAAGCTGGTTAGATGTTGAGCACGATTGAATAATGTGGTTAAAACAACTTTTGCTTGAGCCGTGGTGTGCATTGTCCATTGCTGTTGTTCAGCATCACTTAAACAAGCAACAACATGCTGAATGTGTTGTTGCAAGTTTTCTGCATTGTTCAGTTGATATTGAATACTTTGAATGTGCTGGGCTAAATGATGTTGATCTTTAAGAACCTGATTGAGGGTTCTTAATTGATCTTCAATAGCTTGTTTTGCATTTTTAAATTGAGTTAAAGCCGCTAAGACCTGTTTTTCAATATTATGAGCTGATTGTTCAAAATTGATTGAAATCTGCAAATTTGAAAACTGCTGCATTATTTCATTTTGCTGGATTTCTAATTTTCTAATATTGCTTTGAATGCTGTTTGTGAGTTGATCCAGTTCAGATTGCGCTTTGGTCGCCTGTTGTTGTGCCATTTGCCAGCGTTGAAAATTCTCCTGCTCTTTTTGAATGGCGTGTTGTTCTTGCTGTTGTTGCAATTCAAACAAGGCTTTTGAAACTTGCGATTCGTCATTTTTATAAGGATGAGAGGTGCTACCACACACCAGACAAGGCTTATCTGCCACTAAATTGATACGTAATTGTTCAATATTTTCTGCATGCAATAAGCGCTGTTTTTGCAAAATTTCTTGCAGTTGAACCCGGTCATTTTTTGCCGTTTCAAAGGTTTTTTCTGCTTGTATATTTGCCTGATTCAGTTCAAGTACTTGTGAGCTGAATGTCTGTAATTGAGTTTGATGATGAGATAGATCCGCATGTAATTCAAAATATTGCTTTAACTTTTGTTGTGCAAGATCTAACTGATTAAGCTGGAAAATTCCTAGCTCACGCTCTGTATTTAATTTTAGCAATTGCTGTTCAATCTGCGTGACAGCACCAAATTCAGTCTGGAGCTGATCTAGTTTGCGTTGATCTTCTGCACATTTTGATTGCGCTTGGGTCAGATCTCCTAGACTTTGTTCAATCGTTTGATATTGAGTAATGAATTGCTGTAATTGTTGAATATGGGCATGAATACTTTGATCCAGCGGACTGAATTTTTCAGTTTCGGATAATTGCTTTTGAATTGCTTTTTGCTGATCGAACAGCCTTGAAATATCCAGTTCAATATTTTGTTTTTGCGCATTTAATGGTTGTTGTTGTGCATCTAATTCTACGCATCTGGTTTTCAGCTTGTTAAATTCAGCCCCAATAAAATCACGTTCTTGAATACAGCTTCGAACTTGTTTTAAAGCCGCGGCATGGGTGAATTCAAAATCTTGTAGAACTTTAAGTTCAGTATCCGCTTTTTTATACTGTTGTTGTTCATTATAAAATTGCTTTGAAACCACATCAAAAGAATTTTGGAGTTGCTGAATATGGGGGGCAAGCTGTTGTTGGGCTTTGAATAATTGAGCTTGTTGAAACACAGTTGGGCGAATACTTGAAAATACTTCTAAACGGTTCAGTTTATGACGTTCAGGGGCTAATTGTTGTTGAACACAAAATTGATCATCATAATTTTTTTGTTTGTCAATGATTTGGTTTTCCAGCTTTTGATGTTCTTCAAACCAAAGCTGTTGTTTGCTTAGATGTGTTTTTTCAGTTTCTAGTTTTTTGTATGCAATATTTGCGATTGTAAATTGCTGATTCAGTTCAGCAATTGCTTCATCTGACAAAATATCAATATGACCGATCATTTCTTCGAGTTTTTTACGCTCTTTTTCAATATCGGCGGTTTTACGAAATGCAATTTCACCAATTTTGGCAAAAATATTGGAGTTGGTTAAGTATTCCAGTAAAGCGCCACGTTCATTATCTCGGGCTTTTAAAAAGGCAGTGACTTCAGATTGAGCCAGTAAAACTGCACGGGTAAATTGCTCAAAACTGAGTTGGGTGATTTTGAGGATATTGGCATCGACTGCTTTGGCTTTATCCGCAATTACCACACCATCGGTTAAACATGTTAAATGGCGTTGGACGCTTTGTAATTTACCAGTGGCACTTTCACGCGCACGTTTAATTTCCCAACGTGCCAGATAATGCTTTTGATCCTGTGCCACAAAGACCAGTTCGGCAAAACCATGTCCGGTACCACGGCGAAGCACGGTTAACGGTGAATTGGTGAGTAATTCAGAACCATCCACATCAACCAATTTGCCATCACTGCCTTTAAGACGCGGCACTTGATTGAAGAGCGCCAGACACATGGCGTCAAGAATTGTGGATTTGCCTGCACCTGTTTTGCCAATAATGGCAATCAGCCCGGCATTGGCCAAAGGTTCACTTTCAAAATCAATAAAATGTTCGCCAGCAAGAGATGCCAGATTTTTTATACGGATAGATAAAATTTTCACGGCACATCCTTAAATCGTGTTTTTATTTTCAAGCGATTGATGTGCTTCTTGCACCAGACTCTGAAAATCTTTTAACACGGCATCATCTTGTACATAACCTTTGTTTTGCCAAATTTGTTCAAACAATTTTTCTGGCGTTGGCGGTTCTAGCTGAATTTTTGTAGCGCAGTTTTGCACTTGAAGATTTTTGTACTGGCGTGAAATTTTCACCAGTCGGTAACGGTTTTTAGGCAAGGCATCTTCAAACTGTTGTCTCAAATTGGGTAGCGGAGGGGTATCGGTATGATATTCAATATCGATATATTCACGTTGGTCAATATTAGCAATTTCACCATCTGCCATCGCTTTAAGTTGGGTAAATACCTCATTCAGCTCTCCCCGAACGCGGTGCAGTTGAATGCTGCGAGGAACAGGCAAGGCTTCAAATTGAAAAGCAGATTGATCTGCTTTTGAGGGTTTAATTTTGACTTCAACCACTTGATGCTTATAGTTAATTTCACTGAATGAAAGTGGAATCGGGGAGCCACTATAACGAATATGCGGATGCTGGACTTTTTGTGGTTTATGTAAATGTCCGAGCGCTACGTAATCAATCACATCATCAAATAATGCAGTAGAGAGGGCTTCTTCATTGCCAATAATAATCGGGCGTTCAGAGTCGGAAGTTTCGCCGCCTTGCATATGCGCATGTGACATTAAAATGAGCGCCTGATCATTGGTCTTGCGTTTTTTGGCTTCACTAATCAGTTGCTGGTGCAAATAGCCAATCGCATTTTGGCTATTTGTAGTATGTTCATTAAAACCGGTAATTTCAGCAGCACGTAAAAAAGGCAGACTCAAACACCATGCGACAACCTTTTTATTCAGGTCATAAATCGGCAGCAGTAAACGATCGAGATCTAAAGTCTTGTCTTCCTTCCAGCGAATAACCCCAACCGTTCTGGCATTGTATTTTTCCAGTAAGGGTTCGACCTGTTCAATCCGATAACCTGAATCATGGTTACCGGCAATCATCAGCGTTTGCATATGCGGGGCAAGTGCATGCGCGTCGGCTAAAAACTGGTAAAGCTGTTTTTGTGCAGCAGATGCCGGGTTGATGACATCAAAAATATCCCCTGCAATGAGTAGGGCATTCGGTTGTTTTTGTTTGATCTGTTCAAGTAGCCAGGCTAAAAACTGTTCATGTTCATACTGGCGTGAATGGTTATAAAAAAATTGTCCCAAATGCCAATCTGATGTATGAAAAAAATGAACAGCCATGAACGCCCCAAATCACAATGCATGATGAGGCTATAAATTACCATAAATACTGCCACTTATTATGCAATTCATCGCGGGTACGACTACTTAAGTCATGCTAAACAATTAGAATTTATCTATTTTTTTTATTTTGCTTTTTCATCAGCTTCAACCAGACCGAAGATATTTTGATCCAGGTCAAGAAAATATCCCTGCCAGCAACGACCGGGAATCGCAAATTTAGGCATGGCAATTTGACCACCGGCGGCAAGGATCTTCCTCGATGTTTCATCGAAATTTTCGACCAGCACAGAACAGGTAAAAGCATTGGTTCCGCAATGTGTAGGTAGTATAGCTGCAGGGCGTTTCAGTAAGCCACCTGACATGTTTTCAGTTTCGATCTGGTAATATTTAACAGGAAGACCTTCAACCTTGGTAAATTTCCAGCCAAAAACAGTCTGGTAAAAGTCAATGTCTCTGGGTGGATTTGAAGACTGGATTTCAAAGTAGACAATGTTATTCATGATGTAGCCCTGATTATTATTTGGAATATTTCAGAAAATTGATGCGATGTATTTGTTGTATGCGCAAGTTTTAATAGCTTTAAAAATAAATCAATTACCCAAAAGGATATATTTTCTTATGGAAGGAATTGTATGATAATTAATCATATTGAAATATAAAATGTTCAGTTGCGAAAAACAATTTTTATTGGGGAAACCTGCTTTAAGTAGGTTAATTATTAAGAGCGTATTGGAATGTCTTATATGGCAAAATCAGAGCATGTCATGACATTGTTTGCGCATTCAAATTAGAGTAGTCGTATGCCGAATAATCCGTTTGATGAGCATCAATTGTCGAATGACATGTTTTATAAAACATTATTAGAGTCAACTTTAGCTATACCCTGGAGTATAGACTGGGCAACGAAACAGTTTAGTTATATTGGTCCTCAAATTGAAAAGTTACTGGGCTGGAAACAGGATTCCTGGAAGTCGGTGCAGGATTGGGCAGACCGCATGCATCGTGATGACCGTGATCATGTGCTGAATTTCTGTGTAAGCCAGTCCATTGCCGGTATAGATCATGAAGCAGATTATCGTGCTTTAAAGGCAACAGGTGGATATTGCTGGATTCGGGATGTCGTCCATGTGGTACGCAAGGAAAATGGTGAAGTTGAAAGTTTAGTCGGTTTTATGTTTGATATTTCTGACCGAAAAAAAAAGGAAGAAGAATTACATAGCTTACACCGCAAACTGGAAGAATTTTCCTATAAGGATGGTTTAACAGAGATTGCCAATCGCCGTTTATTCGATGATTTTTATTCACGTGAATGGTATAACGCAATACGTGAACAAAAGTCGCTCTCAGTGATTATGATCGATATCGACTTTTTTAAACAATACAATGACTTTAATGGACACATCATTGGGGATGCCTGTATTAAGCAAATTGCGCAGATGCTGGAAAGTTGCTGTGTCCGTCCGCGTGATTTAGTGGCACGTTATGGCGGAGAAGAATTTGCGATTGTATTGCCAGAAACAAAATTAGATGAGGCTATTCAAGTGGCAGAAAATATTCTTCACATGATGGATCAAGCAAATCTGCCGCATCGAGCATCGCCTATTTCAGACAAGGTCAGTTTAAGTATGGGGGTTAAAAGTATTATCCCTACCGCACAGAATGACAAAATGCACTTTTTAGATACGGTCGATAAAAACCTGTTTAAAGCCAAACAGACCGGGCGTAAGCGGTTCGTTGCCGATGAAATGTCAAATTCAATTTTAAGTTCAGCAGACAATTGAAACTCAGATAAATAAAAAACTCCCTTCTATTGAAGGGAGTTTTTTAATCAATCTTTAAAATGCACTGGAATCCATTGATAACTCTTACCGTCTTTAGAGTAAATATGACCTAAACCTGGAAAAGGTAAATGCGGTGCTGCAATCAGTTGACCCTCTTTGGCATATTCAGCAAAGTGTGTCAGACGTGTCTGTACCGCTGTTTTGGAATCAACATCAAATTCAATCGCAGTTTCGGGACGGTCAAACTGAAGGGTATGCGAATGTACGATATCGCCAATAAATACCGCTTCCTGACCATCGGCTTTGAGTTTAAAGCTGTAATGTCCCGGGGTATGACCAAAGGATGGTTTAAATTCGATACTGCCAAAAGCCAATGATTTATCCGAGAATACCTTCACTTTTTTAGCTTTTTCATAGGGTGCTAAAGCCGCTTTAATTTTCTCAACCGTACCCAGGAAACCAGCCTGTTTTTCTTTTGGCAGTTTCTTTAACGTATTTGGATTGAGCCAATAGTCGTATTCCGTTTTCGCAATGTGTAGCGTGGCATTTGGATAGTTGGCTACACCATTGTTTGAAATACCACAGACATGGTCAGGGTGTAAGTGGGTCAGGAAAATCTCATTCACTTGTTCAGGCTTATAACCTGATGCTTTTAAGTTGTTATAGATCGAACCTAAGTGGGCGCCAAAACAGCTTGCAGCACCGCTGTCGACCATCAGGAGCTGATTGCCTGTATTAATCAAAAAGGCATTGACTGAGGTTTGGATACCTTTGGCTTGGTCGGCATAGTATTTCTTGAGAATGTCCGATTTTTCAGTGTCGCTTAAGCCTTTAAACATGGATGGGTTTAGGTAGTTGGTTCCATCGAGTAGGGCAGTGATTTGGGTATTACCCAATTGCTGATGGTAATAGCCAGCCACTTGTTTTTGAGCTGTGATAGCGGGTTCAGCGGCTTGAGTAGTGATGGCTGTTGTGCTTAGGGCTAGTGCGAGGAAAAATGGTTTTAAAGTTTTCATAGGATTCTTATTAAACTTAAAGGGATAGATTATTTTTAGCATGTTGTGAAATATTTTTCATTGAGTTTTAATTCAAGCAATTCATTTTAATTAAAAAAGGAGAAGTCAAAGTACATGTCTACTTATATTTCAGAACCAAATAAGCACATAGAAGAATATTTAGATTATTACTTCGATGGAAACAAGAATTTTGAATATGCTGTGTTATTGAACGGAGCGTGGGGAAGTGGCAAGACATGGTTTGTAAAAAAATACCTAGAGAAAAAAGAAGATCAAGGTAAAAAAATTTGCTATGTAAGTTTAAATGGTATTTCAAAAACTTCTTTGATTGATGAAGCTATTTTTAAAAGTATTCATCCAATTCTTGGTAGTAAAGGTGCAAAATTAGCAGGTCAAATTTTAAAAGGGACATTGAAAGCAACAATTAAAGTTGATTTAGATGATGATGGTAAATCAGATGGAAGTATGGCAGGTGGTATTCCCAAAATTGAATTACCAGATTATCTAAAAATTAATGATAACTTCATATTAGTTTTTGACGACTTAGAGCGATGCGAATTAAAGAAAGAAGAAGTCTTAGGTTACATTAATTACTTTGTAGAACAAGACAAAATTAAAACCCTTATAGTATCGAATGAAGAAGAAATTAAAGATAATGATGAATACATTAGAAAAAAAGAAAAACTAATTGGAGCAACTTTTAGCTATATCGAAGACCAAAATATGGCAATTAAAAGTATTTTAGGTGAAATTTCAGATGAAAGCTTAAAAGTCCTTCTAAATTCAGAATTTGAACTAATTAGGCAAACATTCAATCAAGTGGGCTATAAGAATTTAAGATCATTTAAGCAAGCTATTTTTGACTTTGAAAGGTTTTACAAAAAAGACTATTTTGATTTTAAAGGTTCTTTTGACTCAGAAATTTTTAAAAAAGTTTTAAAGGCTTTTTTTATTCTTTCATTAGAAAATAAAAAAGGGAGTTTTGAAAAACAAATATTAGAATTTAAAAAAGATGAAAAATTAGAGGATGAAAAAAAGATAGATACTACATCTAAGATTTTAAAATCATTTCGTGGTATTACAAGCCTTGATTCTGAAAAATTTATGAATAAATATAATTGTTCACTAAATGATTTTATATTTTCACCAAAACTTTGGAATGAAATTTTAAATCTAAATATTTTAGATGAAAAAAATATAAACAGTGAGTTATATGAGGCTCATTTTAGACTTAAAGAAGAACAGCCTACATGGTTTAAGTTAATGGATTTTTGGGATTTACCTGAATTAGAATTTGAACGATTAATTAAACAGGCTAAATCCGAAATTGAAAGTAATGTTCTAGAAAATCCAGTTGATGTGCTACATACCATAAGTATGCTGATTTATTTTAAGAACAATAATTTAATTTATTTCTCTGTAGAAGATCTACTACCTATTGCTAAAAAACATTTGAAAAGTCTATTTAATATTAATGAAAGAATGAGAGAGATAAAGGATTTTAGTTTCACTGAACATTCTGGCTCTTATGGCTTTTATGCTAAAGGTATATTGGAATTTGATAAGTTTATTAAAGAAGTGATGGCTTCATATGAAGAGAAATATAGTGAGCAAGATATTGAAAGAGTAAAAAATTTATTAGATCTAATGGATACAGATGGTTGGTTATTTGCTCAACGTATTATCCTTACTAATAGCGAAGAAAATTATTATTACGATTATCCAATTTTAAAAGAAATTGATCCAATAGTTTTTGCAAAAAAACTTTGTGATACAAATAGTAATCATTCTAATAGTATTCTTCATGGACTTTGGAATCGATACTCGATTAAAGGTTCATTTGATATGTATGCTAAAGAAAATAAGTGGTTTGCTGATGTAGAAAATAGTATTAAATCAGATATTTTACCTTCAGCACATAAGATATTAAAAGCAAAAATCAATTTAAGAATTTTGCCTAAAATTTCAGAAATTAAAAAAGAGGCTAATAAATAATAAAAAATCCGCTTATATAAGCGGATTTTTTATCAAAAATAAGGCCATTAAGACACTTTATCACCCGGTTTAGCACCAGATTCAGGTGAAATCACCCAAACGCCTTCGCCATTACCAGCTGCAAGTACCATACCGTTCGAAATACCGAAACGCATCTTACGTGGCGCAAGGTTAGCCACCATCACCACCAATTTACCTTTTAGATCTTCAGGTTGATAGAACTCACGGATACCGCTAAATACATTGCGTGGCTCAGCTTCACCAACATTTAAAGTCAGTTGAAGCAGCTTGTCAGAACCTTCAACCGTAGCTGCCTCGACAACTTCTGCAACACGTAAATCTACTTTCACAAAGTCATCAATTGTGATGATTTCAGCTTCACCGACTTTAGGTTCCACTTTCTTCTCTTTGGCTTTCTCTTTTTTCTTTTCAGCTTTTGGTGCTTCAGCAGGGGCAGCTAAAGAGTCTTTAGATGCATCCACCATTGCCGCAACCGCTTTAGGGTCAACACGTTGCATGAGCGGTTGGAACAACGCAATTTCATGACCCACAAGGATGTCTTTACGAGATTCGAAATTGAAGCTTTCAAGTTGTAAAAAGGCTTGAACTTGCTGTGCCAACGTCGGCAATACAGGGGCTAAGTAAACTGCCAATTGGCGGAACAAGTTAATACCGACAGAACATACGTCATGAACTTGCTGTTCTTGACCTTCCTGCTTTGCAAGCGCCCATGGTTTTTTCTCATCAATGTACTGGTTTGCTTTATCTGCCAATGCCATGATTTCACGAATCGCAGCAGAGAATTCACGTGCTTCATATTGGGCAGCAATTGACGAGCCTGCGTCGATAAAGCTTTGTACCAATTCAGGCTCTGCACATGTTGCACTTAATTTATTATCAAACTTGGTGTTGATGAATTTTGCACAACGGCTGGCAATGTTGACCACTTTACCAACCAGGTCTGAATTCACTTTTTGAACGAAATCATCAAGGTTCAAGTCAGAATCTTCAACTTTGTCCGAAAGTTTAGACGCAAAGTAGTAACGTAAATATTCAGGGTTTAAATGCTCTAAATAAGTTTCCGCTTTGATGAATGTACCGCGAGATTTAGACATCTTCTGACCATTTACAGTCAAGAAACCGTTTACGAATAAACCTGATGGTGTACGGTAGTTTGCACCTTTAAGCATCGCAGGCCAGAACAAGGCGTGGAAATACACGATGTCTTTACCAATGAAGTGATAGACCTCATTTTCAGAGTCTTTTTTCCAGTAATCATTGAAGTTTAATTCAGGACGTTTGGTTTTGATGTAGTTCTCAAAACTCGACATATAACCAATTGGCGCGTCTACCCAAACGTAAAAGTATTTGTTTGGTGCATCTGGAATTTCAAAACCGAAATACGGTGCATCACGAGAGATATCCCAGTCGTTTAAGCCTGCTTCAAACCACTCATCCAGTTTATTGGCAATAGAAACTGGCAAGCGACCTTGGTCACGTGTCCATTTTTGCAAGTATTCAGCAAAATTTGGAAGTTTGAAGAAGTAATGATCTGATGATTTCTCAACAGGTGCAGCACCACTTAAAGTCGATTTTGGATTCAACAATTCTGTTGCATTATAAGTTGCACCACAAACTTCACATGAGTCGCCGTACTGATCTTCCGCTTTACATTTCGGGCATGTGCCTTTAATGAAACGATCTGACAAGAACATGCCTTTTTCAGGGTCGAACAATTGTTTGACTGGACGAACTGCAATATTGCCTGCTTCACGGTTCTTAATATAAATCTCAGAGGAGCGATTTTTATTTTCTTCACTGTTGGTCGAGTCGTAATGGTCGAAATGAACACCAAACCCATCAAAGTCACGGATATGTTCTTTTTGCACATTGGCAATTTGCGCTTCCGGTGAAATACCGTTTGCTTCAGCGCGCAGCATGATTGCTGTACCGTGAGCATCATCCGCACAGACGTAAGTCACGTCATGACCCATTGCACGCATGGCACGAACCCAAATATCTGCTTGGATATAACCGAGTAAGTGACCCATATGGATTGGACCATTGGCGTATGGAAGGGCGTTAGTGACTAGGATATTACGCACGGATCTGACTCTCTCATTCGTATATTATGCAATGGGCCATAATTTTACATGATGCAGAGGGGATTACAAAGAAATGCTTTAGCTGAAGCACAACCAATAAAGCGGCCGGAACATTCAAATACAAAAATCGCTATCGTCCGATGAGCAACGATTAAACAATTGATCGTGTTACGTGAGCGCTACTTCTTGCAATCAATAGCAACAATATGTACAGGCTTTGTTGCAGTTTGCTTAATTCTCCCGCTTATTTACATGATTTGTGCTAAAAAAATTGTCTAATAATTTTTATACACCTCAGGGAGGGTCCTCATGACTCAGAATAACCAGACCAGTATTTCGAAGCAGAACCAAGATAAAGAACAACATGCACGAGAACTGAATGATCCAATTGAAAAAGAGCAAAAGCAGAACGAGATCGATAAACAGCACAAGCAAGAATATCAGGAAATACTAGAAGCCCAGAAGAACCATACTGATGAAAAGTCTGACGCTAAGCAAAGCGCTCAGCCAAATGGCGAACATGCAGACCAAAAAGATAATTCTGATCATGTTAAAGAAACTGAGTCAGACAAAAAAACTGAAACCATTAAGATGGATGACTTAAAAGCGAAGGCAATCGCCATTGGTGAAGAACTATTGAAAAAAGGCGAAAAGATTCTGAATGAGCTAAAAAATAGCAAGTCCGACAGTCAGCAAAATGGTGTGCAGGGTTCAGATTCGAAAAATGCTAAATCTGATCAAGATAAATCGGTACAGTCAGATAAACAAAATTCTAAAGCGGGTCAGAGTGGTCAGCAGGACCTTGTGGCCAATTTAAAAGATGAAGCTCTGCATAAGTTTGAAGACACCAAACAGAAGATTACTGAGTTAGTGAGTGAAGCCAGTGTCAAACTCGGTGAACTCAGACAGATGGCGGCTGACACGATGAGCAAAATCAAGAAAGATGATCAATCTCAGTCAGATGAATCAAAAAAGGATGACCAAAATGCTTCGTCGAAGGACAACGACTTAGATCAAACTCATAAAAAAGATGACTCCAAAAAGGATCATGATAAAAATGCTCAGTCTGAGCAAAAAAAGTCTGACCAAAATAAAAATCATAAATAATAATTTTAGCTTAAAGGCTCCTTCAGTCAGGGCGTGATTAGAGGAGCTAGCAAGGCCGAAAAATTTAAGATCGTTCCGAAAAACATGGACCATCTGCATATTGGATAATATCTAAATCAGGCGAACTGTTATTTAGTGGCTATGAGGTGGACTCAATTTCGATTGGGATTCAGTCATTTGTCATAGTATTTATTTTATAGCGCTATGTGCTGTATGGAATACCTGTGATAATAGCCACTTAAAGCAATGTGCCAAGAGTAAAAGCGATGATTGATGATGATTTTGATTTAGATGATTTGGAACGAGAAGTGATCCGAATTCCACAAAATCAGAATGTTCAAGACAAACTGGGGAAAGGTATTTTACAAAATGCCGAGCAATATCTTCAGGAAATATCTGCAGGTGAACACACCCATTTAATCCAAGCGTTACGTCAATATGCTCAAGTTGAAGCTTATTTTGATGTACTTGCCGATAATCTGGATCAACCGGTCGATGCAAAATTTGCTAATGATGCCTTAAACTTGATTTATATCTGGAGCTTGATCAATCAACATAAAGATGATGTGGTAAGCTTAAATCTTTTAGATGTGATCAATACGGATTATTTCCAGGCAGAACTACTTGAAGCTTTCGATGCTTTAGAGATTGATGCTGGAAATAAAGCACAGCGCCGTTTGGTGATAAAAGAAACATTTAAATTATATGAAATGCAGTGCTTTGCAGGCTGCATTCCGCTTTTATATACGCAACTGGAAGGTTTATTGACGGATATTTTAATTGAACGTGGTTTTTTAAAACAGAATCAGACCAAATTTGTCGATGTCTACAAAATTGTCCCGGGTTTAAAAGGGCATGAAATAAAGAGCTTGTGGCATAAAGCCAAAATTGCTTGTGAAATGAATATTTACTTTGCAGAATTGGCAGCCTATAAGATGGACAGCAGCTCAACCGTGACCATGACCCGCCATAATATTTTGCATGGTACCGATGTCAGTTATTTCAGCAAAGAACGCAGTTTTATCTTGTTTATTTGGCTGTTTTCGGTAGTGAGTTTTATGAGTACGCTTAGAAAGTAATAAAAATGAATATCATTAAGTTGAATTTTGTTGCTTTGACACTTGCTTAAGAGCAGCTCTGAAATCATTCCATTAACTACACCATCCAAATACAGGGATGGTGTAGTTATATAGAGATAGGCTTTGTTAAAGGAATATTTAATCCATTCTATTTTTGGATATAAAATACATGAAAAGAACAATAAATATTGAATGAATGATTAAGCGGATCTTTATTTATTGAACCGGTAGTGGAATATATAAACATGGCTGATGAATTCAAATTTTTCTTCGAATAAATGAAATAGAGAACCTAGTTAAATTGGCAGTTTTGAATCGCTGCGAGATAGAAACTTAAAAATAAAAGAATGGGTCGAGCAGGGGAGCTGCTCTGTTGCGTTTGAAAATAACCACACCAGAATAGGTCTAACCTATTATAATAAATTGAAAATAGTATGATCTTGAGCTTGAGATTAGGGGATACTCAAATTTAGATCATACAATACAACCTGTTATGCGTGGAAAGGACCAGTTGAGATCTAAAGTTCACGCCATACTTTATTTTTATCATTTAAAGAAACGGTAAAATTGAAATTTGAATCATCAGATACCAATAGGCCGGTAGGTGTATGCATCACCACCTTTAAAATAGTCCCTTGTTCAAAAACCAAAGGATTACAATTTTCTTTTTTTAGAATGATAGGTTCTAATAACTCGATAACTAAATTGTCACTGTCCATTTTGCTTCCCCGAGCAGTATTGAGAATGTAATTAAATAATACCATGATTTGATAAGTATTTAACCAATTTTATCAGCATTGAGAGTTAAATCAAAAAAAATCAGATGGAATTTTTATGTGATATACCCATTAAAAACAAAATTGCCAATCTATTAAATTTTAGCATTCTAGGTTCTAAATTTTTTATAATTTTCCTTAATTTTATAAAAAGCACAACTGAATAAATAATTGAATGTTTTTTTAATATTATTTTAATTTATGAATATTAGCTTAGTTCGTCATAGAAGGTAATATTTCGTTTTTTCAGGCTGCTTCGGTATTTTACAAGAGATGTGAATATTGCTTAACTATGTTAAACCATACTTATATCTTCAATATCTCTAAAAACTTGATTTTGAAAAATTTAAGTTATTTTCTTGGAGATTTATATCTATCATGAGGCGGAATGATGGAAATGTCATTGATGGCTTAAGTCAAAAGTGTGCATTGTTTATTGAAATGTGGGATTGTTTAACCTGATTCACGCGAAAAAACATTTCCCAAACAGTGAATAAGTTGTTACAAAGATGAAAATAATAGAATAATGGCGGATTCATCCATAGGGTTAAAAATCTGTTTAATCTGAGTGGATGACTTAGGTTGTGAATTAAAAATAAAAGGAATATCCATACGCAATGTTTAAATCTTTTTTTCCGAGCCCGAAATGGTTCTTTTTGTCGTTGGTGCTTTGGTTTTTAATCAATGTGGCTTTGTGGTATTCCGGTGGAAATAGTTGGGGAACATTTTTAGGCTTTGCACCCGGCTATCATGAAGCGGATTTGCCTATCGGAGTCAGTCGTTTCTGGAGCCCTTCATTTTTATGGTTCTATCTGTGGTTTCTTGTCTCAACGGTTATTTTTGCCCTGTTCTGGCGGTTTAAATCTAGCAATCCTTGGCAAGGATGGTCAGTTTGGGGATCTGCCTTTATTCTGTTTAATATTTGGTTTTCAGTACAAGTCAATGTTGTAGTGAATGCATGGTACAGCCCATTTTATGACTTGATCCAGAAAATGCTTGGTAGTGGCGGTGGAAATGTCAATTTACTTTATAGTGAAACCATGACCTTCCTGTATGTTGCCATGGTGTATGTCACCATTGCAGTATTTAATCTGTTCTTTGTCAGTCATTACATTTTTCGTTGGCGTACCGCAATGAATGATTATTACACCGCGCATTGGGAACAGTTACGGCATATTGAAGGGGCTTCGCAGCGTATTCAGGAAGACACCATGCGCTTTGCCAAGACTACAGAAAGTCTGGGGGTGAGTTTTATTCAAGCCTTAATGACGTTAATGGCATTTTTACCGGTGTTATTGCAGTTGTCCTCACATGTAAAACAACTGCCGATCGTGGGAGAAATTCCTTATGCGCTGGTCTGGGCTGCCATTAGTTGGGCAGTTTTGGGTACAGTTGTATTGATGGTGGTGGGCTATAAATTACCGGGCTTAGAGTTCAATAATCAAAAGGTGGAAGCCGCATACCGTAAAGAACTGGTGTACGGAGAGGACTATGCTGACCGTGCAGATCCGCTGACTTTAAAAGAATTATTTAGTAGGGTTCGTTTTAACTATTTCCGTTTATATTTCCACTACGCCTATTTTAATATGGTACGTATCTGGTATATGCAACTGGATAATCTGTACGGTTTATTTGTGTTATTCCCGAGTATTGCCGCAGGTACAATCACGCTGGGTTTAATGATGCAGATTGCCAATGTATTCGGTAAGGTACGTGAGTCATTCCAGTATTTGATTGAGTCATGGCCAACGATTATTGAGCTGCTTTCAATTTATAAGCGTTTAAGAGCATTTGAGTCGACTTTGGATAAGTAAGTTGAATCTCGAATTGTAAAATAAAAGCCCGCCTAATGCGGGTTTTTTATAGGATGGGTTTTGTCATACTGCTTTAAATCGAGCCGATTATCTACACGGTAATATAGATTATCCTTGTAAAGGTTATATTTTGGATTATTTAAAATTGTATAATTAAAAGATTATGTAACACCGAAAATAATGGTTTACCTGTATATTGATAAAAAAAGGGCGGAATAAGAAAAGATGAAAGTTCTCTACAGTTTAATTTATCTCGGTTGTCTTCCTCTTGTCAGCTCATTTGTTTTTGCAGACGTCATTCAGGGAACATCTTTTTCAAATCAAGAATGGGAAATCTACTGTAGCAATACAGGAACTTGCCGTGCCGCAGGTTATCAGGATGACCTGACCCAAGCTATGCCCGCATCCATTTTATTGACCCGTAAAGCGGGAGCAAAACAGGCGGTTCAGGCTGAATTTGCCTTGTCAGATTATGATCAAAGCTTGGATAAAAAGAAGCTTAAAAATATTCACTTTTATATTAACGGTAAAGACTTGGGGGTTATTCATCTGAATGGAACGAATGAACCTTTAATGGGCACACTAAATGCCAAACAAGTGAATGGTTTATTACAACAAGTGAAGAAAAACGTAAAAATTGTGTTTAAAAATATGCATTACTCATGGCAGGTTTCCGATGCCGGTATGACTGCTGCATTATTGAAAATGGATGATTTTCAAAAGCGTATCGGGACAGTGGGTGCATTGGTAAAAAAAGGCAGCGTAAATGAAGCAAAAGTTTTAACTCCACAGCCAAAACTGCTGGTAAAAAAAGTCAAAACGGCCATGAAACCCTATTTAACGCTTCAGCCGAATGCGAAATCTTATAAAGCCTTGCATACGATTTTATTGGCTGCTCAGCCTGAGTTGCAAGACGGTCATGCATTTTGTGAGGGCATTTATACGGAACAAGGTGCAACCCCACAAGCAATTGAGTTGTATAAGCTGTCTAATCACAAAGTGCTAGCCACAACCCTATGCTGGCGTGGGGCATATAATGAAGGGTATGGGGCTTGGGTGATAAACGAATCCTTAAAAGGTAAGGCGAATTTTGTGACAGAATCTGCGTCAGAATTTGGCGATGGTGAAATAGGAAGTTCACAAAAGGGACGTGGCGTAGGCGATTGTTGGGCGATGAGTGAATGGATTTGGGATGGAAAAACTTTTGTGCAGAGCATAGACCGCTGGTCGGGCATGTGTAAGGGCTTAGCTGCGGGTGGGGTCTGGAATTTAGATTTGATTGAATCTGTCGTAAGGTAACTACATCCTGTAAAAAGCAATACATTGAAGCAAATCTTGGTTTGAGGCAGGTATTGCTTACCCGGAAAGGTTTAAATAAATAGATCTACCAGAAGACAAAACCAGATAATTAAACCTGGCTATTCCTTTATCTGATCATAAGTGAAATTGTCGTATAGTTTGGCTGATACATTTACTTGAACCCATGATCAGATTTGTAAAAGTTGACTGAACTGTTATGCAGTTCAAGTTATCAAACTAAAACAATTAAAAATTGGCAATTTATGAGCTATTTTGAATCAAAAAATAAAAAACAATTCAGTAAAATCAATAATAAAATCAAAGTTATGAGTTTGTTATTTTGAGGCTTTTCATATATTTTTATTTATACGGCATAATTGAGAATTGATACGTGAATTTTAGAACATTAATCTTGATGGGGGGAATGGGCATCGCTTTACATGGCTGTACAAGTCTAGGCAGTTTAAGCTCGGATTCAGCTCAGAATTTTGCTTCACCGCAGGAACTGATTGTTCAAAAAAATATAAATGCTGCCAACGGTCGGGCTAAAGAATATGTCTATTATTGGGGACCCAAACAAGACAATAAAGAACCGCAAGCTTTATATCCAAGAAAATATTTAAATAATTATTGTACTGCAAAGGGCGGAAAATTCTCTCTTTTATATAAAAGTTCAATGAACTTAGTAAAGAATCAATCGGATAAAAAACAGTTATCCAGCTATAGCAGTGTCAAGCAAGGCATAGGTGTCTATAAATGTGTGCAAATGGATGGGCAAAGCTGGATTGCATCCATTGAACCGGTTTATGAACGAAAATTAGAGGATGGCAGCAATGCCCGTACGGTTGCACTGCAAACTACAATCATGACGGCTTCAGACGCTCAAAAATTTTATTCAGCTGCCCATTTTTCAAATAGTTCTGCTGCAAAAAAAACCAATGTAAATAATCAGATGACCAAAAATACAGCGAATAAATCGGTGTCTCAGAAAGAGGTTGATATTAAAAAAGACACTGAAACTAAAAAAGAAACCAAGCTTGCGCCTGAATTGCCCGTAAAACAGGCTATACAACTGGTGGAAACACCACAGCAACAACAGCTCAAATCTTATGTTGCGGCACGTCGCGATTTGAATAGTGGCAAAAATCAGATGGCTGCCTGTAATAATGCACAACGTGCTTATAACTACGGCAAGTTACAGGGAACAGATGGAACCAAAGTTTATACGGAATCTGGAATGCTGGTCGCGCGCTGTTTAACCAGCGTACCGAGTTATAGCAGCCGCTTCACCAATTCTAAAGGACAAGCAATCAAGATTTTGCAAAACCTGTCCAATAATTACAATCATACAGGTGCGAAGAATATGTTGAGACAGATCAAGTGATTTGCCACTATTCAATTAGAATTTTAAAAAACTTGCCCGGTCAGCTAGGTTATCCCCATGATTGGATCACGGATGAAATCTAAATTATTGCCCAAGTGAATTGCATATTATTGGATCTGATAACTTGAATCGAGAACATCCTTTTTTTTAGGATTTAATTCAATTTTCAGTGAGTCCAGTTTACAGAGTCATAACAGGTAAAACCCTCAGCCTTGTGATACAAAGATAATGATTTTTCACTGGAGTTCGCCTGATGTCTCACAAAGTTCTAAGCTCTGCTCGTCAAAGCAGGTCACGTATAGGCTTCTCAGCTTTAATAGCGGTTGCATTGTTGGGTTCCGCGCAGTTGGCGACAGCAGGGCCAACAGTAGATCAATTAAGTAATTGTCTGGTGAAATCGACTACTGCAACGGATAAAAAGACAGTATTGCAATGGACCTTTGTGGCGTTGTCTACACATCCCGACTTGAAAGCTTATAGCAATGTGACTGATGTGCAGAAAGAGCAGTTAGATAAGAATTTGGCTACGGTTTTACAACGCATCTTGGTGGAGCAATGCTCGAGTCAGACCAAAGCTGTGATTGCTGCTGAAGGAGTGCAAGCTGTTGGAGATAGTTTTCAGGAGCTTGGAAAAATTACGGGTGAGGAAATTTTAGAAAACCCTGAAGTGAAAAGTCAGCTTAAAGGTGTGCTGCGTTATGTCGATTTGAATAAGTTGGTGATGACATTTTTGACGCCTGATGTATGGAATAAGTTGGGGCAGTTAAGAGGGAAATAACCGATTTAATTTATGCGTGCAATGGTTCAATTATGCTATTTATTTATCATGAATAAAATAAACGAAAAATAGGGGTTGTTATGCATAAATGCGCCGCTTTATTGGGTTTAAGTATATTTATATTTTCTCCATCGCTGTACGCAGGGGGAAGTGATTTGAGTCGGCAATACTCAAATTGTATGGATCGCTCAGGCGGCGTTACTGTAAATATGTTGGGTTGTATTGCGGCCGAAACAAGTCGCCAAGATACACGTTTAAATAATGCCTACAAGCGGACAATGGCATCGCTGAATGCAACTCGTAAAAAACAGCTTCAAGAGGTTCAGCGTCTTTGGATGCGATATCGTGATGCCAATTGCAAGTTTTATGCTGATCCTGATGGTGGTACCATTGCGGCTGTAAATAGCAACAGTTGCTATATGGAAGCGACTGCTGCGCGCGCGACTGAACTAGAAAATTTAAAAGAAGAGTATTAATTTTTTCTGATTCAATCTCCCTTTTTTAATGAGGGAGATTTATGATCATTACCTTATTCATATTAAATCAGGATAAAAATTCTTATATTCCTCATTTACCGCTTCACCACGTAACAAATAGCCTTTGGGTTGAATATAGCTATAAATTTCTCGTGCAGGTTTTTCATGCCAGCCAATATTAAATGCACAGAATTTTGGGAAAAATTGCAGATGGCTATAGTTCAGATTGTTATGAACCCAATAAGCAAGTTGTTGCCAATTGCTTGGGTTTTTTTCATAAAGTTCTAAGAAAGATGGAATGACGATACATGCTGTTGCGCCATAGCCTTTTTCATCGGGATAGTCCCAAATATGACTGGCAAAGTTTTTCTCATTGCTTGCGCAGTTATGTCCTTTTTCATTGCCGAGTTGGTTGACGCTAGGTGAGCGGTAAGCGGAACGAATTGCGATGCGACTAAACTTTTCTTGTAGCGGTTCAAGCAGTTCTTCGCAGAGCTTTTTGCCTGTTCGGATGGCAATGTCAGGATGGTCGGGGAAGTTGGGAACACCGTACCAATTGGCGATTTCGCTATAGAGGAAATCACGCATAAAGAATGACTTTGAAAGCAGAATGCGTCTAAGTCTTCGAGTTTGGAGATAGAGGATACTTTTTTGATAGTCATGTTTTTAGAGTTTGAAAATCTAAATAATTGTTTAGTCGAAAAATATTGTAGTTTAACCTTTTTGTAAATTATATGTTAAATGTACAATGAATGAACTATTAAAACAGAGTTATAAAATGCAACTGCTAACGGATCCTAAAAAACTATCAGAAACCTTCGAAAATTTAATACTTAATTGCGAAAAGATTATTTTTGCAACTGCATGGGCGACAGATAAGCATTCTGTTTTTAATACCTTAATAGAGCAAGCACACAAAATTGAGATGGCGATAGTAGGATTACATTTCTATCAAACAAGTCCAAAATTTATAGAAAGTTTTATGGATAATGAAAAAGTTTTTTTTAAAAAAACAGTTTCAGGAGTTTTTCATCCTAAGGTTTTTATTTTTAAGTTTAAAAATAGTTATAAAATTATTTTAGGCAGTGCGAATTTTACTTCAGGTGCTTTCCATAGTAACGATGAAATATCTATCTTATTAGAAATGGATGAGAATGAAGATACTTTTATTGAATTAATGCAGAAATTATTTGAATACAGTGAAAATAATGAAAAAATTACAAGTGAATACTTAGAATTATATAAGGAAAAATATAAAGTACAAAAAATGATGAACTCCTCATTACAAGATTCAAAGCATAAAAAGCAAGTTAAAGCTTTAAAATATTGTTTACCTCCTGAAAGCTCTTTAAATATGTCTTGGAAAGAGTTTAAGCAAGAGGTTGAAAATGATTTATATGATGGATTTAATCAACGTCTAGAGCTGTTAGATCAGGTTAAAGTTTTATTAAACATTGATAAATTTGAAAATTTGACAAAAGATGAGAGAAAGCTTATAGCAGGAATGAAGAATAATTTACCATACAATTCAGGCTGGTTTGGTTCATTAGAAGGTGCGGGCTTTATGAAGAATGTAATTAATGTGCATGCTAGCCAAATAACGAAAGCATTAGATGTAATTCCAAGTGATGGAAATATTTTAAAAAGACATTTTAATCAATACATTAAGTTATTTAATATCGCTTGCTCTGGGCAGGAGAAGAGTCCCCAAATAGCAACCTATACTAGATTTTTAGCTGTCATTCGTCCTGACTTCTTTGTACCTGTTAATAAGAAAAATGAGACTAGAATTAGAAAATCTTTGAGTTTAAAGTCAAAAATTAATATCGATAATTATTGGGATATTCTTCAAGAAATTCATAAAAAAGATTGGTATAAAATTGAAATATCAAAAGATTCAGCTGATCATGATTTATGGTCTAAGAGAGCAGCAATGATAGATGCAATATATTACAATCATGAAGATTAAAAAAAACCCGCTCTAAAGCGGGTTTTTTATTCCAAAATTAATCAATATTAACCAATCAATTTCTTCATTAATTCATTCACTTGAGCAGGGTTGGCTTTACCTTTTGCTGCTTTCATCACTTGACCGACAAGACCGTTAAAGGCTTTTTCTTTACCAGACTTATACTCTTCAACCATCTTCTCATTGGCAGCAAGTACTTCTTTAATAATTGCTTCAACTGCGCCTGTATCAGTTTCCTGTTTCAAGCCTTTCTCAGCAATAATCTCGTCCGCAGTTTTGCCTTCTTCCCACATAAAGCCAAACACTTGCTTCGCGATCTTACCGTTAATGGTGTTGTCGACAATACGTGCAATCATGCCACCAAGTTTCTCAGCCGTTACAGGAGAATCCGCCAGATCTAAACCTGCTTTGTTTAAGGCAGCCGAGAATTCACCCATCACCCAGTTTGCAGACACTTTACCTTGTGCAGCACCGCCCGCAGCTTTTACTACTGCCTCAAAAAATTCAGACATTTCACGAGTAAGCGTTAAAACGTGCGCATCGTACTCAGTTACACCAAAGTCAGCGACAAAACGCTCACGACGCGCTTTAGGTAATTCAGGCAACGCAGCACGCGCCGCTTCAATTTGCTCGTCTGCAATAATCACAGGCAATAAGTCTGGGTCTGGGAAGTAGCGGTAATCGTTCGCTTCTTCTTTAGAACGCATTGAACGCGTTTCCATTTTCACAGGATCGAACAAACGCGTTTCCTGGTCGATGGTGCCATCCCATTCCAAAATTTCCATTTGACGTTCAATTTCAACATTGATCGCTTGTTCAATAAAACGAAATGAGTTGAGGTTTTTCAATTCACAACGTGTACCGAACGGTTGACCCGGACGACGTAACGACACGTTACAATCACAACGGAACGAACCTTCTGCCATGTTACCGTCAGAAATACCCAACCAACGCACCAGCGTGTGAATTGATTTAATATAAGCAACCGCTTCTTCAACCGAACGCATATCCGGTTCAGATACGATTTCAAGAAGGGGAGTACCTGCACGGTTTAAGTCGATACCTGACATACCTTCAAACTGGTCATGGATCGATTTACCTGCATCTTCCTCAAGGTGCGCACGGGTTACGCCAATGCGTTTAACCGTACCATCTTCAAGTTGGATGTCGATATGCCCCAAGCCCACAATCGGGTTGTCCATTTGGCTGATTTGATAGCCTTTTGGAGAATCCGGGTAGAAATAGTTTTTACGTGCAAATACAGATGCTTTGTCAATATAAGCATCAATCCCCAAACCAAAGCGAATCGCAAGATCAACCACTTCTTTGTTGAGGACTGGCAATACGCCCGGCATAGCCAAATCAACCAGGCTGGCTTGTGTGTTGGGATCATTACCAAATACAGTCGAAGAGCCTGAGAAGATTTTTGAGTTGGTCGCAAGCTGAGTATGAATCTCGATACCAATCACGACTTCCCAGCCATCAATCAACAATGATTTTGGTTTAGTCGCTTTTGTAGAATTGTTTTGAGCTTGAGCCATTATGCGTTCTCCTCAGCAATTGCAGCGCGTTTGGTATGCCAATCGGTTGCTTGTTGATACTGGTGTACCACAGACAGCAATTGAGATTCTGACCAGTAGTTACCAATCAACTGCAAGCCAACCGGTAAGTTGTCTTTGTCAAAACCTACAGGTGCATTGATGGCTGGCAAACCTGCCAAGTTTACTGCGATGGTGTAGATGTCACCGAGGTACATTTCAACTGGTGTCAGATTCGCACCAATTTTATAGGCAGTCGTTGGTGCAGAAGGTGCAGCAATCACATCTACAGATTCAAAGGCTTTTAGGAAATCTTGCTGGATTAAACGACGTACTTTTTGAGCTTTGACATAATATGCATCGTAATAACCGGCAGATAGTGCATAAGTACCAATCAAGATACGACGTTGTACTTCAGGGCCAAAGCCTTCTGAACGTGAACGCTTGTACAAATCTGTTAAATCAACCGGATTTTCACAGCGATAACCATAACGCACACCATCAAAACGCTGTAAGTTGGACGATGCTTCAGCAGGGGCGATGAGGTAATAGGTCGGAACATAAGCATCAGTCATGTTGAGATCAATCTCAACCAAAGTCGCGCCCATGTCTTCCAGTTTTTTCAATGATTCTTCAACACGTGCTTTAACGTCAGCATCCAAACCAGCAACATTAAAGTACTGTTTTGGAATACCAATGCGTAAACCTTTTACTGAAGTGCCATTCAGGTTTGCAACGTAATCATCAACATCTTGATCCATCGAAGTTGAATCTTTAGCATCATGACCCGCCATCACGTTCATCAGGTAGGCACAATCTTCAGCCGAACGTGCCATCGGGCCGCCTTGGTCTAAAGATGATGCATAGGCAATCATACCGAAACGTGAGACACGGCCATAAGTCGGTTTAAGCCCGGTAAGCCCGCAGAATGACGCAGGTTGACGGATTGAACCACCGGTGTCAGTACCCGTTGCAAAGGGTGCTAAGTCCGCTGCCACAGCTGATGCAGAGCCGCCTGATGAACCCCCTGGCACATGGCCTAGGTTCCACGGGTTTTTAGTCGCGCCATAGTAAGAATTTTCAGAAGTCGAACCCATGGCGAATTCGTCCATGTTCACTTTACCTAAAGTGACCAGACCCGCAGCTTTACCTTTCGCTACAACGGTGGCGTCGTAAGGAGAGATAAAGTTATCTAGCATTTTAGAACCGGCAGTAGTTTTAATGCCTTGGGTACAGAAAATGTCTTTATGCGCAATTGGTACACCTGTAAGTACATTTGCGTTGCCTGCTTGACGCAGCGCATCGGCCGCATCTGCTTGTACCAATGCTTGCTCGGGCGTTACAGTGACATAAGATTTGACTTGTGCATCAATTTTTTCAATGCGTTTTAAATAATGTTCAGTGAGTTCGCGAGAAGAGAATTTGGCTTGAGCTAAACCCTCAGTGATTTCACGAATCGATAAGCGATGTAAATCTGTCATGAGAAATAATTCTTTACGTTTGATTTAATAAAATGATTTAACTGAATAAAGATTATTCAATCACGCGTGGAACAAGGTACAAGCCATCTTGCACGGCAGGTGCAACCGCTTGATATTCATCGCGATGATTCTGTTCAGAAACCACGTCTTCACGTAAGGGTTGGGGATGGTCAAATGGGCTTTTAAGTGGCTCAACACCATCGGTGTCAATGCCTTTTAAGGTTTCCATCATGCCTAAAATTTTATTTAGACTTTGAGCATATTCAGCAGATTGCGTATCATCTAGCGACAATCGTGCAAGATTGGCGATTGCTGAAACTGTTTGTGCATTTAAATCTGCAGAATGCTGTGCATCCGTTGTAGACATAACATCACCTGATCAGTATTAAAAAAATTCAAAATATCGTGCGTTATAATAAGCGATTGACTTGTTCAAATCATCACATTTAGTTAAAGTTGCCACCTTGCGTCCACATAAAGTTTAATCGAGAACGTCTCCGTGATTCTAAAAAGACTAATTGGCTTGTTTTCGCCCGATCTAGCCATTGATTTAGGTACAGCAAATACACTTATTTATGCACCAGGACGAGGCATTATATTAAATGAACCGACGGTTGTGGCAATTCGTCACAGTGGTTCACAGAAAATCGTTGCCGCGGTAGGTCTTGATGCAAAGCAAATGCTGGGTCGTACGCCTGCGAATATTACTGCAATCCGCCCAATGAAAGATGGTGTGATTGCCGATTTTGAAGTAACTGAAACCATGCTGAACCAGTTTATTGGTAAAGTGCATGAAAGACGTCTATTTCCACCTGCACCGCGTGTTGTGGTTTGTGTTCCTTGCAAATCGACACTGGTAGAACGTCGTGCCATCCGTGAAGCAGTATTCAATGCCGGCGCGCGCGATGTTCGCTTAATTGAAGAGCCAATGGCTGCTGCAATTGGTGCGGGTATGCCAGTTGAGCAGGCATGTGGTTCAATGGTGGTCGATGTTGGTGGCGGTACTACTGAAATTGCCATTATTTCACTGCAAGGCTGTGTCTATGCAGACTCGCTACGTATTGGCGGTGATGTATTTGATGAACAGATCATTAACTATGTACGCAAAGCGCATGGTTGTGTGATTGGTGAAACTACGGCTGAAGTCATTAAAAAAGAAGTGGGCATGGCATTACCGGATGAAGACGGTGCTAAACCTCTCGAAATTGAAGTTCGTGGTCGTAACCTGGCAGAAGGCGTGCCACGTGCAATTACTGTAACTTCTGATGAAATCATGCAAGCCATTTCTGACCCATTACAAAATATTGTGTCTGCGGTGAAATCTGCACTTGAACAAACCCCACCTGAATTGTCCTCTGACATTGCAGAACGTGGCATTGTTTTAACCGGTGGTGGTGCATTATTGCGTAACCTCGATAAACTGCTTGCACAAGAAACAGGTTTACCTGTAGTGGTCGCAGAAGATCCTTTAACTTGCGTGACGCGTGGTGGTGGTAAAGTCTTAGAATTCTTTGATAACCCGAATCATGACATGCTATTTGTAGGCTAAGTTAAGGACCAGGCGGGTGCAAACAAATCTGTTTTCTAGACAACCGCCATCTTTTCGCTCATTTATCATTGCGGTCATCACATGTTTGGTTGTGCTATTTTTTAACTGGCGCATACCGCATGTGATTCAACCCGCACGTGATGTCTTGTATGCGGCATATAATCCGATTTATGCCTTGGCAAGTTATCCAGTGTTATCGCGAGAATGGCTAAATCAACAAACCAAGTCTGAAGCCCAGTTACGTCGTGAAAATACCGCGATGCAAGCCGAGCTGCTACAGGCGCAAGTGCGTCTGCAAAAACTATCTGAACTTTCTGCTGAAAATACCCGTCTAAGAGGTTTACTCGATACGCCACTCATTATTGATGGACGGATGGAAATTGCAGAAGTGATTGGTACCGATGCAGATCCCCTCAGACATATTATTGTGATTAACCGTGGTGCAAGCAGTCAGCTCAAAGTCGGTCAGACGGTTTTGGATGACAAAGGCATTATGGGGCAAATTATCAATGTCTATCCGCATAGTAGCCGCATCATGCTGCTGTCGGATAAAGAACATTCTCTATCTGTCCGTTTAGAACATACCGGAATGCGTGCCATTGTGACAGGTACGGGTGATTTAGGTCATTTGAAAATGGAATATGTCCCAACCAGTGCCAATATTAAAGTCGGTGAGAAAGTGTATAGTTCAGGTTTAGGTGCACATTTCCCTGCGGGTTATTTAGTCGGAACAGTGTCTAAAGTGAATCGACATAATACGGGTGAATTTGCCAAAATTGAAGTCATTCCAGCCGCTCTATTGGCAGGTGGACATCATGTGGTGGTGCTTTTTTCTGATTCTTTAGCGATGGAGCAGCCTTATGCCAATCGCTAAATTACGCTCTGAAAACCATCGTGATCCGCTTATTGCCATTATTGTTTCAGTCATTATCTGTTCAGTCCTGATCGTTTATCCATTGTCCTATGCTATTTCAGGGGCACGTCCATTATTCATGCTATTGGTGGTGCTCTTTTGGACTATGTGTCAGCCCACCTGGTGTGGAATCTGGTTTGCCTTTGCGACAGGTATTTTTACCGATCTTCTGGTAGATGCACCCTTGGGAATGAACGCTTTAACATTTGTCATCATTACTTTTATCGCCAGATTTTTAACCCGGGAACGACGAATTTTGACTTTTGCCAATCTATGGGTCATTAGTTTCTTGGCTGTGTTGGCGCATTTGGTTATGATCTGGATGGTTCAAATTATGGGCGGTTTGCAATTTTCGATTGCAAGACATTGGCAGCCCCTAGTGAGCAGTGTTTTAGTTTTCCCTATTATTTATTTTGTCTTAAGAAAATGGCGCGTTTAATTCTCGCTTCAAGTTCTCCGCGCCGTCGTGAGTTGCTACAACAACTTGGACTCGAGTTTGAAGTTTTTAGTCCCGAGATTGATGAGTCGGTCTTAACAGGTGAGGGCATTGCAGCCTATGTGGAACGTCTGGCATGTGCGAAAGCTCAAGCAGTCTTGGAGCAATTCCCCGATGCTATTGTTATCGCAGCAGATACCAGTTTAGGTGTAGATCATCAGATTTTAGGTAAACCGCAATCTAAACACCATGCTTTTGAAATGTGGCAACGTATTTCAGGTCGTAAACATGATGTATTTTCAGGGGTTTGCGTACGCACAAGGACAGAAAAATCAAGTATAGTGGTACGAACGCAGGTTGAGTTTCAACAATTAAGTCTCGATGATATGGAAAGTTATTGGGCGACAGGCGAACCTGTAGGTAAAGCGGGTGCTTATGCTATTCAGGGGATTGCAGCACGTTATATTCCTCGTATAGAAGGAAGTTATAGCAACGTTGTAGGTTTACCTTTATATGAGACAGTACAGTTATTACAGTCAGTTAAGGCACTAAATTAACGGCTGAAAAAAAGAATTTTTATAATGTTTTGAGTCTTATTATGTCTGACGAGTTGTTGATTAACGTCACACCTATGGAATGTCGGGTGGCCTTAATCCAAAATGGTACGGTCAATGAACTATTTGTAGAGCGCACGGTTAAACGTGGTTTAGTTGGAAATATTTATAAAGGAAAAGTGGTTCGGGTTTTGCCGGGCATGCAAGCTGCATTTGTAGATATTGGGTTATCACGTACCGCATTTTTGCATATTAACGATATGGTCTGGCCGCGTAATCAACCCACGCCTAATGTTTTTGAACTGCTTCAACCGGGCCAAATCCTCACTGTTCAAGTGATGAAAGACATGCTCGGAACTAAAGGTGCGCGTCTATCGACAGACCTTTCTATTCCTTCGCGTTATCTGGTTCTTATGCCCTATGGTCATCATACGGGCGTTTCACAACGGATTGAATCCGAACAGGAGCGTGATCGCTTACGTTCGATGATTGAAGGTATTCAAACTGAACACAAGCTACCCGGCAGTGTGATTGTACGTACTGCTGCGGAAGGTATTCCTGAAGCAGAAATTGCCCAAGATATGGCTTATTTAGCCAAGCTCTGGGAGTTTATTCAGCGCAAACAAACTAGTATCGCTGCGCCGTCACTAATTTTTGAAGAACTGCCACTTCCGCAACGGGTGATTCGTGATTTAGCCAATGAAGATACTGCAAAGATTTCAGTAGATTCACGTGAAATTTATGCCAAGTTACAAGAGTTTGTCGAAGAATTTGTGCCGACTATGCGAGATAGACTGACTCACTATCCGGGTGAACGTCCTATTTTTGACTTGTACAATGTAGAAGAAGATATTCAAAAAGCCCTGCAAACACGTGTCGCACTCAAGTCTGGTGGCTATTTAATGATAGACCAAACAGAGGCGATGACTACGATTGATATCAATACCGGTTCCTATGTGGGCGGTCGAACTTTAGAAGACACCGTATTTAAAACCAATATGGAAGCAACGCAAGTCATTGCCCGTCAGCTGCGATTACGTAATTTGGGTGGCATTGTCATTATTGACTTCATCGATATGCAAGAAGCACAGCACCGTGAAGAAGTGATGAACCAGTTTGAACGAATGCTGCAACGCGATCATGCAAAAACCAAAATCACCCAGGTTTCAGAGTTGGGCCTGGTTGAAATGACACGTAAGCGTACCCGTGAATCTTTAGAACACTTGTTATGTGAATCATGTTCAACCTGTCAGGGACGTGGCTATGTGAAAACTGCAGAGACGGTGTGTTATGAAATTTTTCGCGAAATTTTAAGATATGCACGCGCTTTTGAATCAAAAAGTGAATTTACCGTGGTAGCACATCCTTTGGTGATTGACCGATTATTAACAGCCGAAGCACCCGCAGTGGCCGACTTAGAGCACTTTATCGGGCGTATGATCAAGTTCCAGGTGGAAAATTTATATACGCAAGAGCAATACGATATCATTCTGAGCTGAAATTGTAACAGAATGTCGTTAAATACTTGTTACATCTGAAATTTTACTTTCGAAGTAGAATTTCTAATACTAGTCATACACCAATAGCCAAAGCCAAACTCTCCCTTTTTGGCTTAGCAAAAAGAGGTAAGACATGAGTATGAGCCAAGTCGTTATTAAAAAAAGTCTGAAAGCGTTAGATAATAAAGCAATACAAAATGGTTATATTGTTGATGAGCAGGGTAAAGAGGTTCAAATTACTGCCGCCATGATTCGTTCGGTCTGTCATCAATTATTAAATCAATGCCGTAGTATTAAAAATTAAGGGGCTCATAAAAGCCCCTTAATTTATTCATATTTATTTTTTAGAAATTGCGGTTAACTTACCGCGCGTAACTTTGAGTTTTCTTGACCCACGATCTCTTCAAATCGCTGAATTTCATCTTCCAAGTGAGTCAGGAGATTTTGCATTTTAGGTAATGCATTTCGACAGCCTGTTAAGCCTACTTCCAATTTATCCAAATAACTGGTCATCGTAATATTGAGAGCTTGACCATCTAGAACAATCGAAGCGGGGTAGAGTGCATCTAATTTGGCGCCATTCCAATATAACGGTTCACGTGGTCCTGGAACATTGGAAATCACAATATTGAATGCTTGGCGTTTTGGCATCATGCCTGACACAATATTTAAGCCCGCTGCACCATAAACCAATGCGCTATAGTTTAAAATTTGGTTTGAATTCATTCGTTTGAAACGCTGTTTCGCATTTAAAACACTACGCCGAATAATTTGCAGACGTTCTAATGGCGTTTCTTTATTCGTGCCCAGATTGGCTAGAATCATGGTGATACGGTTAGATACATCAGAGTTATCATCACGAATTGAAGCAGGAACCATGGCAATTAGCGGTTTTTTCGGTAAAGCGTGTTGGCTGAGCAAATATTCACGTAATGCACCCGAACAAATAGCCAGTACCACATCATTAATGGTCACACCGAGTGCTTTGGCAATCTTGCTTAAGCGATCCAGTTCAAAAGATTGTGCTGCGAAACGGCGTGATGAACTCACACGCTGATTTAAAATACTGCTTGGAGCCTGGAAACTTGAAACGTAGTCAGGATTACGTCCCATATCTTTAAAGATGGTTTGAGATAATTCATACATGACTTTCGGGGTCGACTCTAATTGTTCTTTTAAAGCACCCATAATTTTTTTTATGCGACTCTTCTTCTGGGGTTCTTTAAAACGTTTAGCGCGAGGGGGTTCAACACACCACAGTGGCACAATACTTTTGGCCGCTGGATCTTGCGACAATGATTTTTCAACCAAGCGCATGCCTGCAATTCCATCTACCATCGCATGGTGAATTTTAAAATACATGGCAAAGCGGTTGCCTTCAATCCCTTCAATAATATTACAGGTCCAGAGCGGCTTAGCCCGATCAAGCAAAGCGCTATGTTCTTGTGAAATATAAGTTAGTAATTCACGGATTCGACCTGGGTGAGGAAGTGCAATGTGACGGAAATGGTGGTCTAAATCAAATTCTTGGTCTTCATCCCAAAATAGGCCATTCAGTTTATTATTAAAAGGTGCAACAGGAAGACACTTGGACTTACGGATATCGGCAACGAGGTCTTGAATAAATGTGTCAGGTGCATTATCAGGAATTTGAAATAAAAAGAGTCCACCGACATGCATCGGTTGCTGACGTTTTTCTAGTGACAAAAAAATAAAATCAATAGGGTGTAATGGACGCATAGCGTGGAATGCCTCACTGCAATTTCATTGGCTGTTCTTGTTTGAACAGGCTTGTTAGAATTATAAAAACCGTGTTTTCAGTATATCTTTTTTCAAAAATAAAAGAACCGCTTTCTATGTAAGGAAAAGTGAACAAAAAGCCACTAAAAACAGTGGCTTTTTTTGAAAAGATTATTTTTTTAAATTTCCGGCATGTAAGCCACATTCTTTATGAGTGGCTTCTTCCCACCACCAGCGACCCTCACGTTCATGTTGATTTGGGAGGACAGCGCGTGTACACGGTTCACAACCAATAGAAATGAAACCACGTTCATGTAAGGGATTATAAGGAATTTCCATCATGCGAATATAATTCCATACATCAGCGCTTGACCAGTTAGCCAGGGGATTATATTTGATCAGTTGCTTTCCGGGTCCAGAAAAACCTGCATCGGCCTGAACCACAGGAATTTCATTACGTGTACCTGGACTTTGGTCTTTACGCTGACCGGTAATCCAGCCATCTAAGGTTGCCAGTTTTTTACGTAACGGTTTAACTTTGCGAATACCGCAACATTCTTGGTGTCCATCACGATAGAAACTAAATAAACCTTTTTCAGTTGTAAATTGCTGAACAGTTTCCGTCTCTGGGAAACAAATTTCGATATCAATTTTATAGTGATTACGCACGGTTTCTATAAATTGATAGGTTTCTGCATGTAGACGACCCGTATCTAAACTAAAGACACGGAACGGTTTGCCCAGATGAGAAGCCATATCAATCAAAACCACATCTTCAGCACCTGAAAATGAAATGGCAATTTCACCTTCTTGACTTAAAGCAAGCTCCAGAATCTCGCTGGGAGATTTATCAGTATATTCAGATGCAAGTGCATCAACAAGGTCAATGGTGGGGATTGTAGTCATGACAGTTCCTGGCGTATAGGCTTGGACACTTAAACACCTATATTAATTTAATTCACAACAATTTTAATAGAATTGAAATAGCCTGCTTAGCACTAAAAAATAAATACTTATGAATAAAACAGATTTAAAAAACAGCATATGGAACGTCAATTTTTAAGCTATGATAACGCAAATTTTTTCACTGACATTGGGAGAACCCATGGAAATCGTATGTCTTGATCTTGAGGGTGTATTAGTTCCAGAAATTTGGATTAACTTCGCCAAAAAAACTGGAATTAAAGCATTGGAAGCCACTACACGTGATATCCCAGACTACGATGTGTTGATGACACAGCGCCTGAATATTTTAAAAGAGCACGGTTTAGGCTTAAATGATATTCAGGAAGTGATTGCAGATATGGGACCTTTCCCAGGTGCAAAAGAATTTGTGAAATGGGTCAGTACTCATTTCCAGCTCATTATTCTTTCAGATACTTTCTATGAATTTGCTCATCCACTTATGAAGCAACTCGACTGGCCAACAATTTTCTGTCATAAGCTAGAAACCGATGAAACGGGCATGATTTCTGCCTATAAACTTCGCCAGCCGGATCAAAAACGTCAGGCGGTCAAAGCACTGCATGGTTTGAACTTCCGTGTGATCGCAGCGGGGGATTCGTATAACGATACCACGATGCTGGGTGAAGCAGACCACGGTTTCCTATTTGATGCACCTGAAAATGTGATTGCTGAATTTCCGCAATTCCCGCCAATTCATGGTTATGAAGCATTAAAACAAGCGATTCGTAATGCTTCTGTCCGTGACATTCCAGCTTAATATTTAATAGAGATTGGAATAAAGAAAGGGCGCTATAAGCGCCCTTTGTTGTTTAATGCTAATTTTAACGTAATTAGAAACGGTAACCGATTTTCATACCATAGCCAATTGCATGGTTATCTTCAAAATCGCCTACTGGAGTACCACCAGTTTGTGCGGTTGCATCACCTAACCAGAAATACTTAACACCAGCTTGAATAAAGTAGTTTTCAGCAGGACTGTATTGACCACCCAGACCAACACTCCAGTAACCTTCAGTCGGTCCTAAAGTTGTTACAGGGTTACCAGCGCCAGAATCGTATCCAACTGCTGCTGTACCCGACCATTTGTTAGTAAATTTATGACCTAAGCCAACGGTTGCCGACCATTGATCATCGGAGTAGTCAATTAAATTTTGTGCTTTGCCTTTAGCTAAAGCTGAAGCTTGCGCTAATAATTCTGGTTTAACTGCAAATTGGTCCCAGTGTACCCAGCGTAAATTTGCAAATGCTAAAGTGTTTTGAGCAATACCTGTTTGTAAATCAATGTTTACAGATTGTGGGGTAGTCGCATCTACAGTGCTTTCTTTGTATGAAAGAAATGATAAAGCAGGATTAATTGATGCGAGAGTTGTAGATTCTACAGATTTTGCTTCATGTTTAATCTCAGAACGATAGGTTACTGATGCTTTAAGAGCGATTTCAGGAATTTGATAAGCAAAACCAGCGAGCCAACCATAGGCTTCTTCTTGATCAACTTTAATATTGTAGCCACTTAATAAGGAGTAAGCTGCACCACGTAATTTAATGTCGGCTTCCACAGTTTGGTAAACAGGGCCGGCATAGAGGTTCCAGTTTTCAGTCGGTTGGTAACCGATCAGTGCAGTAATGTTATGTGTTTTAACTTCTACACCAGTACCCTCTATCCCATTACCAAATGCACCTAATTTACTTTCATATTGTGCATCAGCACCAAAGGGTTGGTCATATAAAAGACCTACAGAAATTTTATCAGTTGCTTGAACCTTTACTGCGGCAGAAGGGAAGTAATAATCTTCTGCCATATCACCAACATTAAGTTGGTTTGATTTTACTTTAGGATCAAGAACAGAAATTCCAGCTTCCGCATAATTACCAGGTTGTAAAAAAGCTGAAATGGATTGACCTGAGCGGTCTAGGCCAGCAGCAAAAACTGAGGTTGATGGGATTAAGCTAAGTAAAATAGCTGAACTTAGAGCTGTAAACTTCATGGAACATTTCCTTGTTGTAGCTTTATGTAAATAAATTTGAAGGAAAAGTAACATAAATAAAAAAAGAGTAAATGCTCAGCTATGATTAGATAATGAACTGACTAATTCAAAAAATGAACTTGAATAGAGTAAAAGTACTAACAATACTTTTGTATATTAATGATTTATAAGTAAAAAAATAGAGTAATAAACTTAAAAAATTAGGATAATACCAGTAATTCCTTTTGATCAAATTTGAAACATATAGATTGGAGTATTAAAAAAACAAGAGATGTAATGTAAAAAAGACCATTGTGAACAATGGTCTTTTATTGATTTATCAAATAATTTTAGAAGCGGTAGCCAATTTTTAAGCCATATGCAAGCGCATCATTGTCTTCGAAATTCGCAACTGTTCCATCAGTACCAAATTGAGCGCCTGATTGAGCTTTTGCATCACCTAACCAGAAGTATTTAACACCACCAGCGATAAAATAATTTGGTGCTGGGCTGAACTGTAGTCCTAAACCAACATTCCAGTAACCTTCAGTAGGACCAAGGGTTGAAACTGGGTTACCTGCGCCAGAATCCCAACCTACAGAAACATTACCAGCCCATTTTTCATCGAACTTACGCCCAACACCTACAGTTGCTGAAATTTGATCGTCACTATATGCCACTAAATCAAAACCATTAGTTTGACCCGGAACCAAACCTGCTGTAGTTAAAGCATTTGCTAATTGACCAAATTTATTTGGGCGAATAGAGAAATCTTTCCAATTAACCCAACGAATATTGGCGAAAGCAACAGTGTTTTCCATAATACCGCTTTGAAGATCTAGGTTCACTGATTGAGGGGTAGTGATATCAGTAGATCCTTCAACGTAACCACCAGGCAATAATGCTGTAACTGGTACGAGTCCAAGTACTGGGTGAGCAAGCGTATTGGTAATAGTTTCATTCACATCTATTTTATGTTTGATTTCAGAACGATATGTTAATGATGCCTTAAGTGCAATTTCTGGAATTTGATATGCCAAACCTGCTAACCAACCTGCAGCTGAATCTTCACTAATATTTGCATCATATCCTGATATTACTGTAGCTGGCACAGGAGTAGCCCCTGCATATCCACCATATACGCTATAAGCAGCACCACGTAATGCAACATTACCTTTTACAGTTTGATAAACACCACCACCATAGATATTCCAGTTTTCAGTCGGTTGAAAACCTAAAATTAAAGACAAATTTTGTGTGTCAACTTCAACTGAAGTATTGCCTTGTAATGGATGTGTGAAAGCCGCTGAAGATGTATATTCAGCATCTGCACCGAAAGGTTGGTCATAAAGTAAACCAAAAGAGAAATGATCGGTAAGTTGTAATTTTAAAGCTGCGCTTGGAAAGTGATAATCGCCCGCCATGTCACCAGTTGATTGACTACCTAAGTTGGCATTAGTGGTTCCAGATACACTTGGATCAAGCACTGAGATGCCTGCTTCGAAATAATTGCCTGGTTGTAAGAATGCTGCAATAGACTGACCTGAGCGGTCTAAAGCTGCTGCGAATGCACCTGTCATTGGTACTGTTGCAAGAATAATTGCTGTACTAAGTGTTTTTAATTTCATTTTATGTCTTTCCTTGAGGTACAAATTTTTTACTGCAGATTAGTGTTATTTATGCTCAGTATTAATTTTTGGTAACATCGGTCTTTCAACCAGATATCATTTGTTACTCCATGTGACAAAAATAACACAATAAAAAAAAGAGTAAATGCTCTAGAAAAACTAATTGGAATAAAAATACTATTTATTGGAGTTTTTAATTTAAATCTCATTATTTTTTAATTTTAAATTATTGATAAATATTGATATATTTAATTTAGATGTAAATTTTTATTTGATTAAAAAATAACCATTTATCGTGAAAAGTGTAGTAATTATTTGTTATGTAGATCACATTATTTTTTTACACAAAATTTACGACAGAAATGTAAGATCCGGAAGGACTAAATCGTAATAGAGTAAATTCTTATTTTTAGCTTAAATTCTTTAATATGTATTCTTAATTATTAATAAAATCATGCTCTTATTTATTAAAATAATAAATTTCAAAGGCTTAATGACAAGGTCATGAAAAATAAATTGATTTAATATTTATTTAGGGAGGCGGCATCTTAGAGATTTTTTTATACGAAAATTTTATTCCTTATTTATAAGTTTGTGCGCCCTGCGGGAGTCGAACCCGCGTCGGTCACTTAGGAGGCAACTGCTCTATCCAGTTAAGCTAAGGGCACAATGCGAAGCTAATTTAGCGCAAATAAGGATAAAAAAAAAGTTATTGTCGAAACAATAACTTTTTAAAAGACAGATCTTTAAGGTTTATGCTTAAGTTTTATTCATCTTGAGTACTTTAAATAGACCAAACATGATCACAATCCAGATCGGAATCATCAGTACAGATTCTTTAAAACCTTGCATCCACATAATATAAAGTACGGTCGCAATGAAGAGGAGTACTAAATAATTACTGATTGGAGACCAAAGTGCAGGAAACTTGGTTTGGATGGAAGCTTGTTTGATCGCCTGTCTAAATTTCAAGTGCGTCAATGTAATCATGGCCCAGTTGAGTACTAATGCACCCACCACCACATATATTAGATGGCTTAAGGCATTTTCTGGCACAAAGTAGTTTAAAAGTACACAACCAAAAATTAACAGTGCGGAAAATAAAACAGCAGGGATAGGCACCCCCTGTTTATTTACTTTATTAAATACTTTAGGTGCATTGCCTTGTTGTGCCAAGCCAAACAGCATACGGCTATTGGCATACATGCCGCTGTTATAAACAGACAGCGCCGCAGTCAAGATAATGAAATTCAGTAAGTGAGCTGCCCAGCCAATACCGAGTTGACTGAAAATCATTACAAATGGACTTTTATCCAGACCACCTAACTCAAGCTGATTCCATGGCACCAACGATAAAAGAATCGTCAATGAACCGATATAGAACAGTAAAATTCGGAACACCACCTGATTAATGGCTTTAGGAATAGTTTTTTCAGGATCTTTAGCTTCTGCCGCAGCCATCCCGATCAGCTCAATCCCACCAAAGGCGAACATGAGGAAGGCAAGCATATAAAACAGGCCTTCAAAACCATTCGGGAAGAAACCACCATGTGTCCAAAGATTGCTAAATGAAGAGTTTGAGCCTGCATCTGCGGTGAGCAGTAGATACACACCAAAGACAATCATGGAAATAACAGCGGTTACTTTGATGATAGAAAGCCAGAATTCCGATTCACCATAAAATTTCACATTGCCGAGATTGACCAAGGTGATAACAACGAAAAAGAACAGTACCGATGCCCATGCAGGAATAAAAGGCCACCAGTAATTAATATATTTAGCGACAGCAGTCAGCTCTGTCATTGCTACTAAAATATATAAAATCCAGTAATTCCAACCCGCTAAAAAGCCGGGAAATTTCCCCCAATATTTAAAGGCAAAATGGCTGAATGATCCTGCTACAGGCTCATGTACAATCATTTCACCCAGTTGACGCATGATTAAAAATGCAATCAAACCACCAATGGCATAACCCAAAATGATGGAAGGACCTGCAGATTGAATCACCTGTGCGGAACCTAAGAATAAGCCTGTACCAATTGCTCCGCCCATGGCGATGAGTTGGATATGACGGTTCTTTAAGCCACGCTGAAGTGTAGAAGACTCGTTGTTCAAAGTACTCAGCCCGACAATGGATAAGTTTGTGATTGTAATGGATTGATTTGTATTAGCCTAGTACAACACTAGCCTGGTCACTGTTATGTGAATAAGTTAAGAATAGAATTTTTATATAATTAACAAACGAATCAATAGATTAATTTTATTAATACAATGACTTGTAAGTTATAAAGGGTTTTTATCAATAAGATTAAGCGGTTCTTTTTTATACTTAAGTCCTGTAACAAAGGTTTTTGCTGAAAAAAGCATTATGATAAAAGTGATCAACATTGCCCAGATGTTGTTTAAAACAATGATAAATATCAAGGATCAATAAAATGAGTTTTGCTCCACAAATCAAAATTCCAGCAACCTATATGCGTGGTGGTACCAGTAAAGGGGTTTTCTTTAAACTGGATGACTTACCGGAAGCAGCACAGCAGCCTGGAAAAGTGCGTGATCAATTGTTATTGCGTGTGATTGGCAGTCCAGATCCATACGGCAAGCAAATTGATGGCATGGGTGGAGCAAGTTCAAGTACTAGTAAAACCGTGATCTTGGCCAAAAGTTCACAGCCTGAGCATGATGTGGATTATTTATTTGGGCAGGTGGCGATTGATCAACCTTTTGTCGACTGGAGTGGCAACTGTGGCAACTTGACTGCTGCCGTCGGTTCATTTGCGATTTCAAACGGCTTGGTCAGTGCAGAGCGTATTCCTGAAAATGGCCTGTGCACGGTACGAATCTGGCAAGTGAATATTGAAAAAACCATTATTGCGCATGTGCCCATCACCAATGGACAAGTGCAGGAAACTGGGGACTTTGAACTCGATGGCGTGACTTTCCCTGCAGCAGAAGTTCAGATTGAATTTCTAGACCCTGCCGATGATGGCGAAGAGGGTGGTGCCATGTTCCCGACCGGAAATGTAGTCGATACTTTGGACGTTCCAAATATCGGCACTTTCCAAGCGACATTCATTAATGCAGGTATTCCGACCATCTTCTTAAATGCTGAAGATATTGGCTATGCAGGCACTGAATTGCAAGAAGCCATTAATGGTGATGCTCAGGCACTGGCACGTTTTGAAACCATCCGTGCCTATGGTGCAAAACAGATGGGCTTAATCCAAGACATTTCCGAAGCTGAAAAACGTCAACACACGCCTAAAATTGCCTTTGTCTCTAAACCTAAAGCCTATACATCTTCAAGTGGTAAAGCCCTTCAAACCGGTGATGTCGATTTACTGGTTCGTGCCTTGTCGATGGGTAAATTGCATCATGCCATGATGGGAACAGCTGCTGTCGCCATTGGAACAGCCGCTGCGATTCCGGGAACACTGGTGAATTTGGCTGCAGGCGGTGGGGCGCGTGAAGCGGTACGTTTTGGTCATCCCTCAGGGACTTTACGCGTCGGTGCGCAAGCAGTGCAGGAAAATGGACAATGGCAGGTGAAAAAGGCGGTAATGAGCCGTAGTGCACGCGTGTTGATGGAGGGCTGGGTGCGAATTCCTGAAGATAGCTTGAAATAACAAACCAGATAGAGAATCTTGCGAGAAAGCAGTATGATGAGTCGCAAGTTCTCTGTCGATGATGACAAGAGCGTTGTAGATTAGATTAAGCTAGATCTGGCAGTATTTCTGTGGATTTAGATTTACTCACCAAAGCAAAGTATTCGAGGCGAATGTGTCATCTTTAACTGACGTACATGCAAATGTATTAACCCAAGCACAGCAACGTATCCAACACGATTTATTGACGGCATTAGACGCATTTTCCATTCCGGAACCGCTGAAAGGCGCTGTGCATCATGCGGTGATGCTCGGTGGGAAACGTGTACGTCCGGCGCTTTGTTATGCAACGGCAGCCATAAAGCCCAATGCAAATTTTGCTGCGGTACGTCGTGCGGCAGTAGCCATTGAAATGATCCATTGCTATTCACTGGCGCATGATGACTTGCCCTGTATGGATAATGATTTATTGCGTCGTGGCCAGCCGACTTGTCATGTGGCTTTTGGTGAAGACACAGCCTTACTTGCCGGTGATATTTTACAGTCGATGGCATTTGAAATATTAGGCAGCCGTCTGTTTGATCAAGGCCCTACGGTTGATCCGTCTATTGTTTTAAAGCAGATGCAGATTTTGGCGACTGCCAGTTCAAAAATGGTCTGTGGTCAGGTACTGGATTTACAGGCAGAAGGCAAGCGTGTTGATCAGGAAGCTTTGGAAAATATTCATCGCAATAAAACGGGTGCTCTGATTTCTGCCGCGGTGATGTTGGCCGCAGTATGCGTATTTGAAGGCACCGATCAAGCCATTCCTAAACTACGTGAATATGCCCAAGCGATTGGACTGGCATTTCAGGTGCAAGATGACATTCTGGATATTATTTCCGATACCGAAGTTCTAGGAAAAACCGCCGGCAAAGACCAGCAAGTGGATAAATCGACTTATCCTGCATTGATGGGTTTGGAAAATGCCCAAATCTATGCCAAAGAGTTGCATGATCAGGCCTTTCGCGCTTTAGAGATTTTTGGTGACAGTGCAGCTGAACTGAATCAGATCTCACAGTTTTTGTTGTCGCGTAAAAGTTAAATATTGAGTTTGAAAGGGCATCTGGAAAAAATTGAATTAAAAAAGAGGACTTATAAGTCCTCTTTTTTATGCGCTACAGATTATTTGCTCAAGACTATTTAGAGTCTTGATATAAACGATCACCTTCATCGAAACGCGTGGTGATTTCTTCCGTTGGTGCTTTACCCATTAAGCTGACCACGACAATCGCAATCAGTGAGCAAATAAAGCCTGGAATAATTTCATACAGCCCGGTGGCACTGAACATATTTTTCCAGATAATCACCACAACCGCACCAATCAACATGCCGGCAAGTGCACCATTTAAAGTCATACGGCGCCAGAACAAGGATAGAATAATCAGTGGACCGAAGGCAGCACCGAAGCCAGCCCATGCATAAGCCACTAAGCCTAAAACTTTAGATTCAGGATTTCCAGCCATCCAGATTGCAAGCAAGGCAATCAGTAGCACCATTAAACGGCCAATCCAGACCAGTTCTGTTTGCGTTGCATTTTTGCGTAAGAATGATTTGTAAAAGTCTTCGGTTAAGGTACTTGAGCAGACCAGTAACTGGCAGCTTAAGGTACTCATTACTGCCGCTAAAATAGCAGCCAAGACAATACCTGCAATCCATGGATTAAACAGAATTTTGGTCAGTTCCATAAACACGGTTTCTGGATTGGCAGTTACTGCACCTGCAAGTTCAGGATGTTGCTGGAAGTAAGCAATACCAAAGAAACCGGCAGCCACTGCACCACCTAAGCAAAGAATCATCCAGGTCATGCCAATACGGCGCGCATTGGGAATGGACTTGACTGAGTCAGCAGCCATAAAACGCACCAGAATATGCGGTTGACCAAAATAGCCCAAGCCCCAGGCCAATAATGAAATAATCGCGACAAAGCTTAAATTGCCTATGACATCGGTGGCTTGCGGACGAGCCGCTTCAAGTGCCAAAGTGATTTGATTCATATCGGCAAAGCTTAAAACCACAACTACAGGCGTCAGCAACAAGGCAAAAATCATCAGGCCGGCCTGAATGGTATCCGTCCAGCTGACTGCCAAGAAACCACCAATAAATACATAACTGATGGTCGCAATCGCACTGATCCAAAGCGCTGTGCTATACGACATGTCAAACATGCTTTCGAACAGACGTGCGCCTGCAACCATGCCTGAAGCACAATAAATCGCAAAGAAAATCAAAATGATGAAAGCAGAAGCAATACGCAGGATTTTCTTTTGATCGTTAAAACGATTGGAGAAATAGTCTGGCAAAGTCAAGGCATTGTGCTGAACTTCGGTATGCACACGAAGGCGTCCGGCAACCAGTCGCCAGTTTAGCCATGCACCAATAATCAAGCCAATGGCAATCCACATTTCAGACAAACCTGAAAGATAAATTGCACCTGGCAGCCCCATCAGCAACCAGCCACTCATATCTGAAGCACCCGCAGAGAGCGCCGTTACGAAACTACCTAAACGACGACCCCCCAAAATATAATCAGAGAAATTGGCTGTCGCACGATAAGCCATCAGGCCAATCGCAATCATGGCGACAATATAAAAAAGAAAGGTAATTAAGGTCGGATTCAGGGAGCTCATACGGTATCCATTTACAAGGTGGACAGTAGATCGAAACAAAGGCTTATAAAAGAAGCACAAATAATTTCAAAAAAATAACGCGAAATTTAAGCATAATTTCACAATGATTGCAGAGTTTTTCGCAACTGAAATAAAAATAGACAGCTAAAGCTGTCTATTTCATATAAAAAATTGAAAGTTTATGGATTACGACCCATCACGCCACGAATGGTATTCATGATATCCGCAGGCAACACCACAGTTTTGGCGTTATTCGATTTCGCCATGTCTTGCATGGCTTTGACATACTGTTCACCGAGCAAGTAAGCCACCGGAATTTCTTTATCACCGACCGCAGAGGTCACCATTTCAATGGCACGTTGTGATGATTCAGCCAAGACTACTTGTGCTTCAGCATCACGACGCGAAGCTTCCAACCGGCCATCTGCTTCTAAAATAGCAGCCTGTTTTTCACCATCTGCTCGGGTCACGGTCGCACGGCGCTGACGTTCGGCCGCTGCTTGCGCTTCCATTGCGGACTGCATGGTAGCTGAAGGTTGAATATCCTGAATTTCAACAGTCTTTAGTGTAATACCCCAATCAGAAATATCATCAGAAATGGCTGCTTTCAGTTTGGCCTTAATGTGATCACGCGATGACAAAGCATCATCCAGATCCATTTCACCTACGATAGAGCGCAGTGAAGTCTGTACCAGGTTTTGAATTGCCCAGGTATAGTTTTCAATACCATACACTGCTTTTTCCGGAGTGGTGATATTGATATAGGCCATGGCATTCATCAGTAAAACCGCATTATCACGGGTAATCACTTCCTGAGAAGGAATATCCATCACAATGTCTTTGGTGGTGACTTTATATGCAACTTCATCAACATAAGGAATCACAAAATTGAGACCCGGTGTTAGCGTGGTATGGTATTTACCCAGACGTTGTACAATCCATTTATAACCTTGAGGAACAATGCGCACCCCTTTAAAAATGGTAACGCCTGCAAAAACCAGGATAGCTAAAACAATAATAGATCCGCCAGACATGTCATTTCCTCACTTTATATATTTTCATTATTTGAATGATGTGGCTTGACCACAAGTTCATTACCTAAAATATCGACCACGCGCACGCGATCTCCAACACGTACAGGTTCTAAGCTACGGCAGTTCCACTCGTCAGAACCCAAAACCGGCATAGGGAAACGGACGGTAATCAGGTCATGTTCCATATGAATTTGAATGACCATGCCGACTTGACCAATGGTGGCCTCGCGGGATAAACCGGCTTTGGTTTTATCGGTTGAAAGCGGTTTAATAAACTTAAACCAAAGTAATGTGCACAGTATGGATAAAACAATCCAGATGACGAGTTGAGTGGTAAAGCCCATCATCGGGAACAGCCACAGTAAAACACCCACCATGATGGCTGCAATGCCAAACCATAGTGCAGCAAAAGCGGGCAATACTAATTCAGAGAGAATGAGTAAAACACCCAGTACAAACCAATGCCAAGGTTCGAAAGCAAATTCCATACATCTACTCGTGTATTGTTAAAATTGATATAGATAACCAAGCGTCTATATCAATTTAGCAGATGAGTAAGTCTTTGAATATTAAAAAAGCATCTTTTTTAAATTTTGGCTTTGGGTGCAGGCTTGAAGGCAGCTGGAGACTTTTTAAAATCGGAAATGGCTTTGTCAATCGCGATGATTTTCAGTTGGGCCGCTTTTTCACCTTCTAGAATCGACTGGTTGCTGGCTTTTAAATCTAAAGTTCCCAAGTGCCCCACTTTAGGTTGAATCACCACAGTGGCTTGGTTGAGTTCTTCATTGATACTTTGCTGTCCCATAATGTTTATGGTTTGGTCGAGCAAACCCCACATGTTTAGAGGTTTGCCACCAACTGGACGTGCAGAAATATCTACCGCAATGACAATATCGGCGCCCATATCCTTGGCAGTTTTCACTGGAATCGGACTGACCAAACCGCCATCGACATATTGTTTTCCACCAATGGTTGCAGGCACAAAGACATTCGGGATACTGCAGGAGGCACGAACCGCCTGGCCTGCATTGCCTTTAATAAACTCGGCTTTACGACCGGTGTCGAGGCGCGTTGCAACAGCTGCAAAACGAATTGGAAACTGCTCAATCGGTTTGTTGGCAATGTGCTTGTTGACATAGTTCTGCAATTTTTGACCTTGCACCACGCCTTGGCTGTTTAAGGTTAAATCGCGAATGTCAGATTCTTTAAGGGTCAGTGCAATTTGCTGTAATTGATAAGGGGTTTTACCACTGGCATAAATACTGCCGACAAAGCTCCCGGCACTGGTACCGGTGACAATTTTCGGTTTAATGCCATGTGATTCTAAAACTTTCAGTACCCCAATATGAGCAAATCCTTTGGCACCGCCGCCCCCTAAAGCTATCGCAACTACTGGTTCACGTGCTTTTATAGTAGTTGTTTGTGGGGAGGTTTTAGTGGCTTTATCACAGCCAATCAGGCTAAGCGTAAACAGAGCAATGAAAGAGTATTGCACAAGATTCATAATTAAAGGTGGGCGTTAAATAGACAAAAGTTGCGCACATGACAGCAGATAATGCCTGATTTGGCTAGCTATTTTTTATACGATTTTGTAAGGGCTTGGCCAACCACTGTGGATTTTTCGGAGAAAATTTCCCCACGTATCGGTTCAATATCCGTTCTAAATCCTGTTCATAATTCCCAGTTGGTTGAAACACACCTAAGCAGTAAATGGTTTTACGGTTGTAATCAAAAGAAAACATCACAATCGGAATATTGGCACCTAGCGCAATACGATAAAACCCACTTCTAAACGATTCAGCCTGTTTGCGTGTTCCTTCAGGCGCCATACCGACCCAGATCTGCTCTTGGGTATCAATGAAGTTAATAATTTGCTGAGTTGTACCTTGCTGAATACTGCGATTGACCGGAATCACACCAATCCATTCCAGTAAGGGTTTCAACGGTGTGTTAAATAAGGTGTGTTTGCCAAAAATGGTAATTTTAATGCCCAGTCCAAGCAGGGCTGTGAAACCATGCCAGGCATCTATATTGGATGTATGTGGCGAAATAATAGCGACAGCTTTAGGCAAGTTAGGAAATTTACCTTCAAAATGCCAGCCTTGGGCAAGAAATATTTTTTTGAAAATCGTTCGGCTTAAGCGGCTACCGCGAGCAGGCACTTGATCGGGCAATGTGGGGAAATGTGCTGACATGGTGATTATCCGCCTCCCTGACAAAAGTTTATCGCGTTTTAATAATGTTAAGCTTTTGTTAAATAAGATTCATTGGCAAAATGTAAAGCGTCATTCAGCTTGCCTGATATAAATAATCAATCCTGTTCTGATCATAAGGGCACTCTATGCCGGGTACACCTAACATTTATATCGTGTTGTTCTCTTTATATTGGGCACAAGGTTTACCTGTGGGTTTTATGACCCACGCCTTACCGGTGATTTTACGTGCTCAAGGGGTGTCACTGGCACATATTGGCGGCTTCGGATTATTGATGTTGCCGTGGTCAATTAAAATTTTTTGGGCACCCTGGGTTGATCATTTTGGTTCTTCAGCTTTTGGACATTATCGCAGCTGGATTATTCCCACCCAGTTACTCAGTGTTGCAGTACTGATCGGCTTATCCTTTTTGCCGATTCAAGCTTTAAATCAACCTGAATATTTACTGGCTTTTTTTGTGGCTTTATTGAGTATGAATCTGGTCGGTGCCACCCAAGATATTGCAACCGATGGCTTGGCAGTCAATATTCTTAAAAATGAACAGCAGCATTGGGGCAATACTTTTCAGGTGATTGGTTCACGGCTGGGGTTTATTGTCGGGGGCGGTGCGATTTTATGGGCACTGGACTGGCTGGATTGGCAAAACACTTTTTTAGTTTTAGCAGGACTGGTTCTTCTAAATACATTACCAATTCTGTTTTTTAAAGAACCTGTGCGATTCCAGCATATTCAGCAAGCGACTGATAAAGAATCATTCAGCTGGGAAAAAATCAAAAGTTATCTAGGTTATTTCTATCAAAGCCGCAGTCTGGCTTTATGGCTGGTCGTACTGATCACGTTCAAAGTGGCCGATGGTTTGTCAGGTCCTTTACTGAAACCTTTAATGGTGGATATGGGACTAACTTTTTCCCAGATTGGTATTTATGTGACCATGCTGGGGGCATTGGCTGCACTTATAGGAGCAGGATTGGCCGGCCTGAGTCTGAAATATATTTCTCGTGCCAATGCACTGCTTAGTTTTTCTGTTTTGAAAATTTTCAGCTTGGCCGCATACGCATGGCTGGCTTTTCAATATGAAGCACAACAACCAATTAAACCGTGGCTCATTTATGGGATTAATGCCGCTGAAGATATGATTTCAGCCATGTTGCTGGTGGTGATGTTGACTTTGGTAATGCAATACAGCCGCAAACATTTCGCAGCAACAGATTTTACTTTTCAGGTGGCGCTGATGGCGACGGTCAGTGGGGGACTATATAGCCTAAGCGGAATATTGGGTGATCTGTTAGGTTATGCAGATTATTTAGCCTTCATTACAGTAGTTGCAGTGATCTGTTTATTGCCTGTTCTTAGATGGAAAGCCACGCTGCAATAATGAGATAAAAGCTTTTTAATTCAATTCAATATCTATTTAAAATCTAAGCAATAAAAAAGATAACCTAATAAAATCTAAATCATTTTTTTAAATATTTCTAAACAGTAACATCTGTTACAAAATAACTTAGGGGTATTTAAAAATGAAAACCAAAATTGCAGCGACAATTGCTTTAACTCTACTTGCAGGCGCTACTTTTGCAGCGCCAACCTTCTATGGAGAAGTAGATGCAACTCTAGATTACTTGCCAGAAAACAATGCCAATACCGCAGACCGTGATGTGGTTGAACTCAGTTCAAACAACTCGTTTATTGGTTTAAAAGGTGATGAAAAACTTACAGACCGTTTAAGTGCTTTGTATCAAGCGGAATTTACTTTTTATGTCGATGATGGTGAAAATGGTACAGATGTGTTTGTTCCACGTAATTTATTGATTGGTCTGAAGGACGAAAAGTTAGGGACTTTAAAAGCCGGTAAAATTGATACGCCAGTCAAACAGTTATCTGCAACTGTAGATACCTTTAATAATTACATTGAAAATTCAGCTGATGTAAATGGAATTTTGGCCGGTGAAAACCGGATTGATAATGTACTTGTATATGAGACCCCCGCATTCAAAATTGGTACCGGCAAATTAGAAGCAAAAGTATTACTGGCAACTGGTGAAGGCGATACCATTAAAGCAACGAAAGGCGGCACCAAGGTTGCGGGTCGTGGTCTAGGGGATTCATGGTCTACCTCTATTACCTACACCGATAATCTGTTTGTTGTCGGTCTAGGTTATGACAAAGCGATTCCGAGTCGTTTCAATGGTAAAGGTTTCCTGAATGCGACTTCTACAGAAAATACGCTGGCGCTAAATCAGACCATTGAAGCCGATACCATTCGTGCAATTGGTCGTTTAAATTTAGACAGCGGGTTGTCATTAAGAGCACTTTTTCAAACTTCAGATGTAGGCCGTCCAAATGCGAATCCTGCTACAGCTGCTTTAGCAAATACGATTGATGATGCTCAGGGCTGGTTGCTGGGAGCTGAATATAATCTTCCGACTGCAAAGGCCTGGACTGTAAAAGCGCAATACAGCCAAAACACGACAGCCTTTAAATCAAACGCAGTCGATCCGAATGACTTTGAAGCCAAACAAATTCTTGCAGGTCTGGACTATGCATTTAACAAGCAAGTTAAGGCATACGGTTATGCAGGTTATTTAACCCTTGAGCAAGGTTCCAAAGAAGACAAACAACCGGTACTAGGTACAGGTCTAGAATACAGATTCTAATCTGTAGCTAGATTTTAAAAGGTGATGGAAACATTGCCTTTTTTATTATTTTCTTTTATTAAGTGAGTTTTAAGTTTGGCATTTTAGATTAAGACATCAGTAAAAAGATTAGCCAGCAATCATGTCAAATATAATCAGTCCAATACGTAATAAGATAAAGCCGATTTCATTAAGCCAATTTAATTTATTGCTGGCGATTTGGTTGGGTATGGTTCTTAATTTTGCTTTTTTTCAAAAAATACAAAATTTAACGCCTTATCAAGGCCCTAAAGCCTATTTATTTTTAATGGCAACCGTATTGGTGATTGTTGCAGCCTATAACTTCATTTTTCAACTGATCCAATGGAAATGGAATGCAAAAATATTTGCTTATGTATTGCTTTTCATTGGCGGTTTTACTGCATATTTTGTGAATAGCCTGGGCGTGGTGATTTCACCTGAACAAGTTCAGAATATGATGCAAACCGATGCGCGTGAAGTCCGGGGTTTATTGTCTTTACGCTTTGTACTGTGGACAGTGGGCTTTGTGATCTGTCCGCTCATTTTGGTTGCTTTGGTTCGTATCAAGCCTGAAGTTTTGTTATCTAAAGTCACTAAGAAGCTCATCAATAGCATCGTTTCATTATTATTGGTAGGCGGGTTGTTATTTCTGTTCTATGTGGATTATGCAGCAATCTTTCGTGAACATCGTGATTTAAAAGGCATGATTTCTCCACAAAATACCATCTCATCAACACTTTCTTATTATCATAAATCTAAACCTGCGCAGAATTTGCCTTTAGTGACTTATGGTGATGATGCCCATTTGATTGACCCGGTAAGTAAACAGCATAAACCGAAATTGATGGTCTTAGTGGTCGGTGAAACGGCACGTGCAGAAAGTTTTTCTTTAAATGGCTATGCTAAAAATACCAATCCTGAACTCTCTAAACTGGATATCATTAATTTTAATCAGGTCAGTTCATGCGGTACGGCAACAGCAGTTTCAGTACCTTGTATGTTCTCCGGGATGCCTCGTTCAGATTATGATGCACAACTTGCCAGTCACCGTGAAGGGCTACTCGATATTGCACAGCGAGCAGGTTACAAAGTCACCTGGATAGACAACAATTCAGGTTGTAAAGGGACGTGTAATCGAGTGGAACAGTATCAAATTCCACAACAGTTAAAAGACAAATGGTGTGCCAAAGATGGTGATTGTTATGATGAAATTTTGGTGGATAGCTTAAAAGCTTATCTTGCAGCGATTCCTGAAGCTGACAAAACCCCACGTTTAATTGTCATACATCAAATGGGAAGTCATGGACCTGCTTATTACCAGCGTTCAACACAGAAATTCCAACCGTTTAAACCCAGCTGTAATACCAATGCGATTCAAGGCTGTAGTAGTACAGAATTATTGAACAGTTATGATAATTCGATTGTCTATACAGACCATGTTTTAAGCTCGCTCATTCAGGTGTTAAAAGGCAATAGCTCTCATCAAACTGGCTTCTGGTATTTATCTGATCATGGTGAATCGACAGGGGAACATGGTTTATATCTACATGGCTCACCGTATGCCATTGCACCAACGCAACAAACTCATATTCCAATGCTGATGTGGTTTTCACCGGAATGGACTCAGCACAATTCTGCACAAATCGCTTGCTTAGCCAAGCAAAAAAGCAAAGAATTGAGCCAAGATAACTTGTTCCCAAGTCTGCTCAGTTTGTTGGATGTTAAAACCCAGGTTATTGATGAACAGAATAATATGCTGCAGCAATGTGAATCAAAAAAGAAAGTGTGAGTTTAAGGCATGACTAAAATATTAATGATTGAGGATGATTTTATGATTGCTGAATCCAGCATGACGTTGTTGAAATATCAGCAATTTGATGTGGAATGGGTCAACAATGGGATTGATGGTTTAAAAAAACTGGCCCAGGAAAAGTTTGATATTGTTTTGCTCGACCTTGGCTTACCGATGATGGACGGTATGCAAGTTTTAAAACAGATTCGTCAGCAGTGGCCGGCTTTGCCGGTACTGATTATTTCCGCACGTGACCAGTTGCAAAACCGTGTGGACGGATTGAATAATGGTGCAGATGACTACTTGATCAAGCCCTATGAGTTTGATGAATTGTTGGCGCGTATTCACGCTTTATTACGCCGTAGTGGCGCAGAATCGGCACTGCAAGACAGTCTGAAAATTTTAAGTTATGGCGATTTGGTCTTGGATGTCGAGCAGCATATTGCCAAGTTCAAAGGGCAATATATTGATCTCTCCAATCGTGAGTGGGCGATTTTAACTCCTTTGGTCAGTCATCCGAACAAGATTTTTTCTAAAGCCAATTTAGAAGATAAGTTATATGATCTGGATAGCGAAGTAAGCAGTAATACTATTGAGGTCTATGTGCATCATTTGCGTGCCAAACTGGGCAAAGATTTCATTCGCACCATTCGTGGTTTAGGCTATCGACTCGGACAACTATAAGGTTAGCATTTGGTGCAGTCACAGTATTCATTAAGAAAACGCCTGATTATTTATATTTCTGTTTTTAGTATTGCCTTGGGTTGCCTGCTGATTTTTTCTGCTTATCGGATTGCGCTACAAGAAATTAATGAAGTTTTAGATGCGCAGATGCAAAATTTGGCAGAACGCGTCGCGGCTCATGATCCTGAACCAGTTAAAAGCCAGTTTGATCCATCCAAGCATTATCACGAAGAAGATTTGTTTGTTGATGTGTGGTCTTATGCAAGTGAAGAACATAAAAGTCATGCTTTAAATTTGTTGATCCATCCTGTTCATAAAGCAGGATTTTATACCCACAAAACCGCACAAGACATTTGGCATACTTATGTTTTACCTTTAGAACATTATCAGGTTCAGGTCAGCCAGCAGCAATCGACACGGCAGCGTTTAGCACTCGAGCTTGCTGGAAACATGTTTATTCCTTATTTGCTGTTTATGCCTTTTGTGATTTGGGGATTAAGCTGGATTATTAGTCGCAGTTTACAACCACTCGATGATTTTAAAGCGGAATTGGCACAGCGTGATTCAGACGAGCTAAGTGCAATACAACTCAATGATTATCCTGTGGAAATCGAGCCTACCATTACCGAAATGAATCATTTGTTTGAGCGTATTTTACATTCGCAACAGGAACAGCGACAGTTTATTGCCGATGCTGCACATGAGTTACGCACCCCCATCACTGCACTAAATTTACAAATGCAAATTCTGTTAAAACAATTTCCAGAAGATCGTGATTTACAGAATTTGAGTAAAGGATTAATCCGCATTCAACATTTGGTTAGCCAGTTACTCAATCTGGCAAAACAAGACGCTTCGATGCTGGAGCTGGAAAGCAAACAGCAGTTTTTACTCAATCAGGTCGCGGCAAATTGTGTGGAGCAGTTGATTCATTTAGCGATGCAAAAAGAAATTGATTTAGGGATGGAACGTCAGGAAGAAATCCTGCTAAATAGCCAGGAATCTGCTGTGCATTCGATTATTTTTAACCTGGTTGATAACGCGATTAAATACACGCCGAATCAAGGCGTGATTAACGTTTCTGTATTTGAACAAGACGGTTTCGCCATGGTTCAAGTCGAAGATAGTGGCCCGGGGATAGCCCCTGAGCTACACCAGCAAATTCTGAAACGTTTCTATCGGGTTCATCATCATTTAGAAATGGGTAGTGGTTTAGGGCTTTCTATTGTCGATAAAGCCACGGAACGGTTAGGAGGCCATATTTCTTTCTCAACGAGTGCCAGTCTGGGTGGCTTACAAGTGAATGTGCAATTGCCGCTGTTCAAGCAGATTTAAAGAACCATTATTCTTGAGATGAGTGAGTGGTGGTAAAATGCTTGTAATTGAAAAAGTAAAAAACCACATTAACCAGCCAGATAACCCATGCTGTCCACAGATTATGACTGAGAAAATGCGCTCCACGCATCATCTGGGCCCAACCCATGGCAAAACCTAAAATACACCCCGAGACCAGAAAAAAGTACGCGCGCTTTTTATTGGATAGGCGAAATACAGCATAACCTGCCATAAGCGCAAAACCTGTAGACGCATGCCCACCCGGGAAACAATGCCCTTTAGTGGCTGAAAAATCCCAAAAGAAGCCTTGAGATGTAGGTATTGTGATATTCCAAGGACAGGCATGGGCGGATTGAGATTTTAACAGTCCAATGATGGAGGTCGATAGTATGACCAGGCCGAAAAAATAGCCATAGCTCCAGCGTACCGGTCTTAACTTTTCAACTTTAAAAGACGCCAGCCACATGATAAAAAAAATGACATAGACCAAAATGATCAGATCTTTGACATAACGGTGATTCAGTTCGGCTAAATACCAGTTATCTCGCAGCAAGAATTGTCCAGATTCACTTACCCAAGGATGAATCAGTGCAAGATCGAGTGATCCACCGATAGGAAAAAACACCCAAAGCATGCAAAAACTAATGACCAGGAAGCAGCCTTGATAAAGGATGAAGCGTTGCTTGTCGTGCATAAAAAAGATCGATTAATTTTATTTGTGCTATTACAGCAACAAAAACTTAATCTAGACTTAAGTAATGGCGGCAAAGATGCTCTAATCACCTAGAAAGTTATGTGCGGATGGACAATAACCTTGTGCTGAATCGTAATAAACCTATCAAGGAAACAGCCTAAGCAGGCACGTCTTCGGTGCTACATTAGTCCACAAGATTTGTGAGGTATTAAAATGACGATTCGTGCTGTTTTATTTGATCTGGATAATACCTTAACCCATCGTGATCAAAGTATCTTGGCGTATAGCCAACATTTGGCTCATACATATCAGCAGCAATTACAGCATGATCAGATTAGTCAAATCCCGTCAATTATTCGCCGTATTGATAATGGGGGTTATCCTAAAAAAGAGTTGCTCACCCATCCGAGTATTGCAGCTTCCGTGGGATATGCGCTGCAACAAGAACTGACGTGGAGCAGTCTGCCGGACTTGGATGAACTCACTCAGTTCTGGTTTCAGCAATTTGGGTTATCTGCGGTTGCCATGCCAGGTGCGAATAGCTTATTAGCAGAGTTAAAACAGCAGGGTTATAAACTGGCAGTCATTTCCAATGGTGGACATGCCACCCGTTTAACCATTCTGCAAGGCTTGGGTTTTAGCCATTATTTCGATGAAATTATCAGTTCTGAACTGGTCGGTATCAGCAAACCGAATCCTGAAATTTTTCTGCATACCAGCCGTCAATTAAATATTGTCCCGGAAAATTGTCTTTTTATTGGCGATCATCCCGTCAATGATATACAAGGCGCAACTCAAGCCGGTATGAAGGCTTTATGGCTGCAGGGTTTTCATAAGACCGGAGCGCATAAACCCATCAATACAATTCAAAATTTAGCTGAAATTAAGCAATATTTATAAGGTTTATTATCCCTTATCTATTTTCAGAAATAGAAATAATATTTATACAGATAAAAAAAGCGACCCTTTCGAGTCACGCTGAAAATCGTCATTAAGTTTCAAAAATCAGGTTTAAAAATCAGGTTTAAAATTTAAGCCCTAAAATAGGGCGTCTTCTGAGTTGGCTGAAATTTTGTGAATCGATAAGTCCGCACCACGAAATTCATCTTCTTGGGATAAGCGGATACCCATGGTGATTTTAAGGGCACCGTAAACCAGAAAGCCACCAGTAAGTGCAATCGAGATTGCGAGGAATGTACCAATCATTTGCGAAATCATGGAAACGTTGCCGAGGCCGCCTAACCATTGTTGTCCGAAAATACCTACGGCTAAGCCACCAAATGTGCCGCATACGCCGTGCAATGGCCAAACCCCCAAGACGTCATCGATTTTAAGTTTGTTTTGGGTATAGGTAAAGAGTTTCACGAAAATCACCCCTGCAACTGCTCCAATAATAAGTGCTCCGACCGGGTGCACCACATCAGAACCTGCACAGATGGCCACTAAGCCCGCCAAAGGACCATTGTGTAAAAAACCCGGGTCATTTTTACCCATAAAGTTGGCAGCCAGAGTTCCACCGACCATCGCCATGAGTGAGTTAATTGCCACCAGTCCTGAAATGGCATCCAGACGTTGTGCGCTCATCACGTTAAAACCAAACCAGCCCACGATTAAGATCCAGGAACCTAAAGCCAGAAACGGAATGGAAGAAGGAGGATGTGCGCTCACTCGGCCATCTTTTTTATAACGTCCATAACGCGCACCAAGTAAAAGCACCGCCACTAAAGCAATCCATCCGCCCATGGCATGCACCACCACAGAACCGGCAAAGTCATGAAAACTTGCACCAAATGTGCTTGCTAACCATTTTTGCAGTCCTAAATTACCATTCCATGCAATGCCTTCAAAGAAAGGATAGATCAAGGCGACTAATAATAAGGTCGCAATCGCTTGGGAACGCATTTTGGCACGTTCGGCAATACCGCCAGAAATAATGGCAGGAATAGCCGCAGCGAAGGTCAGCAGAAAGAAACAGCGCATCAGGTTATAGCCATGATCCGCAGCTAAGGTCGTGCCAATATGGAAAAAATGCTGTCCATACGCAATATAGTAGCCAACAAAAAAATAGGCGATAGCTGAAATGGAGAAATCAGTCAGAATTTTACTCAGCGCATTGACCTGGTTTTTATGTCGGACTGTACCCAACTCCAAAAATGCAAAACCTGCATGCATGGCTAAAACTAAAACCGCACCAAGGAGGAGAAAGAGTAAATCTATATTTTGCATATTTTGGCCCCATTTTAGTGCTGTTTTTCACAAAAAGAAGATCAGTATATCGAGGCCTAGGATTTGAGAAAGATGTTTGAAAGAGGGAAATTTTGATCATTGATGCAAAAAAATGATCAAGACTCGATATAAAGCAGAGTGTTGCTTTAATAAACAATATTTGTTTCATTATGGTGCGCTTTTTTATTCTAAAATTATAAATAAATATATGATAATTAGATTAATTTTTTATTTTTATTTTTTCTGGTTTTTAGCTTTGAATTCATGGCACTGAATAGTGGCAAAGGCTATTAATCTAAAATATTAAAAATAATTTAAAAGTAAAATAGTAATATACGTTTTGATGAAGCAATTTTTAGATGCTTTTACAATCAATTATGGGGCAGTGTAAAGAAATCGTTGTTATTCGGAATTCAAGTGCAAGGAGCCGAAGCTACAAATAAAATAAAAATGAATCGAGCTTAATTTTTAACTCTAAATAGAGTGAATGATTAATTAATATTGGATACAAAACCTATAATGAATTGGTAGCTTTAGTTTTGATATCCCAGTTGCAACCTTGGAAGATAAGTGCTCATTTTATATTATATTTTAGGTCTTAAAGATGAAGCGGAGTATGCTTGCGGTAGTGGCACTGGTAAGTTTTGATTATTCATTTGCAGCAGAGGGCAGTCAGTTTGACTGGAGTTATGCACAACAGACTGCACCAGCGCAATGGAGCAAGATTAAATCTGAATATCAAGCCTGCGAAGGGCTGAATCAAGCACCGATTAATATTGATCAAACCATCTCAGCAAAACTGCCTGCTTTAAAATTAAATTACAGCTCGAAAGCAGATACGATTATTAATAATAACCGGACTGTGCAAATTAATTTTGCCGAGGGCAATACCCTGGAATTGGATCATAAGCTCTTTCATCTCAAACAATTCCATTTACACAGTCCAAGCGAAAATACCATTAAGGGAAAAAGTTTTGCGATGGAGATGCATTTGGTACATGCCACAGAACAAGGCGAGTTGGCAGTAGTAGCTGTGATGTTTGATGAGGGTCAGGAAAATAAAAAACTGAAACAACTTTGGAAAGAATTGCCGAAAAAAGCAGGCAATGCCGTACAGCTGAAACATCAAGATTTAGCTGCTGCTTTCCTACCTGAAAAATTAGATTATTATCGTTTTAATGGTTCGCTCACCACGCCACCGTGTTCTGAAGGTGTACGCTGGATTGTGCTTAAAGATATTCAACAAGCGTCAAAACAGCAAATCAAGGCATTTTCAAGTTTGTTAGAACATCCGAATAATCGTCCTGTACAGCCGGCCAATGCACGCTTGGTGCTTGAATAATTTTTTCCCATAAAAAAAGCAGATCTTAAGATCTGCTTTTTAAATACGTTCAGGTTTAATGCAAAATTTTATTCAGGAACTGCTGAGCGCGTTCGCCACGCTGGGTATTAAAGAATTCATCTTTAGTACAGTCTTCTACAATTTTCCCCTGATCCATAAAGATTACCCGGTTAGCCACCTGACGTGCAAAGCCCATTTCATGCGTGACACACATCATGGTCATGCCTTCTTTGGCCAGTCCCACCATCACGTCTAAAACTTCGGTAATCATTTCAGGGTCAAGTGCCGAGGTCGGTTCATCAAACAGCATGGCAATTGGATCCATACTCAACGCACGGGCAATGGCAACCCGTTGTTGCTGTCCACCGGAAAGTTGTGCAGGAAATTTATCCGCCTGAGCACTCAGTCCAACCCGATCTAGATATGCCAAACCTTTTTTCTTGGCTTCGGCTTCAGAACGTCCCAAAACTTTAATCTGGGCAATGGTTAAATTTTCAGTAATGGTTAAATGTGGAAATAACTCAAAATGCTGAAACACCATACCGACACGACTGCGCAATAGGTTTAAATTGGTTTTCGGGTCTTTAATCGAAATGCCATCTACCATAATAGTGCCTTGCTGAAAGGCTTCCAGACCATTCACCGTTTTAATCAGGGTCGATTTCCCCGAACCCGAAGGACCACAGACCACCACCACTTCACCTTGACGAATTTGCGTTGTACAATCTGTGAGTACCTGAAATTTATCGTACCATTTACTCACGTTCTGAATGTCGATCATCACTTTGTTATCATTCATACGTGTAACCTTCTTTGTAATTTTTTAACAGCATACGTGGCCAAAAGACTAATGGTGAAATATACCAGCCCTGCAAATAAAATGTACTGGGTCAGTAATGACATCAGGTCACCACGGACATAGTTGGTTCTGAAAAAGTCCAGTAAACCGATGGCATAGACCATGGTTGAATCCTGAAATAAGATAATGGTTTGTTGCAGTAGCAAAGGCGTCATTTTACGAAAGGCTTGCGGCAAGATAATGAGTCGCATAGATTGCCCATAACTCATGCCTAAAGCCGAAGCTGCAGCGGATTGTCCGCGCGGAATCGACTGAATGCCGGCACGCACAATTTCAGAAAAATAAGCTGCTTCAAATAGCATAAAGGCAACAATGCTGGAGACCAATGCGGTATCAATGGTCAGGTAATTTCCCGTAACTGCGGTATAAATAAAAGGCACCGCGAAGTAGAACCACATCAATACCAGCAGTAAAGGAATGGAACGAAACAGGTTTACGTAGCCTTGTGCAATCCAGTTCAACACTTTAATGGAAGATAAACGCATTAAAGCCAAAATGGTGCCAATCAGAATACCACCGACGGTTGCAATACAGACCACTTTTAAAGTGATACTAAAGCCATGCCATAAGGCAGGACCAGACAGTTGTAAGTCATTTAAAAATGCAGAGAGCCATTCCATTATTTACCTCCTGCAATTAAACCGGGTACATATAAGCGTTTTTCCAGCAGGGTCATCGCAGAGATTAAACACACGTTAATCACAATGAAAATTACGGTCACAATGGTGTAAATTTCAATGGTATTTTGCGTGTACTCACTGATGGTTTTCATCTGGGAAATAATTTCTGCAACTCCCACCAGTGAAGCAACCGAGGTATTTTTTACACAGTTGGTCAGTTCTGAACTGAGCGGTGGCAAAATGGTCCGAAAGGACTGCGGTAAAATAACGTAGCGATAGAGCTGGGCCGTACTAAAACCCATGGCATAACCGGCATTCACCTGCCCGACCGGCAAGGCTTCAATCCCGGTACGCACCTGTTCACACACCCGTGCAGCGGTAAATAAACCCAAACCGACACTGGCTGAGATCAGTGCTGTGGTATTGGCACCCAGGTCATTGATCCACCAGTCTCGAATAGCTGATGGCAAAAAGTTGGGAACCACATAAAACCAGATAAATAATTGAATCAGTAACGGTACATTTCGGAAAATAGTGACATAGCCTGTACCAATCGCGCGTGCAGTCTTATTCGGCAAGGTTCGCATGATGCCCAGAATACTGCCCAAAACCATGGCAATGCTCCACGCGACAAGGGCAATCACCAACAACCAGCCCAGACCCACTAAAACCCATTGCAAATAGGTACTATCACCGACCCCTGTGGATTGCCACAAAACACTCCAATTCCAACTATAATTCATAGTGACTCCACCGAAGAATCAGGTAAAAATCCATGTTTACCTGATCTTGAACGTATGTTGTTTTAAAGTTTATTGATCGCGATCGTGCGGTGTAGCAATTAACGCTTTAAGCTGATCTGACATTTTGAAGTTTAGATTAATATTTTTTGGTGGAATCGGCTGCTGGAACCATTTCTCGTACATTTTGTTGATTTCACCGGAACTATACGTGGCTTTAATCGCATCATCGACCACTTGTTTAAAGCCCGTGTCGCCTTTACGCAGCATACAGCCATAAATTTCGTGAATTGGTGCTTTACCGACAATTTCCCACTTATTTGGATCAGTGGCTTTAGATTTTTCACCTGCCAGCAAGATGTCATCCATCATAAAGGCTGCAGCACGTCCATTTTGTAGCATCAAGAATGATTCTGCATGGTCTTTGGCAGAAATAATTTCACCAATCCCGAGTTCCTGCTGATGCTGACGGATATAACGTTCAGATGTTGTTCCGGCTGTCGTAACCAGTTTTTTGCCTTTCAGGTCCGTAAAGTCTTTCACCCCAGAATTTTTGGCGGTAAGCAGACGAGAACCGACTTCAAAGAAACCCACAGAGAAATCGACTTGTTGCTGACGTTCCTTGTTGTTGGTGGTTGAACCACATTCCAAATCGACCGTGCCATTTGAAACCAGCGGAATACGGTTTTGACTGGTCACCAGGTTATAGCGAATTTTTAAGTCCGGCATATTCAGTTTTTGTTTAACAGCATCGACCACTTTTAATTGCAGGTCATGCGCATAACCGACCGGTTGATTTGGATTGTCTGCGATATAAGAAAAAGGAATGGAAGAATCGCGATAGCCCAGCACAATGGTGCCAGATTTTTTGATTTTATCGAGGGTACCTGAAGTGGCAGCATCGGTACTGGTTCCCGCTGCCTTTTCCCCCGATGTTGGAGCTTTATTATCACTACAAGCACTCAGACCAAGCATGAGCGCGCTTGCACAAAGTAGGGATGTTACGCTGCGTTTATGTGTCATCTATAAAACTCCTTTTTTATTTCATTATCATCAAGTGCTGAATTGTGGGTGGAACGCCACCGATTTATATGCAAAAGATGTTTTCTTTTATGTATATACATACATCAGATTTCATCTTAAGCGAGTTTTGAACAATTGCTCAAGCAAAATTTTGGCAGAATTTGTTAATGATAAATATTGAGGAAATAACCAGTTTTTAGGACAAAATCCGGACAGTAAGCGACTTTAACTACAGCAGAAAACATGCCAGATTGAGTCTGTTTTTCAGACTCACGACTAAAGTTTAAGAGGATTTTATTTGAATAAAAGATGAAAGTGTTTAGTTTTTATACCATTTTATCTTAGCATCTGCTCATTCATGGCTTTGGCCCAGCGGCAGCATTTGCAACGAGAACACTGCTGATCCGGTTTGGAAATATGGTCGACATAGCCGCAGTACATACAGGCATAATAGATCTCCGATTCTACCTGTGTGACTTCCTTGTATTTTTTAGGGAAAAGGGGGAGACCGTAACGAATTTCATCGGGCTTAAACAACAAAATACTAAATTTACCGTCGGTTTCCAGCAAGCCGGCACGTACCTGACCTAAATGTTCGATGCCTTGCTGACGCATTTCCGCAAAGAATTCATCATGTGACATTTTACCGCGTTTAATTTTGTCCAGCACCAGCATGCCGTCTTCCACAATATACAGCGACTTTCCTTCAATTAAGTCTTCAAAAGGCTGGTATTTCATCATCAGCCAGGTGGTCAGGCGGTAAAGTATAATGACAATACTCATGATCAGCAGGGCTTGAATCAGCGGCAGGTCTTCGGTGAACATCGGGTCACCGGCAATGGAACCGAGTGATAAAATAATGGCCAGCTCAAAAATGGACAGTTGCCGGATACCGCGTTTCCCGGTTAGGCGCAGAAAGATCATGATCATGCTAAACATAAGTACTACGCGTATGGTGATTTCTGCGGCAAATGTCCAGGTGGTGTCATGAATAAAGATAGTTGCCCAATCCATCAATGTTGTTCCTTTCTATAATTGGTTCATCATTCTTCTTATACTATGCCTGAGTAGAGCAGGGCGTATGTTTATATTTAGGTAAAGAACCGCCAGTATTTTAGTAACTTACTGAATTTAAAGTCACTAGGTTTATGCAATAAAAAAATGAATAATCTAATAACTAAATGTGCACTTTTAACTTTTGCCTAGCTTTAGACTACTTGCTGTTATCTGTCATTGAGTCAGGAATATTGCTATAGTTTTTCTTTTGCTTTTTTCTTTCCTATGTCTTTCGATTTAAAAATCACAGTTCAGCCAGATGCAGAGCTTTCTCCACAACAAAAAAAGCTGAATCGTCTGATTGAAAAAATTGAACAGCAAAAAATACACCTGGCAGCTTGGGAAAAAGCTCAAAACGATATTCAGCAATATGCACGTCAAACTTTGGTGCCGGTTTATAACGAATTACACACTGTATTGTTTAAGCAGCTTGAACAATTATGGAAATATTTACATGGCAGTGATTTTTCAAAAGCGGAAGTCATGCAGCTTGATGAAAAAATCCAACACCTTGCAGCATATTTAAAAGATTCAAAAGCCTTGTCAGCGCAACAAGCCCATACAGTCGAAGAAATTGATACCTTTTACCAGCAACATACAGAACATACCAACGCGAAGAAAACCAAGAAAAAGCCTTTCGTTGAAACAGATTCTAAATTTGAAGATACTGATTCAGATGAAGAGGAAACAGCATTTGATCCCTTCGATGAATGGGATAGTACACAGCACGAACAGCAACGTGAACAAGCCAAACTTAAAAAACAACAAGAGAAGCGCGAGCAAGCTGAGAAAATGGCAGAGCAGTCTTTAAAAACTGTTTATTTAAAAATTGCTGCCATTATTCACCCTGACCGTGAACAGGATGAAAGCAAGAAACTTGAAAAAACTGAAATGTTGCAATATGCCAATGCCGCTTATGAGCAGCAGGATTTGTTTTATTTACTCAAGTTGCAGATACAGATTGAGCAGAATAGAGGGGCAGTGCAAAAAGGTTTAAGTGCAGATCAAATCAAGTTTTATAAATTGGCACTTGATGCACAAAGTCAAAAACTTGATGATGAAATAAATGAAATTATTGATTCATTGGTTTGGTCAGAGAATGCCAAAATTGCAGTGCAAAAGTCCAAAGGAAAGGTTCAAATTTCGGATTTGTATAAGCAAATCGATGCCGACACAGCAGCCATTAAACAGCAAGTGAAATGGGAAAAGGAACGGCTTAAATATATGAGTCGGGTGAAAGGGTTGGAGATGTTGTTGGAGAATAGAGTACTTTAATGCTTTTCTCCCTCTCCCTTTTGGAGAGGGTTTCGGCACCGATGATAAATTAGAACTGAATATCGTTATCAGATAATATTTCTAATAGATCAGGATCATTATTGATGAATGTTCTCCAAAACCCTGAAAAAGGATAATTAGGTTTTGTCATATTTATGATTTTTTCAATAGCCTGATTCAATTCAAATTCTGTATAACGATCCTTATTAATTAAGAGTTCAAATCTAATTTGCCAAAGGTAACCATATTCCTTATGGATTTCTAGAATTAGGGTTGAATGACTAACATTTTGAGGACCATTATTAGAATTGTTATAACATTGGTTTAACAAAGCTATAGTTTTCTCAGTTAAAGCATGTATTTCTAGTTCAGTTGAACATGCATTCTTTATTGTAACTGTACCATTTGGAACGACAGGAGGATAATACTCAATTTTATCAGCAACATTATAGTCATTGCTACAGCAATCAAGAAGTTCTCGATGTCTTGCCCCTTTAATACCATTACAATGAGAACAGGCATAATATAGATTTTCCCATTCGATCTTTAAGTCGTTGTCTTGGTTTAAATGGGGAACAAAATGTTCAATATTCACATTGCCAAAATCTTTCATCTCACAAATATAACATTTTGAAAAAAAATCTCTTTTCAATTGTTTCACCACAGCAGAGTCTCTATAGTTTTTATTTTCCCAATCTTCAGGTTTATCTGATCGTGTAACTTTAAACATCAAGATCTCCTAGTTCTTGATTGTCTAATAAATGATTTAATGCTTTGAAGTAAAAAGACTTAGATTCAACATCAAGTTGTTTAGCAAAAGGAGTAATTTTTCTTAATATATTTCTAAGCTCTTCAAAATTATTTGCTTCATGATTTAAAATTCTAGCTATATCTTTAATTTCGGCTTGTAGTTGTTCGGATTGTGCATCGACATGGAATAAACCTTTAACTACAGATTCATAAGAATATCGGCTTAAATCCTCTTCATAAAAATCACCACTAGAAATATCATAAACTACAGTATCATTATCTGTTGAAGTGATAACAAAAGGAGAATGTGTACTTACTATAAATTGAATTTTAGGGAAGGCTTTAGTTAAAAATGGCATAACTTTTTTTTGAAGTGAAATATGTAAATGAACATCAATTTCATCAATTACTACTATTCCAAATAGTTCAGTTGGATCTATACTTGCAAGCTTTGTTCTCATTAAAAGACTAGAGTAAATTTTAAAAATAGCTTGTAAACCTGAAGAGAGATTATTCATGTTAAAGTGTTTTTCACCAGAAATAATTACAATTTTTTTCTGAAACTTATCAAATGAAATTATAGTATTTTTCTCTTCAAAAATATATTTTAAATCACTTTCTACTTTATTAAGCCAGCTGTTTTTTGAGTCTAAATACTCGAATTCTTCATCTGTTATGAGTTTTTTTGTGGGAGTGTTTGATTTAAATTGTGATATTAAGTATTCTTCAAATAAATTATCAAGATCAGAATAAATTGAAATTTCAGTAGAGTCTTTAATTCTTTCTGAAGTTTCTGTTCTTTTTGCATTAAAAAAATTTATAACTAAATTACTAGTATCTTTGCTGAAACAAAAATTATTATCAATTTTAATTGAAACTGATGTGCTGGTAAATTTTTTTATTTGGCTATTTAAATCTTTAATATAGAAGCTTAGATGACTAGAATTTTGATAATAATACTCTTTTTTATATGAATTTTTAAGCTTTGGTTTTGGATCAAATTCTGTGTAAATGTCAGTAACTTGATTTTCTAGGAATTTTTTATAATTTTCTAAAAATATATTATATTTATTAGTTATTGAACTTTTCAAATTGTATAATTTTGATGAAAACTCATGAGTATTATAAATTTCAATATTATTTAATAAATCTTTAAATCTATTTTTTTCATTCTCATCTAGATCCAATACAGCTGAGAAATTATTGAATGCAATACCAAGCTCATCAAGTATTTTCTCTCTTTTATAATATGTATTTTTTTTAATATAGTCTGTTCCAGCTACTATTTTTTTTATTTCACTATAAATATTATCTAGTATATAAGTTTTTCCTGAGCCATTATTGCCAATAATAATGAGATTCTTATTGTTTAAAGGTATTATTTTATCTCTAATGATAATTGCTTTAATAAGCTTCATAAATATAAAAGGCTGAATAATCAGCCTTTTATATTACATCTTAATTTTTAAATTACAACATCTTAAAGCGCTGCAATCTGATCCATATTCGCTTTAATCTTCGCTAACTGGTCAGCAAATTCAGCAAGTTTTACTTTCTCGCCTTCAACCACAGCAGCAGGTGCTTTTGCCACAAAACCTTCATTTGAAAGTTTTCCTGCAATTTGGTCATGTTGCTTTTGAACTTTATCAAAGTCTTTTTGCAAACGACCCAATTCCGCTTTAGGATCAATTAAGCCCTTCATTGGAACAAATACAGAGGCATGACCCACAACGGATGAAGACGACAATGGTGGTTGTTCGCCATCTGCCAAGTAAGTGATGCTTTCCACTTTCGCCAATGCTTTAAACAATGGCTCGATACGTGAAATTTGCGCCACTTCAGCATCAGTGATGTTTTGCATCAATACTGGAAGTAAGCGCGCATTACCCAAGCCCATTTCACCACGGATGTTACGTACTGCACCAATCAAACCTTGTAGCCAATGCATATCAGCTTCAGCTTGGTCATTGATTTTCGCTGGGTCAGCAACAGGGTAAGCTGCAGTCATAATGGTTTCACCGCCCAAACCAATTATTGGCGCAAGAGTTTGCCAAATTTCTTCAGTCAAGTAGGGCATGATTGGATGTGCAAGACGTAAAGATGCTTCCATCACCGCAAGAAGAACACGACGAACTTCAGCTTTACGCTCTTCAGACACATTTTCATCGTTCAGAACAGGCTTGGTCAGCTCGACATACCAGTCACAGTATTCATTCCAAATGAACTCATAAATCGCTTGTGCAGCCAAGTCTAAACGATAGGTTGCAAAGGCTTGTTGAACTGCAAGTTCCGCTTTTTGCAGGCGGCTTATGATCCATTGTTCAGGCAATTCCCAAAGATCTGGACGTGCAGTTTGACCTACAGTTTGACCTTCCACATTCATCAGAACGAAACGTGTACCGTTCCAGATTTTGTTACAGAAGTTACGGTAGCCTTCAACACGTTTCATGTCGAACTTGATGTCACGGCCGGTGTTGGCAAGCGCACAGAAAGTGAAACGAACCGCATCCGTACCGTAAGCCTGAATGCCTTCCGGGAATTCTTTACGGGTTGATTTTTCAATCTTCGCTGCCTGTTTCGGGTTCATCAGACCAGTGGTACGTTTTTGTACCAACGTTTCTAAATCTACACCGTCAATCAGGTCTAAAGGATCAAGCACGTTGCCTTTAGATTTAGACATTTTCTGACCTTCGCCATCACGTACCAAACCATGTACATACACAGTTTTGAACGGAACTTGTGGCGTGCCATCTTCATTTTTCATGAAGTGCATGGTCATCATGATCATGCGGGCAACCCAGAAGAAGATGATGTCAAAACCGGTTACCAATACATCTGTTGGATGGAAGGTATTGAGGAAATAGTTTTCAGCATCTTTTTTCGCATCGCCAGTCCAACCTAAAGTTGAGAATGTCCAAAGACCAGAGGAGAACCAGGTATCCAAAACGTCTTCGTCTTGTTTCAGTTCTACATCCGCCGCAATGCCATTTTCCGCGCGCACTTCCGCTTCAGAACGACCTACATAAATGTTGCCATCTACATCGTACCAAGCCGGAATGCGGTGACCCCACCAGAGTTGACGTGAGATACACCAGTCTTGAATGTTGTTCATCCAGGCCATGTACATGTTGCTGTATTGCTCAGGCACGAATTTGATGTCGCCATCTTTAACCGCTTTAATTGCAGGCTCAGCAAGCGGTGCAATTTTCACATACCATTGGTCTGTTAAAAGTGGTTCAACGATGACGCCTGAACGGTCACCGCGAGGTGCTTTCAAGTCGTACGGTTGAATTTGTTCTAACCAGCCCTCGCTTTCGGCTTGTTCAACCAGTTTTTTACGTGCAGCAAAACGCTCTAAACCAATATAGTCTGCAGGTGCAGCAATGGTTTTAGAAATTTGTTCACCCGCTTTGGCAATGTATTCAAACTCAGCCAACACTTCAGCATTTTTGTTGAAGATGTTGATGATTGGCAAGTTGCAACGTTTACCCACTTCATAGTCATTGAAGTCATGTGCAGGAGTGATTTTTACGCAGCCTGTACCGAAATCTTTTTCGACATATTCATCGGCAACCACAGGAACCAGACGGCCTGAAATTGGCAGAACAATATTCTTGCCGACAAGATGTGCATAACGTTCATCTTCAGGGTGTACCGCAACAGCCGAGTCACCGAGCAAGGTTTCCGGACGCGTGGTTGCTACAACAAGGAAGTCGTTGCCATCTTTGGTGCGAAGGTCTTTATCTTCAAAGAAATATTTAAAGTGCCAGAGTGAACCTTTTTCTTCTATCGATTCAACTTCAAGGTCAGACAGCGCAGTTTGCAGTTTAGGATCCCAGTTCACCAGGCGTTTACCGCGGTAAATCAAGCCTTCTTTATGCAAACGTACGAATACCTCTTTCACTGCATTGGATAAACCATCATCCATGGTGAAGCGTTCACGTGACCAGTCTACCGATGAACCTAAACGGCGAATCTGATTGGTAATGTTGCCACCAGACTGTTCTTTCCATTCCCAGACTTTTTCAATGAACTTTTCACGACCCAAGTCATGACGGCTGATGTCTTGTGCAGCCAATTGACGTTCTACCACCATTTGGGTTGCGATACCGGCATGGTCCGTTCCCGGTTGCCACAAGGTATTTTTACCTGACATACGGTTATAACGGGTCAAGGCATCCATAATGGCATTGTTAAAACCATGACCCATGTGCAAGTTACCAGTGACGTTTGGCGGCGGAATCATGATACAGAAAGAGTCGCCTTTTTCAGACGGCTTAAAGTAGCCGTTTTCTTCCCAAGTCTTGTACCATTTTTTCTCGATCTCGGTAGGATCGTATGTCGTAGCAATATTTTGCGCAGAATCAGTCATAGTCAGAACAGATCAAAAGTGAATGAAAAATTAGGACTATTGTAGCAAAAAAATTACCGAATGAGGCAGCTTCGCCAAATGCAAACTTTATGCAATTGGCATACACTGAATAAGATCTTATGATAAGAGTTGAATAAAAACAGCGCGAATGGTCGCAGAACAATTCTAAAAAGGACATTATCGGTATGAGCTATTTTATTTCTTTAAAATTAACCCGGGAAACCCATCAGCGCTTTCAGCAGATTCATCAGCAATTGAACCAAGGTGAAAGCCAGAGTTTAGCCAAACCTTTAGGCGAGGTTTTGGCTGATATTTCCTGTGAAATTGTCGATCAGGTGTTTGGGGAAATTGCACGGTTATCGACTTCGGTTGATCGAGAATCCGAAAAGATGGTCCAACAAATTTTAGAGACCGTACGTAAATATATGCCCTGGTCGGTTTCATTCTTTGGCAATGATCGCTTGGTCCCGATGGTAAATTATCTAAAAGATAAGGCCTATGAGAAAAATGGTCAAAATTATATTTCCTATAGCGTCGATCATGTCTTGGTGGTTGAGCTGCTGGAATGTGTAGAGCAAATGAAACAGGGCAATACCCATTATGTTTCGCCAGGCTTAAAGGCATTTACCCAGTTGGTCGATCAAGGGGTGACCAGTCTGGTTCGTGAACCTAAAAACATATTAAAATTCAATTTGGTGGTCGATAAAACCTTAAATGGCGTGATTCATTTGACTACACAGATGGGTTATAAGCGTTTAGAAAGGCTGGGTACCCACTACGATTCGCAACTGACGCATCGTTATTTTGATCATTTTCTGATGTTTTTAAATCACGAGGAAAATACTAATAACAGATCAATTCATTAAGATATCAATACATTATCAATCTATAAGTAGCATGAGGGACAGCAATATGGCGCAGCAGGACAGTTTAGACAATAAGGTGGTATGGATTACCGGTGCATCTTCAGGTTTGGGTAAGGCACTTGCACAAGAATGTGCCTTACAGGGTGCACAGGTTGTACTCACCGCTCGTCGTATGGATGAACTGGAAAATGTTCGTCAAAGTTTAGTTAGTCCAGATCGACATATTTGTATCAGTGCCGATATTACTGATGAAACTCAAGTTCGTCATGCTTATGAACAGGTTTTAAATGAGAAAGGACGTATTGACTGGTTAATTAATAATGCTGGACTCAGTCAGCGTGCCTTAATTGGCGATACCACCATGCAAACTGAACGTGCAATTATGGAAGTGGATTATTTCTCTCAAGTGTTCCTCACTAAAACCGTTTTACCGACTTTCTTAAAGCAAAAATCAGGTCGAATTGCCTTTGTATCCAGTGTTGCAGGTTTATTGGGTACGCAATACCGCGCAAGCTATTCAGCAGCAAAAGCCGCGATTCATATGTGGGCAAACAGCCTAAGAGCAGAAGTGGCTAATGATGGGGTGGCGGTTTCGGTTATTTTCCCCGGCTTTGTCAAAACCAATGTGTCTTTCAACGCTTTAAATGGCGAAGGCAAAGCCCAAGGTCATCAAGATGAAGCAATTGAAAATGGCTTGCAACCTGAGGAATTTGCTAAAACTGTAGTCAAGTCTCTGTTGAATGATGAAGAATATATTGTCGTTGGTGGTACTAAAGAGAAACTCGGCGTTTTAGTTTCGCGTTTGTCGCCACCCCTCCTTTATAAAATGATCCGTAAGATGAAGGTGAAGTAACCGTTTTCTTAAAGCTAGGCAGACTTACTTTAAGCCAAATTTGAGTTGAGCATGTACTTTAATGATGAAAAAAGATTCTTCTTATGGAGTGCATGTCTAAGCTCTTTTTCATTTTACAACTCAGCTTTAGCTAATCCTTAAGGCACAGATGGATGAAAGGAATTCTGTATACATGATGCAAAATAAAAAAGTGATGCAAAGTAAAAAACGAATCGCTACTAAGACATTCAGTTATGCAGTTAAATAAAGCATCATAAAAGGACAGGGAGTCGGGGAAATTATAAAAAGCTAAACTTTAAATTATCCCGGAAAAACTTCAGACTTAAATTTGACGGAACTCAGTATTAATTTTCCAAAAGTTTTGTAGATGAATATCAATACTGAGCAATGGATTCAAATAGAGTTATTAACTCTGTATCGCCGTTCCATAAGCAAACACTTCCACTATCCCGCCTTGCATGCCCAGTTCAGTGGTACTCAATCGCAGGCCCATAATATGAGACGCGCCCATCTTTTCTGCTTCCAGTTTTAAACGCACAATCGCTTCACGTCGAGCACGTTCAACCACACTTTCATAACTGGTTAAACGCCCACCGAAAAAGTTCTGAATATTGGCAGTCACATATTTGAAGTAATCATGTGAGATGACCACATTGCTACTCACCAATTGCCCGTGATGAGGTGAGGTCTTAAAGCGACTGTTATCCAGAGTGATATAGGCTAGCCGATGTTCTTGTTGCTTCAGTTCATTTAAATGCTTTCTTTCGGTATGGCGACCGAAGCCCCAGCCTATGGCAAATAAAATCACAAAGATAACAATTTTTAATATCAAGGCATCCATAGCTTAGCCTTGAGTCGGGAAGGGATCAGGTAAGTGTTGTGCATTTGCTTCAACCACGACTGCAGTGCCATATACAAACAGTTCAGAAGCCCCTTGAGCAATATTTGAGGTCGAAAATCGGATACCCACTACAGCGTTCGCACCGATTGATTTTGCTTTTTCAATCATGCGGCTCATGGCTTCCTGACGTGATTCTTCAAGCAATTCGGTATACGCCGTCAGTTCGCCGCCGACTATATTTTTTAAGCCAGCCAGCAGGTCGCGTCCAACGTGTTTGCTACGCACCGTACTGCCATAGACCACATCAATTTGACGGATAATGGTATGTCCCGGAACAGATTCTAAATTACTTAAAAGCATTTTTTGGTATTCAAATAAGGGAGGTTGTAGTGAAGATAGGAAATCATGCTTTAAAAAGCAATAAAAAAGCCTGCAGAGTGCAGGCTTTTTTACAACGCTTAAAAATTATCTAGCGCTGTTTGCAGCTTTACGTTCAGCAGTAGATGGCGCTTGTTGAAGGGCATCACCGGTGTTGGCTTTAATACCACCACCGAGTGTTTTATAGACTTCCACCTGGTTATTCATGTTGGCTTGTTCAAGCAACAATAAACCTTGTTCAGCAGCATAAGACGCACGTTGCGCATCCAGTACCGTCAAGTAACTGTCAATACCCGCGCGGAAGCGGGCATTAGAAAGTCGGTAGGTGGTATTAGTAGCATCAACTAAACGGCGTTGTGCTGCCAAGCGGTCACCAATATTTTGGCGAACAGCCAAAGCATCATTCACTTCGCGGAAAGCGGACTGAATCGATTTTTCATAGTCAGATAATGCAATTTGCTGATCTGTTTCTGAAATCTTGATATTGGCTTTGCGTGTGCCCCAATCGAAGATTGGAAGATCAATACTTGGACCAATTGACCAGACAAATCCACCAGATTTAAACAAGTCACTTAAGCTGGTTGAAGCATAGCCTGCATTACCCATCAAACTGATGGTCGGGAACAAGCGTGCTTTAGCTGCAGCAATATTGGCACCCGCTGCAGAAAGTTGATATTCGGCAGCACGGACATCAGGACGGTTATTTAGCAAGTCACTTGGTAAACCGGCACTAAAGGCATTGCTTTTGCTAATACGTGTCACACGTTGAGTTGGTAACAAGTTTGCAGGAACCTGTTGACCTACAAGCAGGTTAAGCAAATTTTGTGCTTGCGCAATTTGAGTCTTGTAATTGGCAACATCATTACGTGCAGTTTCTACAGAAATCTGTGCCTGACGAACAGGAACTTCACTGTCGATTCCAACATCGAAACGTTTTTTGTTGAGATTATAAGATTCAAGTTGAGCTTTTAAGGTTTGGTCTGCAAGTTTTAAATTTGCATTGGCAAACGAATAGTTCAACCAGGCTTGAGCCACCTGACCTATAAGCGCAATTTGAGTAGCATCACGTGCACTTGAAGTGGCTAGATAAGTATCTAAAGCATTGTCTTTTAAGCTACGGACACGACCCCAAAAATCCAGCTCATAGGCAGTTACGCCCAGACCAACATTGTAACTGGTCATTGCACCATTGGTATTGAGCGTATCTTGACGCAGCACACTACCGCTGGCACCAATGGTTGGAAGCTGATTGTTTTGAGTGATTTGATACTGTTGCTGCGCACGTTGAATATTTAATGTCGAGGTACGTAAATCACGGTTATTGGCTAATGCCAGATCGAGCACCTGTAATAGACGCTGATCGGCAAAAAAGTCCTTATAACCCTGTTCAGCAATAGAAGGACCAGAGTTGCTGGTTAAATAACCTTGTTCTGGAATATTGGCTTGAGCGACGGGCTCTGGCCCACGCATGCTTTGACACGCTGTCAAAGCAAGCGCAAGTGCAGATACCGCAATGCTACGACCTGTAACAGACCATACCTTTTGCATCACGATGTTTGCTCCTGATTATTTGGTTTTTTAGGTTTAAATTTAAAGATACTTCGAATCCAGACATAGAACACAGGAATAAAGAAAATACCCAGTAGAGTCGAACTGATTACGCCGCCCAGTACACCATAGCCGACAGAGTGCTGGCTGCCTGCGCCTGCACCCGAAGAAAGAGCAAGAGGAAGTACACCAAAACCGAAGGCTAGGGTAGTCATGATAATTGGACGTAAACGCATTTTTGCTGCATGAAGGGTTGCTTCAAGTAAAGGCTCCCCTTTATCTTCTTGCAGTTCCTTGGCGAATTCTACAATCAAGATCGCATTTTTTGCTGCCAAACCAATCACGGCAATAATCGCCACCTGGAAGTAAATATTATTCGACAGGTTTGGATCTTTCAGCAGCACCATACCTAAGAATGTTAAACCTACTGCACCCACAATCCCCAACGGAATTACCAGCATAACCGAGAATGGAATAGACCAGCTCTCATATAGTGCTGCAAGGCACAGGAACACGATTAACATTGAAAGTGCGTATAGCCCAAAGGTCTGAGAGCCAGATTCACGTTCTTCCAAAGATAAACCTGTCCATTCATAGTCAAAACCGTTCATACCCATTTCAGGCAGTTTGGCGATGATTTCTTCCATGGCAGCCATGGCATCACCCGAGCTGACACCCGGAGCAGGCGTACCCTGAATGTTGACTGATGAAATACCGTTATAACGCTCTAAACGTGGTGAACCATAAGTCCATTCACCGGTCGCAAAGGATGAAAACGGCACCATTTGACCTGTGGTACTACGTACATACCATTTGTTGAGATCTTCCGGCATCATTCGTGCATCAGGAATGGCCTGTACATAAACTTTCTTTACACGACCACGGTCGATAAAGTCATTAATATATGAACCACCCCATGCAATACTCATGGTGCTGTTGATTTCTGCAATGCTGACGCCCATAGCGCTGGCTTTTTCATTATCGACATAGATCTTGTACTGTGGCGTATCTTCCTGACCATTTGGACGGACACCAGCAAGACGTTTATCTTGTGCAGCCATACCCAAGATCATGTTACGCGCAGTCAGCATTTTCTCATGACCATTACCCGCAGCATCTTTCAACATCAAGTTAAAGCCTGCAGAAACACCCAGTTCAGGCATTGCAGGAAGCTGTAAAGGCATGACATAAGAGGCATCTTTAGCAATCACGTTAAGCGCCATACCACGTTGAATAATGGCACCCACAGTAGATTCTTTAGTGGTACGTTCTTCCCAGTCTTTCAGTTTAATAAATGCAAGACCGGCATTTTGACCGACCCCGGTAAATGAGAAACCAGCGACACTGAATACCGAGTCAACATTGGCTTTTTCACCTTCCAGAAAGAAGCCAGTCATTTGATCAATAACTTTTTCAGTACGGTCAAGCGTGGCATTTGGTGGAAGCTGAACCAGCGTCATCACCACACCTTGGTCTTCATCCGGTAAGAATGAACTTGGCAGGCTCTTGAACAAGAACAATAGACCGACAATCACTACCGTATAAATCGCACCCGCAATGATTTTATGAATCAGCAGCTTTCCGACCCAGTTTTGATAGCCTTGCGCCATACGGTCGAAACGACTATTAAACCCACGGAAGAAGCGGGCAAAGAAACCATTGCTTTGCTCTTTGTTCTTATCATGCTGCTTTAATAAGGTCGCACACAGTGCGGGGGTGAATGTTAATGCCACAATCAGTGACAGAACCATTGCGGTAACCAGCGTAATCGAGAACTGGCGGTAAATCACCCCGGTGGTTCCGCTAAAGAACGCCATTGGGACGAATACTGCAGACAATACTGTGGTAATACCAACCAGTGCACCCGAGATCTGACTCATCGACTTTTCAGTCGCTTCAACAGGTTCCAGGTGTTCTTCCGCCATAATACGTTCAACGTTTTCGACTACTACAATCGCATCATCGACCAGTAGACCAATGGCAAGAACCATGGCAAACATCGTGAGGGTGTTAATTGAGAAGCCAAACAAGTTGATAATCGCGAATGTACCCAAGACCACCACAGGCACTGCCATGGTTGGAATAATGGTTGCGCGCCAGTTCTGCAAGAACAGGAACATTACCAGGAACACAAGGATGATTGCTTCAATTAAAGTGTGAACTACACTTTCAATTGAAAGTTTGATAAATGGGGTTGTATCAAACGCCAGCTGATCTTTTAAACCAGTTGGATAATTTTTACGTAACTGTACTAAACGTTCTTCTACAGCAGTTGCTGTATCTAATGCATTTGCACCAGTGGCCAGTTTAATCGCTACACCACCCGCAGGCTTGCCATTAAATTTAGAGGTAAACTGATAGTTGTCCGAGCCTAATTCAACTTTGGCAACATCACCCAAAGTGACTTTCGCCCCAGTTCCAGCACTCTTTAGATAAATTCCGCGGAACTGATCTACTGTTTGTAATAAGCTTTGCGCATTTACGGTCGCATTTAAAACTTGACCTGCAACGGCAGGAGCACCACCCAATTGTCCCACTGCAACTTGTGCATTTTGGGTACGTAAGGCAGCAACGACATCACTTGGAGAAAGCTGGTAGCTGGCTAGTTTGGCAGGATCAAGCCAAATACGCATTGCATATGAACCACCAAAGACCTGAACTTCACCGACACCGGCAACGCGGCTAAGTGGTTCAGAAATATTCGAGTTCACATAGTCTTTAATGTCGGCATCGGTCAATTCGCCATTAGGTGAATAGAAAGCTAATACCTGCAAGAAGCTTGCACCAGACTTGGTGACTCGAAGTCCCTGACGCTGTACATCTTCAGGAAGTAATGCAGTCGCCGACTGTAATTTGTTCTGTACCTGAACCTGAGCGATATCCGGATCGATCCCTTGTTCAAAGTTCAATGAAATGGATGCTTGACCATTACCGGCACTATTTGAAGAAATATAGCGCAAACCATCAAGGCCATTCATTTGCTGCTCGATGATTTGGGTCACTGTATTTTCTACAGTTTCCGCAGATGCACCTGGATATGTTGCAGAAATGCTAACCGTTGGCGGAGCAATGGTCGGATATTGTGCGATCGGCATTTTGCTGATGGTTAAAATACCCGCCAGCATAATCACCAATGCAATCACCCATGCAAAGATCGGGCGATGAATAAAAAAGTGAGCCATTTAGTCTACCCCTTATGTATTTGAAGTAGATTTTTGTTCAGTTTTTGGCTGTGCTTGCTGCGCAGGTTGAGCGGCTTTATTGGCTTCTGCTGCAGGTTGACCTGCACCTTGAGGAGCGGCGGCTGGTTGATAAGGCTTAGCAACTACGGCCGCACCTTCTTTGACCTTGGCAACACCATCAACAATCACTTTTTCACCGGTTTTTAAACCAGAAGTCACGATCCAGTCTTTACCTTGTACACCCGCAGTTTCTACAGGGCGTGTTTCAACCTTAGCTTCAGCATTCACAATCATGGCAATCGCTTGACCAGTTGGAGTACGGGTAATCGCTGCTTGAGGAATCAAGATGGCATTTGGAATCACACCTTGTACAATCTTTGCAGTGGCATACATGCCCGGAAGCAGCAAATGATTCGGATTCGGGAATACAGCACGTAAAGTCACGGTACCTGTTTCCGGATTCACACTGGCATCAGAGAAAGCAAGGCGGCCTTCCACAGGGTAGTCGCTACCATCTTCAAGCTTAAGTTTGACTTTGGTATTGTTGCTGCTGTCTAAACTGCCTTTGCTCAATTGTTGACGTAAACGCAATAATTCAGCACTTGACTGGTTAATGTCGATATAGATTGGATCTAAACGTTGAATCGTCACTAAAGGATCGGCTTGACTGCCCGTAACCAATGCACCAACTGTAACTGTTGAACGGTTGGTCTGACCTGAAATTGGCGCACGCACAGTTGAGTAACCGAGGTTGATTTCGGCATTTTTAAGTTCAGCCCGGGTTGCCGCCAAATCTGCTTCAGCTAATTTTACTTGTGCAGCAATATCATCATATTCTTGTTTTGAAATGGCATTGGTGCCGACAAGTTGACGATAACGTCCTTCTTTAACGCGTAATACATTCAAGTTGGCTTGTTGACGATTTAGTGCTGCACGAGCACTATCCACGCCAGCACGATTGGTGCGCGAGTCAATTTCATACAAGGCTTGTCCTTCACGAACATAACTGCCTTCAGTGAAAAGACGTTTTTGAATGACACCACTGGTTTGTGGGCGCACTTCAGAAATTTCAAATGCTGTGGTCCGGCCTGAAAGTTCCACCGATTGTTCTACGCTCTGGGGTTGAGCAACAATGACACCGACTTCAGTCGGTGGCATTTTTTGGGCTGCTGCAGCTTGCTGCGCATCCTTTGGATCTTTGCTACAACCAACAAGTGCAATACTTGTTGCTAATGCGCAAGCGGTAAAGGCGGGAGCCCATAGCTTTGCAGACATCATTGTTCCACCTCGATTAGATTTTTATCTAAAAATTAATTTGTTTTCGCTCTACTGAATTTGACGTACAGCATATAAAGTAGGGTGATCCAAATAAAACCTATGCTCCAACCAGCCAAAACATCAGAGGGAAAATGTACCCCAAGGTAAATCCTTGAAATCCCCATGATCAACAACCATATAAAAGCACATAGCCAAATCAGTCGGTGCTTTGGATGTTCCAGACTTAGATAAATAGCAAGACAACCCAAAGTAGCGGCATAAACACTATGTGCACTGGGAAATGAAGCACCATAGCTCTGAACCAGGTGATAAATTTCGGGTGGGCGAGGTCTTGAAATTATATATTTGAGCAGCCAAGCCGTGGCAATGCTCCCTATAAGCCCTAAACTTATAAAAATAACATTTGTATATTTTTTATACCATGCTTGATATAAACACCAGATTGTGGTTAAAAATAGCACAAATGGCATACCACCTAGAACAGAAAGCGTGATAGATATCGTATTTAATTGCACTGTACGATGCTGACTCATCCATTCAACCATGACTAAATCGAATGGGTTAAGTGAGGGAGTAAAAAGCATTAATACACTGAAAATAAATAAGAAAAATCCTGCATAAAGCAATAGGTACGGCATGTAAGGAACCTTTATTATCTTAGCCGATTGGAGCGAGACTAATTAATATTTAAAGTGTACTCATCAGTACACTTTATTTCAAGTATGTGTAAGTTATGCTGATTTCTTTTTTACCGATTTTTTAATGTAAAGTAAAATAAAAAATAACCAATTACTTATAAGTAGATTTTTGTGATTGCGGAGATTCTTCCACTTCAAGAGGAACCTTCGGTGGCCAAAAAAAGTCACTCGGACGGGTTAAGAAATGAGTCAGCACCAGTTTGGCTAACGGTTTCCATTGTTCAAAACGCACGCGGCGTGCGCGTAGTGCCACAATAATGGTCAGACTGAAACTGACAAATAAGTTTGTCAGGCCAATTAATAATACCCCTAAAAAAGATACAAGAATCAAGCCAATTTCAGGACTGCCATTAATATTGATCAAGCCTTGAATAAAGTTGGCAGAGGCAAAGGCAATATGTCGAATATCTAGCGGAAGACCCAAGATAAAACCAAACGTTCCCATGCTGCCTAACATGATCCCGAATAAGAAATTCCCGGCTAGGGCGCCTAAATTCCGTTCAATATATGCAGCAAAATGATTTAAGCGTTCTTGACCGAGTAACACTTTTAAATGGACATGCGCTTTCAAACGCGGACCCACTTTGCGGTATACCGCCATATTGTCGAAATAACCTGCAATCAAACCCGAGAAAAATAGGCAAACCCCGGCAATGGCAGCATGCGGAATGGCCAGTGAGGTAAACGGATTAAGGGAATGTAAAGTTGTGGTTGCTTTGGCATGTGTTAGCAGTGGTTCATCCATTCCGTATTGCCAAAGTAGGCTAATCGCTGCTGCGGTAGGAATGGCAATCGAGATGTTACCGAGAATGGCAATAAACTGGGTTCGGATAATATTAATGATGAGTGCAGCAAGTTCCGCAATTTGCGCATTTTTAGAACCTTTTTGATGCTGTACTGTGGCCGCAAGTGCTGCTGCGGTCATGGCCGGTTGTTTGGTTGCGACAGTGAAATGGAGCACGTGAATCAGCATGAAACCCAGTGAATAGTTCATGCTAAACATAAATGCCTGCATGAGGGGAGCCATGACCAGACGTGCCGTCAAGATTTTCAAGGTCGCCATGGTGGCAATAATGAAACCAGCACCTGCTGCTGCCTTGTACATCGACCAAAAACCCTTTTTGTCGGTACTTACATAATGCTCGCCGGTTTTACTGGCATTTTCGGTGACTTGTAAGGCAACTAATTCACTGTTATTGGCAAGTAAAGAACGAACACTCCGTTCACTATAAATAGCGAATGTAAAGTCGATCAGTAAAGCGCTGAGTGATTCATAATGAATTTTGTCTTCTTCAACAATCAGGTTAATTAACAGTTCGATCCGATCTAGACATTGTTCCAGAAGTGATAATAAATAATTCAGACTAATACTTACGCCAATACGCTTGATGGCACGACGAATTTTTGAAACCACATCGCGACATTGCTCAATCATTACCAAAGCCTGCGAGGCATCGGGTGGGGCAATGACTGCCAGAGGGTCGGTATTTTGATGCAGCTTTTTATAATGCTGAATGAATTCGATAATTTCCCGGTTCTGTACCAGAAAAGGCGATTCATATTCTGTTAGGTCAGGTTGTGCATTGATGAATTCCGGATACAGTCCAATCCCGCTAATTCGATAGGACAGAACCGTGATGGCTTTAATCAGCTCACTTTTAATTTTAAGCTTTTCTGCCTGGTTGCCATGACCTTGATTGAGTAATGCAAATAACTTTTGCCAATCCTCATTAGAAATGCTGTCCAACCAATACTTATCACTACGTTGATAAAACACACGGCGGACTAAATCTTGTAGTTGGGTTTCATCATTAATCAGCGGTAAAAAATGAGCACCTACGCGTTGTGCGAGCTGATTCCAGAAACCATCGAGAGATAAAATGCCGGTATCGGCATACAAGCTGGTCTGTTTGTATTGGCTAATCAGTTTTAAGACAAAGTTTTGTAAGGTGGAAACTGCATTGGGGGTAATCAGCAGTGCTTGTACAAGTGCACGAAATTTGCAGTTAATTTCTTCAGTATTGGTTGAGTCATCTGGTCGAATGCGGTTAACCAGCTCAATTAACAATGAGTCATCAAGAACAGCTTGATGAGATTCAAGCTGCTCCTGCATTTTCAAAAATAGATCATTAAAATTTATATGCATAAGCGGAGATTAAGTCTATTTTTTTCAGAATCCATTATTGAATCCGGTTTAAGGCAAGTTGGGTCAGGTTAATCAGGGCCTGGCGATATTCAGTATGAGGAAGTGCATCTAAAGCTTGCAGTGCTGATTCAGTTTCTTCGGTTGCACGTTGGCGGCAGTAATCCAGTGCACCACAGCTTTGCACAATCTGAATGACACGTTCTAATTGGGTCGTACCACCGGTTGCAATGCTACGGCGAACGATTTCATGTTCTTCATCGGTGGTTTTTTGCAGTGCAGAGATTAATGGCAAAGTGGGTTTTCCTTCCATTAAATCATCACCAATATTTTTACCTAATGTTTCAGCATCGGAAGTGTAGTCTAAAATATCGTCAATAATCTGAAAGGCATTACCAAAGTGACCGGCAAAAATTCGTAGCGGTTCACGGTATTGTGGTGTACCGGCTAAAATGGCTGCGCCTTCAGTCGCCAGTTCAAATAAACGTGAAGTTTTACCGTGAATAATATCAAGATAAGTCTGTTCTGAGGTTTCAGGCTGATGCTGTGCTTGTAATTGTAGAACTTCACCTTCAGCAATTTCACAGGTTCCTGTCGAGAAATCTTTGAGTAAGGTCATGTCGTTTAAATCGACCAACAAGTCGAAAGCACGTGAAATCAGAAAATCACCGACCAGAACTGCAGTCTGATTGTTCCAGGTTGCATTGGCGGTCGGGCGGCCACGACGTAATCCTGATTCATCCACCACATCATCATGTACAAGAGTTGCAGTATGTAGCATTTCAATAATGGCCGCCAGTTTGCGCTGACGTTCTAAATCGGTCGCGCCGCAGGCTTTTGCCGCCAATAAACACATGATCGGACGCATGCGTTTACCGCCTGCTTCAACGACATGTTTACTTACCGCCATCACCAAAGCGACTTTTGAAGTAATCCCTTCATTAATAAACGTGTCCATCGCAGCAAAGTCTGAAGCAACAGGAGCGAGAATATCTTGCTTAAAGTCGATGGCCATATGAAGAGAAACCTCTAAAAATTGAATTGCTTATTCTATAGTGTAACAACTATATCTGATGATATAGCTAAGATCTTAATATAGTTGCTTAAATCCTGACTAGGCAAATGGTTTTAAACAAGTGACCATTCTAATACCTCATCTCATATGTGACTGAGCCGGTATTGGGTAGTCTATAGTAGCGAATTGATTTTAAAAATCTATTTCATTTTATAAAATGCAAGATTTCGACCTAAAAGTCATTTATTTTCTAGATTTTGATCGTATATAAAATAAACATTCAATCAGCGCAAAAAAACCGTAAAATGGCTTGTTGTTTGATTTATTATCACTTAATATGTTTGCCCTAATATATACCCCAGTGGCGCTCGTATTAAGATCGGTATATTCCTTTATCGGCACGACGACACGGGCATGTTTGGAGTACATTATGTACGCAGTAATCCAAAGCGGTGGTAAACAGCACCGTGTTATCGAGGGTGAAACCCTTAAAGTAGAATTGTTGAAAGCTGAAACTGGTACAACTATTACGTTTGATGACGTATTAATGCTTGTAAACGGCGAAAGCATTCAAATTGGTGCTCCAGTTGTTGCTGGTGCTACAGTAACTGCTGAAGTAGTTAGCCACGGTCGTCACGACAAAATCCGTATTGTTAAAATGCGTCGTCGTAAACATTACCGTAAACAACAAGGTCACCGTCAATGGTTTACCGAGTTGAAAATTACTGCTATTTCAGGCTAATTACGAGGATTATGAAACATGGCTACTAAAAAAGCTGGTGGATCGACACGTAACGGTCGTGACTCGAACCCTAAAATGTTAGGTGTTAAAATGTACGGTGGTCAATCTGTGACTGCTGGTAACATTATCGTTCGTCAACGTGGTACAGAATTCCACGCTGGTACAAACGTAGGTATGGGCCGTGACCATACTTTATTTGCTACCGCTGATGGCGTGATCAAATTCGAAGTGAAAGGCCAATTCGGTCGTCGCTACGTATCTGTTGAAGCTTAAGCTTAAACAGAAAAAAACCCACATTTGATGTGGGTTTTTTTATGCTTGTAAATTGGATAAAAATAATCAGCGTCTTCATCATGATGTAGAAAAAATGACATTGAATATTAATAACAATACAAAACTTCTTATTTTCTCAATTATTACAAAGAAAAATTGGTTTAAGATGGCACATTGAAGAAATTGTTATACAGCAAATAAAAAGGTGATGAGATGAAAATGCTTCGTAAAACCCTATGTGCTATGACATTAGGTACAGCAACGCTTGCACCGATAATGAGTAATACTGTTTTTGCTGCGCCTGTTGCAGCGTCGGAGCAGCAAGCAACCAATAATTTGGTCAAACAGTTAAGTAATATCCGTAGTTTGTCAGCAAATTTTGAACAAACGACCAAAGCGACTTCGGGTAGTAAAGTAGCTCAGAAAAAAGGCTTAACCGGACAACATATGAATCAGACCTTTAAAGGTGTCATGAAGGTTGCCCGTCCTGGTAAGTTTTTCTGGGAAACCACCAGTCCCTCAAAACAGACTATTGTGACCTCAGGTAAAACCGTTTGGATTTATGACCCTGACTTGCAACAAGCAGTTCGTCAAAGTCTGGATGACCAAGTAGCGAATACACCAGCTTTATTATTGTCGGGAAATACCAGTCAGATTATGCAATCTTACCGGGTGACACAACCGGATAAAAGCAAGACTTATTACACCTTGCTTCCTAAAGACCGTGATGGTGCATTCCAAAGCTTGACTATTAGTTTTGGTGTCAACAAAGCACCAAGTTTAATGATTTTGGAAGATTCACTGGGACAAACCACTTATGTCCGATTTAACAATGTAAAAGTGAATCCTTCAATTCCAGCATCAACCTTTAATTTCACACCACCTAAAGGTACGGATATTATTGATCAGTAATAAATTGATTTATAATGAGTTATTTAAATAATTTTTGTTTAGAAGCAGTCATCCGTGGCTGCTTTTTCGTTCATGTTTCGCTGAAAATATAGCGATGCTTTTATAGATAAAGTAAATTTAATTTTTATTCCTCACGATTAGTTTATCTTCTTAAAGATACATATTTAAAATTTCATTTAGTTACTGAGCTTTGTATAGTGCAGGGGCATGATAAAAGGTAGTAGGTTGTCAAAATAAGATGAAAATACGCATGAATCAACAATGGCTATGGGCACTTCCTTTTTCTTTTGCTGCACTGGTAATGACGGGCTGTCAGGAACGACCTGCCCCACAAGCTGAACAGGCAGCCACAACAAAGCAGGAAAAGGTGGAATCTATTCCATTAATTCAAGCCAAAGTTGTTCCTGTGAAACTGAGTAAACCTGAAGCGTGCGAGGCGGAAGGTTGCATGCAATATGATATTCAAACGGTTGAAACGAATGTTAAATGGATAGATGATTATTTTATTGATCGGGTTAAAAAAGCCGATCCGATTGCCTTCTCAACCGCACCGAATCAAAAAATCAATACTGCTGAGGGTGCGAATCCCAACTTGAGTCAAAGTTCGACCTATATTCGCTTTGTCAGCCAGCAATATGATCAGGCCACTTTTGCCATACAAACTTATACCTATTCTGCAGGTGCAGCGCATGGCATGTATCATCAGGAATTCGTGAATTTTGATTTGAAAAACAAGAAACGTCTGGCATTGCAAGATATTGTGGTGAAAGGTGCAGAGCAGCAAGTATTAGATACCTTGTATGATTCAAATTCGCTCTGGTTAGACCAGCACAGTATAGAACGAGAAAAACTGAAATTAAGTGATAACTTTTACTTCGGTGCGAATGGGATTGTATTTGTCTATCCTTTATATGAATTGGCTTCTTATGCAGAAGGGATGACCGAACTTACCTTGCCTTATGTTGCGTTGAACAAATTGGTTAAAGCGGAATATCTGCCAAGTTTGCCGAAGTATCCAAGCCTATAATTTTGGGTTAATTCGGTGAAATTTGCTTTAATAAGGCACAGCTGTAAGCTCGGTCACTGTCTTTTTTGCTGTTTAGCGCTTACACTATAGCCAGTTTTTTTCTTTGCAAAAGATTGGCTATGATCGACCCGAAATTAATCAGAAATAATATTGAGGCTGTAAATTTAGCCTTGGCAAAACGTGGTGTACAGCTGAATGTAGAAGAGTGGGCTTCACTTGAGGCTCGCCGTAAAGAGCTTCAGTCGAAAACTGAAGCTTTACAGGCAGAACGTAATTCGGGTGCAAAACAAGTTGGCCAAATTAAAAAATCTGGTGGCGATGCATCTGAAATCATGGCACGTATGTCAGCGATTGGTGATGAAATTAAAGCGGCTGAAGTTGCGCTTGCTGAATTACAAAATGAAATTGAAACCAAATCGTTAAGTATTCCAAACATGCCGCATGAATCTGTGCCTGAGGGTAAAGATGAAGACGACAACGTTGAAATTTTAAAATGGGGTACGCCGCGTCAATTTGATTTTGAAATCAAGGATCATACTGACCTCGGTGAATGGATGGGCGGTCTGGAGTTCGAAACTGCGACCAAATTAACCGGTACGCGTTTCAGTGTTCTTAAAGGTCCATTGGCACGTTTACAACGTGCGCTTACCCAGTTCATGCTCGATACCCATACCTTAAAAAATGGTTATACCGAAGCCTATGTGCCTTATTTGGTGAATGCGGATTCTTTGCGTGGTACAGGTCAGTTGCCTAAATTTGAAGAAGACTTGTTCAAGCTTCAAGGCGAAAAAGAATATTACCTGATTCCGACTGCTGAAGTGCCAGTGACCAATTTCGTGCGTGATGAAATTGTTGATCCAGACCGTTTACCACTGAAATATGCTGCGCATACGCCATGTTTCCGTAGTGAAGCAGGTTCGTATGGCCGTGATACTCGTGGCCTGATTCGTCAACACCAATTCGACAAAGTTGAGATGGTGCAAATTGTTAAACCTGAAGATTCCATGCAGGCTTTAGAAGAATTGACCGGTCATGCTGAAGGTATTTTGCAAGCTTTAGGTCTGCCATATCGTAAAATCATCCTGTGTGGTGGGGATATGGGCTTTGGTGCGATCAAGACTTACGATTTGGAAGTTTGGGTACCGAGTCAAAATACCTATCGTGAAATTTCAAGCTGCTCATGCATGGGTGATTTCCAGGCCCGCCGTATGAAAGCACGTTACCGTGTCGATCAAAAGAAAACTGAATTTTTACACACTTTAAATGGTTCCGGCTTGGCGGTCGGCCGTACCTTACTTGCGGTGATGGAAAATTACCAGCGTGCAGACGGTTCGATTGAGGTTCCTGAAGCACTTCGTCCATATATGGGCGGTGCAGAATTTATTGATTAATCTCCGGATTGCTCAATAAATATACCAATGGCGCAATTTTGTGCATGAAAATTGCTTAAGACAGTCAGATCTAAAATACTGAGGTAATGCGTGGATATCTTTCCAATCTCTTTAAAGTTGCAACAGCAACCTTGTCTGATTGTCGGTGGTGGACATATTGCTTATCGTAAGGCAGTTCTTTTGGCAAAAGCAGGCGCAGTCATTGATGTGATTGCACCTGAAATCGAAAGTTCTTTACTTGAGATTGTTGAAACCAGCCAAGGCCAATATATCCAAGCCCCTTTTAGTTTAGATATTCCGTTACGCAATTACCGTTTGGTGATTGCCGCAACCAATGATAAAGCCACCAATATTCAAGTTTTTGAAGCCTGTGAAGCTGAAAAAATATTGGTGAACAGTGTCGATGATCCACCGCATTGTCGTTTTATGGTTCCTGCCATTATTGACCGTTCACCTTTAGTGGTTTCAATTGCCACCAATGGCACTTCGCCGGTGTTATCCCGTCAAATCCGAACTCAGCTTGAAGCCAGTATTCCTCATGGCATGGGCAAGCTGGCGGAATTTTCCGGAAAATGGCGGGCTGCAGTCAAAGCTAAAATTGAAAACCCGGATGAACGCCGTATCTTTTGGGAAGACTTATATGCCAGCCCACTCAAAGAACAGGTATTTAATGACAATATTGCGGAAGCAGATCGTTTAATTGAACAAGCTTTAATCGAGTGGAAAACCCCAAAAGGTGAAGTTTATTTAGTGGGCGCAGGTCCGGGTGATCCGGAACTACTCACATTAAAAGCTTTACGCTTGATGCAACAAGCCGATGTGGTTATTTATGACCGTTTGGTATCACCGCCGATTTTAGATTTGTGTCGTCGTGATGCGACAAAAATCTATGTCGGCAAGGCTCGTTCTAATCATAGTGTTCCTCAAGACGGTATTAATGCTTTATTGGTAGAATACGCAGCACAAGGTAAGCGTGTCTGCCGTTTAAAAGGCGGTGATCCATTTATCTTTGGCCGGGGTGGTGAAGAGATTCAAGAACTCTTTGCTGCAGGTGTGGCTTTTCAGGTGGTGCCCGGAATTACCGCGGCATCGGGCTGTTCTGCTTATGCCGGTATTCCTTTAACGCATCGTGATTATGCGCAAAGTGTCCGCTTCCTCACTGGACATTTAAAAGAAGGTTCGCCGGAGCTACCTTGGAATGAACTGGTTTATGAAAACCAAACCCTGGTGTTATATATGGGTTTGGTGGGATTGGAAAGAATTTGTGCGCAACTGATTGCACATGGCCAACGACCTAATATGCCGGTTGCGCTTATTTCTAAAGGAACGACACCAGACCAGAAGGTGGTGGTGGGAACTTTGGCAGATATCGCCTCTAAAGTGACAGAACATCAAATTCAAGCGCCGACCCTGACCATTATTGGTGAAGTGGTGAAATTGCGTGAACAATTGCAGTGGCAAGCTTAATCAAGCTTGTCATTTTATTTAAAGTAGAGAACTCCCGTGATCCATGTCGTATTGTACGAGCCAGAAATTCCTGCAAATACAGGGAATATTATTCGTTTATGTGCCAATACCGGTGCGCAATTGCACTTGGTAAAACCGCTAGGTTTTGAGCTGGATGATAAAAAGCTCAGACGTGCAGGCTTGGATTATCATGAATGGGCACATATGAAAGTTTGGGAAAACTTTGCAGAATGTGTAGCTCATTTAAAAGAGCAGGGCATTGAAACTGATGCGATTTACCCTTTAACCACTAAAGGTTCTGAAACGCCGCATACTTCAGATTTAAACCGTCCGGTTGCATTGTTAATGGGACCTGAAACACGGGGCTTGCCTGAAAATGTGCGCATGATGTTTCCGGAAAAACACTGGATTCGTTTGCCGATGGCAGCGACTTCACGCAGCTTGAACTTGTCGAATGCAACTGCTGTGATCCTTTATGAAGCTTGGCGTCAGCAAGGCTTTCAGGAACTAAAGTAAATGATTTAGGCTTAATTAAGAACCACCTTCGGGTGGTTTTTCTATGTAAACTTCACTCACTCTATCTTCAGGTTTCTATTGGTTTGGGTTATAAAAAATAAAAAAAGTGAAATAAGATAAGCAACATGCTGAATTTGATAAAAACAATAAAACTTTTAAAGTATTTTGAAGGGCTTAATTAAGGTATGGCAGTTACTACATCTGTATCTATTTTTGCCAGTCAGGCAGCAGGAAGTGGGGCTGAAAAAGTAGAACCCCTTACACAAGCTGAAATTTAGCAAGGCTTAAAAATATGCAGCTAGATAGCAACGTATGAACCAACAGATTGAAGCATGGAGCAAAAACTTAAAGGCTGAGAATTTTCAGCGAAGCTAGACTGGACGCAAGTTGAAGAAATCCAAGCGTCAGGAAGTCTGTGGAATTTATCAAAACATCATTAATAATATCTATCGACTGGGGGTTGAAAACAAGGCGCCTTTACCTGAGTAAGATCAAAAACTGCTGCAGGATCAAAACGCTTTTATTCAGCGTCTGGGTTATAAGGACAATATGATAGATATCCAGATGGATTTTAACTGTCGGATTAAATAAAAAAGACGCATCAAGCGTCTTTTTTATACAGAAAATTCAACGTATTAATGAGAGTCATCAAACTCGTTATGTTGTGGAGCAGGGTGTTTAAAGCCTTTGGTTTTATAACCCAGGTATAAAATACCGAACATCGCCCACCATAAACCATATTTCAATGATGTTTCTTCAATTTCTAACCAGAGTGCAAATACACTAATGAAACCCAGTAATGGCACAATCACAAAATTTAAAAGATCTTTAAAGTTTTTGGTTCGTCCATCACGCAATGCATAACGTGAAATTACCGACAGGTTTACAAAGGTAAATGCCGTTAAAGCACCAAAACTGATGAGTGAGATCACTGTATCAAGATTCATAAAGCCAGCAGTTAAAGCCACAGCACCGACAATTAAAATATTGTATGAAGGTGTCAGGCTTCTAGGACTGATATGGCCAAAGATTTTCTTGTTAATGACCCCATCACGACCCATGGCAAACATCAAGCGTGATACACCAGCATGTGCTGAAATACCTGATGCCAACACTGTCACAATTGCAAAAGCAAGAACATAGGATTGGAATAGTGAACCGCCAACAAGCATTAAAATATCGGGCTGAGTCGCTGCAATATCCTCAAAATATGTTTTCGGATCGTTCGGGAAGTAAATTTGCATGAAGTAGGTGCTGATAATAAAAATTACACCTGCAATCAAAGCAGTTAAGAAAATCGCTTTAGGCAGGGTCTTTTCGGTATCTTTGGTTTCTTCAGCAAGTGAACTTAAGGAGTCAAAACCGGTAAATGAGAAGCACAGTAAAGTGGCACCGGTAATCAGTGCACCGACTGAAGTCAGCTCGTTCCAAAACGGTTCAAGGCTCCAAAGCTGATAACGCTGTTCTGCAGAGATTGGACCATCTGCATTAAAGCCCGCTTGTAGCTTGGTGTAAACCAAATAGGTAAATACAGCAATTACAACCAATTGTATCAACACGATCAAGCTATTAAAATTCGCAACAAAGCGTGCACCCTTTAAGTTAACACCAGTCATGAATGCCGTGAGCACAACGACCCAAACCCAGTGATTTACATCGGGGAATAATGCCTCAAGGTAAATTACCGCAAGAATGATGTTGACCATTGGAGACAGCAAGTAATCTAGCCAAGAAGACCAGCCCACCATAAAGCCAACATTGGGATGAATCGATTTTTGAGCATAGGTATACGCCGAACCCGAAGAAGGGTAGCGACGAATCATATGGCCATAACTCAGGGATGTTAATAAAATTGCAACGAGTGCAAATATGTAGGATGTCGGTACGTGAAAATGACTTTCTTCCGATACTAGGCCGAAAGTGTCAAATAACGTCATGGGCTGTATATAAGCTAAACCGATAATAATGATGTGCCAGAGTCCCAGCGTTTTTTGCAGTTTAGCTGCCGATGGAGTCCCAGAGATATTTGTCAACGGCGTTATCCTCTTAATCGTTGATCAAGGATCAGTCATGTTTATAAGGATCGTTTGAGACGAACGATCCCCCCTATACGAATAAAACAAAAGTCCGCCAATCTACTCTAGTTTGGTATCTTTTGCCAGTATCTTTATAAATTGTTAATGCAGAAAATATGCCATGCGATATAAATAATTAGCTTCAACTTTCCACAAAGCAAAAGCCCGATGCTTAAAAAAACATCAGGCTAATTTTTTGCTATATTGGCTTATTTTTCAATATTTACCAAGCTTTTTTTAGAATCGCTTTTAAATCACTTAAGGTCGCTTCTTTCGGGTTGTAAATAATAGAACCATCATTTAAAGCCTTTTCTGCCACTTCATCTAACTGTGCCTCAGATACCTTACCTGTTTCACGTAATGTACGGGGTAATTTGGTCAGGGTATATAAGCGATCACGCATGGTGAGAATTGTTGCAATAGCCTTATCTGCCCGTAAGTGCGCAGGAGTCTGGGCGTAAATATCTGCACCCGCTAAAGGAAGCAATAATTCTGCTATTTTGTCGCCATTCACTTCTTTGTTGTATTCCAGTACATAAGGAAGGAACAGGTTCATGCATAAACCATGGGGTAGATGCGCAACAGCACCCAAGGCATGTCCTAATGAATGCACCAAGCCCACCATTGAGTTCGAGAAGGCGATACCTGCCATGGTAGAAGCTTGAGCCAATTCAAGGCGGTCAAACTCATCTGTTGGGTTATTAAGTACATTGAATAAACTGTTGCTGACCTTTTTTATCGCAGCAGTGGCATAGGCATCACTAATTGGATTCGCAGCCATACAAGTGTAGGCTTCAACCGCATGGGTTAATGCATCCATTGCTGTCATAGCGGTTAAATGCGGTGGCAAGGTTTGTGTCATACGCGGATCGAGAATTGCTGCATGCGGCATCAGATAATAAGATGCAAATGGCATTTTGACATTTTTTTCAAGGTCGGAAACCACAGCCACCATGGTCACTTCTGAACCCGTGCCTGATGTCGTAGGAATTACGAAAAATGGTTTTAACGGTTTTGGAAGATTATGCGCACCTGAAAATTTCAGTAAGTCATCACCGCCTTCAGTCACCAAAATGTTAGTCGCTTTAGAAGTATCAATCACTGAACCACCACCTACCGCAATAATTGCATCACAGTTATTGTCTCGATATGCCTTGGCTGCATTGCGAACGGTTTGTACGCTTGAATCGGGTGGAACATCATCAAAAATATAACCAATCACCGCATCGGTAGATTCAAATGCAGCTTCGATCGGAACTAGTAAATTATTTGCGCGTACGCCTTTATCGGTAATGATCAGTGGGCGTTTGGCACCCAAAGTTGCAAGTTCAAATGGAATGTGTTCTAACGCGGCATGACCTGCGATAACTTTTACTGGGCAGAAAAATTCGTAATAAGGCTTAGCCATGTTATGCACTCCGTTTAAAATAGGATTGAGCTAGTTTCAAATAAATATTTGCAGCTCCGGTGAGTTTTTGTTTTAGGCTCAATTCAGTTGGATATTGTTTTATAGCAAGCTCGGCCAAGAGTTTAGGTAAAATCAGTGATTCCATTTTATTTAAGCAACGGACCAGACGAATGGCATTTGATACATCACCATCGGCAATCATACGGTCGTGAGCAAATGCTTGTGCAGTACTTTCCTGAAAAGAAAAGACGAGAAAAGCATGGGTTAAGTGCTTGAAAGTAATGGTTAGATCAGGCTTGATGTCTACAGATTTTAGTAATTTTAATTGATGGTCTTCCGTGACTTTCGCAATAAATGCCGGGCCATTGGGAAATACTTTCATCGATAGAACAAAACCGACAGGAAAGTTAGAGACTTCCTGTTTTACTTCGTCATCGACTTGACTCGCCATTACCAGACCTCTGCCAATCACATCCATCATGAGTTTGACATAGGTCAGTTGTAAAGCGGGCTTTACGGATTTTGTTGAAATCACTCGCGCATCCCTTATCTAAAAAATATTTTATTAATTTAGAGTAAATACTCTAATTTATTTTTATGTCAAAAGCAAAGTTATTGTTGCATGACTTGGACTTGATTAAAGTAACCGCTGTTGTCTAAAGTTTCAATGATATCCGTACATAAATCATTAAAGTGCGGGTAGTTCGGAACCAAGTCCATAACACGAACCATTTCCAGTCCTGCATAACCGCATGGGTTAATGGTATGGAAGCCAGACAGGTCGCAATCAATATTCAGTGCGAGTCCATGATAGCTGCGGCCTTTACGGATTTTAAAGCCTAAAGAACCAATTTTACGTTCATTGACATAAACCCCAGGTGCATCCGGTTTGGCATAGGCTTCAATCCCGTATTTGTTGAGCAGTTCAATCATGAGGTTTTCTGCATAAGACACTAAAGTACGGACATTCCAGCCTAAACGGTTTAGGTCGAACATGAAGTAAGCAACCAGTTGACCCGGACCATGCCAAGTGACTTGTCCGCCACGATCGGTTTGTACTACTGGAATGTTGCTGGACATCAAAATATGTTCAGGCTTTCCTGCTTGACCTTGAGTTAAAACCTCATGATGCTGCAAAATCCACAGTTCATCTGGGGTATTTTCATGACGGTTTTCAGTCAGGCTTTTCATGTCCTGAAAACGATCTGGATAGGGCGTGAGCTGGTTAAATTGACGAATAATCAGGGTTGGTTTTAGAACAGCATCAGTCACGTAAAGTGCGTCCTTAAAGAATTTTAAATATTATAAATGATTATAATGAAATCAGGCTTGGATAGGGAATGATACCCAGATGATTTGCCATTTTTATTGGAAGGGATTCAATGGTTTTCTATAGATATAAAAAAACACGCTGCTTAGCGTGTTTTTTATTTATCTTAAAGGGCTGTTTTAATCAATGGACATGCAGCTAAATCGGCATAAAGCGCATGCACCTGTTCAAGCTCCAAGAAAAGCAGTTGTGCAGTTAAAGAGTGATATTTACCTGTGCGAGATACTTGAATTTTAATACTCGTGCTATCAAAGTCAGGGAAGTGTTTCACTAAAATTTCTACAACGGCGACATGTAAATCATCACTCGCTTCACCAATCAGTTTGATTGGATAATCCATAGGGAAAACCCAAAGATCTTCTTGAAGTTCGCGAGATGGCGTACGGTCTAACATGGTCATAGTAGTCCCCTTATATCAAACGCCTGCATGAATGCAGGCGTTATATGTCTTCTGAATACTTAAATGGGGATACTCGAATACTTTTCAAGCCCCCCATCGGTATCATCAAGAATTAGTCGTTTTCTAGGAATGAACGTAAGTGTTCAGAACGAGAAGGATGGCGTAATTTACGTAATGCTTTAGCTTCAATCTGACGAATACGCTCACGTGTTACGTCAAACTGTTTACCGACTTCTTCCAAAGTATGGTCAGTTGGCATATCAATACCAAAACGCATTTTCAAGACTTTTGCCTCACGTTCAGTCAAGTTCTCAAGTACTTCACGAGTCGCTTCTTTTAAGCCTTCTGAAGTTGCAGCATCAATTGGAGAAGTGATGTTGCCATCTTCAATGAAGTCACCCAAATGCGAATCTTCATCATCACCAATTGGCGTTTCCATAGAAATCGGCTCTTTGGCAATTTTGAGTACTTTACGCACTTTAACTTCATCCATTTCCAGACGTTCGCCCAATTCTTCAGGCGTCGGTTCACGGCCCATTTCTTGAAGAAGCTGACGTGATACACGGTTGATCTTGTTAATGGTTTCGATCATGTGTACTGGAATACGAATGGTACGTGCCTGATCGGCAATAGAACGGGTAATCGCCTGACGAATCCACCAAGTTGCATAGGTCGAGAATTTATAACCACGACGGTATTCAAACTTGTCTACGGCTTTCATCAAACCGATATTACCTTCTTGAATCAAGTCAAGGAATTGCAAGCCACGATTGGTATATTTTTTCGCAATCGAAATCACCAGACGCAAGTTTGCTTCAACCATTTCTTTTTTCGCACGGCGCGCTTTGGCTTCACCAATCGACATACGTTTAGAAATATCTTTAATGCCTTTAACATCAAGACCCAGTTCTTTTTCGATGTCTGCAATCTTTTGTTGGAATGCAAGCACATCTGGACGTACTTTTTCCAAATAAACTTTTTGTTCAGCAGGTGCTTTAGCAATTTGTTCATCTAACCAGGCTGGATTTGATTCATGGCCCGGGAACGAAGTACGGAAGTGATTACGGTCCATACGGCCGCGACGTACTGCATAACGCATTACTTCACGTTCAGCGGTACGAATTTGTTCATGCGTACCACGAATCATTTCTGAAATGATGTCAAATAAACGCGGGGTAAATTTAAACATCATAAACACGGTTGCCAGTGCTTGAAGCGCTTCTTCTGCCTGTTTGCTATCACGACCATGTTTTTCAATAGCAGTTTTGGTTAATTTCCAAGCATCTTCTAATTCGGTAAAACGAATACGGGCAATTTCTGGATCTGGACCTGATTCGGCTTCAGACTCATCATCGCTTTCAGCTTCTTCTTCTTCGTCATCATCCAACTTTACATCTTTAGTCGCTTTGGTTGCAGCTTCAGCTTTTTCAACAACAATTTCTGCTACTTCTAGAACTTCTGGAATTTCTTCATCAGATTCTGGATCTAAATAACCAGATAAAATATCAGCAAGACGACGTTCACCTTCGGTAACATCGTTATATTCTTTTAATACAACTTCAACTGCATTTGGCCAATACGCAATAGAATGAAGAACGTCACGAATACCTTCTTCAATGCGTTTAGCAATGCTAATTTCGCCTTCACGTGTTAAAAGTTCAACCGTTCCCATTTCACGCATGTACATACGTACTGGATCCGTGGTTCGACCAGGTTCGCTTTCAACTGAAGCAAGAACGGCTGCCGCTTCTTCTTCAGCGACTTCATCGGTTGCTTCAGCGTTATTGCCGTCGAACATGGTGTCATCAGATTCAGGCGCACGTTCATGCACTGGAATGCCAACGTCTTGAAGCATTTGAATAATGTCTTCAATCTGTTCGCTTTCCGTGATCGAGTCTGGGAGATGATCGTTAACTTCAGCGTAAGTTAAGTAACCTTGCTCTTTGCCTCGGCTAATCAGAGCCGCTACTTGAGAAGTAGGGGAAGTCATATCGCTCATCTTTGCTTACTCTTCATTGAATCAGTGGCAGTGAAAAACCGTGCATAATAGCACAATTCGCTTAAAATTGTTTTGAATTGATTGGTCAAGTATCATTTAGAAAGATGACTTTGATTTAACAATTGTTTTCAATATTGGGTTGGAATTTTATTTTTCAAGTGTGTTTAATGGAATGCCTTCAAAATATACCGGGTTTTCTGCATACATTCTGAATAAAATTCTGCATGTTAATAAATACACAATTTTAGGGTCAAAAAACAAGAGTAAATTGAGTTTGTTATATAAAAAATTAAAAAAAACTTGACAAGATTTCCGAACAAAGATAAATAGCGCCTAGACCCATTCACTTTTTTCACCATGAGGTAGTTTTAGTGTCTTCTACAGATTTTGAACTAGATGATAGCTTCAGTGATGATGATGTCAGCTTTGATGAAGCCTCAAGCAAAATTAGTGCTAAAGAGTCTTTGGAAAAGCGTCGTCTCATTGACGATTTACTCGCACAACGTCGTTTGGAGCGTGAACTGAAAGATTTTGATTACGATCTGGATGATGACGACGACTTTGATGATGAAGAAGACTAAATTGTGATTTGGCATAGCCGGCTAAAATGCTATGCTATCCGCAGTTATTTTACTGAACTTGGATTTTAAATGAGTGCTTTAGATTTAGACCTATTGAGCGAATACCTAGACGGCGACCAAAATGAACACGGTCTAGATTTTGCGGCAACTCATGGTTTTTTATGTGCAACTGCTGTTGGACCAACTTTTGATAAATGGCTCGAGGAACTTTTCGATAACAATCAAAAGAAAGTTCCTGCTGAAATGATTGCTCAAATAAAAGCATGGTTAGAAGCAATTCGTCAAAACTTGGCCAATGAAGAAGGAATTGAATTTCCTTTTGAAATTGAAGAGGCGGATGTTGAATCAAGTTTAGGCGACTGGAGTGTTGGTTTCGTTGATGCTATGTTCTTAAACGAAGATGCCTGGTTCACACCTGAACATGAAGAACAACTGGTAGATTTAACTTTACCCATGATGATGTTCAGTGGTGTGGACGATGAAGATCCACAAATGGAATCTTTCCGTCGCAATGGTCAGCTGATGGACGAAATTGCTGAAGAAATTCCAGCAAACTTAAATGAAATTTATTTAATGTATCACACGCCAAGCTAAGGGCGCTATCATAGTTAAATGCTGTGTTTCATTCAATGTAAAAAACACCTCACTTGAGGTGTTTTTTTATTGCTTAAATCAAAACATTTTTGCGCAAATCAGCCATAGCTAAAACTAAATAAAACCCATTCCATCAGTACTGTAAAACTGATTACAATCAGCCAGATCCCTTCCGGGATATGCCCCAGTATCTGAATGAATAGAGAAGTCGTGCCGCTATTAATATTGATGAGCAATAAACAGATGCTAATCACAACTAAACTGCAGGCAATTGATTCCAATTAATAGTTTCTTTTTTTGGGTGAGGGGGCAGCGCTGTTCACGCTCTGCAAAATGCCATGCCGTGAAGAAGCTTCCTGCAATTAGTATAACGATAGCAGAGGAAATTTCTATACTGATTACCTGGATCAAGAAGTTAAATAACAAAAAAGAGAGAATATAGGCAATGGTGAAAACAGCATAATAATATTTCATTTAAATCTCCCCAAGCACATCCAATTCAACATTAATAAAAACAAAGCTAGATAAGCTTTTATGTGATTATTGACGATCAAGAAAATAGTTTCGGATAAAGGGTAATCGCTAAATTCTTTGATTTGAGGAGATATGTTTGCAGCTTCCATAGAATACAAAAAAAATCCGTATAAGCGGTTATGATGTTCACCCAGATTTTTATCTCAACAGAAGCGCCTGCATGTTTTTCTATTAAGCTTTATGTTTGAACTTTCGATATAAAAACCAAATGCAGAAAACGCTCACTATTGCGATAATGACATAGCCGACACTGCTGAAAATGGCTTGCATCAGCTCCTGATTTTCTCCGAAATAAAAACCCATACAGGCCAGAAAAGTGGTCCAGATAATTGTACCTAGACTACTGTAGAACATGAATTTCCCGAAGGGCATGTGACTCATGCCAGCTGGAATGCTGATTAGTGAACGAACTGCAGGAATCATGCGGCCAAAGAAAACAATTCGGTGCCCATAGTGTTCAAACCAGTCCAGAGATTTTTTGACATCGTTAGGTTTTATAAAAAGATATTTGCCGTAGCGATCTACAAAACGGAAAATACTGTCGTGATTAAATTTATACCCTACCCAGTACAATATAGCCGCAGCAATCAGGGAACCTATACAACCCGCGATAATTACGCCAGTTAAAAGCAATTGCCCTTGTGATGCAGAATAACCTGCAGAAGGCATAATAATTTCCGAAGGAATCGGAGGAAAAATATTGTCGAGAAACATTAATAGAGCAATACCGAAGTAGCCCAATTGTTCCATAATGGAAATAATCCATTCAGTCAAATTCATAAGTTTGTAAAAATAATAATGATATCCAAACCATCCTAAAGTTTATTTATTGTAGGGTAAAGTAAAGCCAAGTCATTAACTTTGCTTATTCCTGACTATGGACTAGGGTGTGAATGTAAACCTTTCTTAAACTATACGAAAGTGCAAAAGGAATCACACTGAGCATCGCATATTCAAATAGATTGGGTTTCAAGTGGTAGGCAATAAAGATTGATAAAATAGTGCCAATAACAGCTCCCAAGGTCACAATAAAAAGATGAGATTGTTGATCTAAAAGTATTTTTATTTCTTGTATTTGTTGATAATTTTTTCCACGTACAAAGTCAACACGTCTATTATAATTGACCGAACGAGTAATTGATTTTGGCATAATTTAACTCCTTTTTCACGTTATATGTTTAATTTTTTACTTTAAAAATTAATGAGTTACAGGATTGTTTTAATTTTAATCTCAGGTTATCAAATTATGTGAGACTTAGTAAGCATTAAAAGTGAAATTTGGTGATCTTTTTTTAATTATTGTTTATTTTAGGTAAATAAAAAGCCCTCAAATGAGAGCTTTATTTATATAACTTTACAAATTTAAGTTTAAAGACGTTTTCGCTTAGCAGCTGCAATTTGAGACTGACGCATGCGGAAACCGGCTTTCTGTTGCTCTGTAGTTTTCTCAATACAATATTTACAAGATACCCCATGTTCATAACTTGCAAGTTCAGCTTCTTCAGGAAGTAAAGGCCATCCACATGCATGACACTTAATGTTCTGACCTTCTTCAACACCATGGGTTACTGCAGTACGGCCATCAAATACGAAACATTCGCCTTCCCACATGCTTTCTTCAACCGGGGTTTCTTCGAGGTATTTTAAAATACCGCCTTTTAAGTGATAAACCTCATTAAAGCCTTCCTGAAGTAATAAAGAAGTTGATTTTTCACAACGAATCCCACCAGTACAGAACATCGCAATCTTCTTGTCTTTATGCTGTGCAAGGTTTTGTTTTACATATTCTGGAAATTCACGGAACGTTTCTGTCTTAGGGTCAACCGCACCTTTAAATGTACCGGCTTTATATTCGTAGTCATTACGGGTATCGACCAGAATCACGTCATCACGTGCAATCAGTTCGTTCCATTGTTTAGGATCAAGATAATGACCGACTAAGTCGCGTGGTTTAACTTCCACACCTAAAGTTACAATCTCTTTTTTGAGTTTGATTTTCATTTTACGGAAAGGTTTATCATCGCTATGAGATTCTTTGTACTCCATAGCGTTAAAGCCTTCATTCACAAGAAAAGTATGAATTTGATCAATCGCTTCACGATCCCCAGCCACAGTACCGTTAATACCTTCACCAGCTACAATTAGAGTTCCACACAAGTTAATGCTGTTGACCAAGTCTAAAAGACGTTGTTGAAGATCGGCAGGATCTTGAACTTCTTTAAATTGATATAGTGCGGCAACAACCCAACTTGTGGTCGCTTGCTGTTCTACAGGTGCAAGCTGTTCTACAGTAGCGTTCATGGAATACTCCAAATGTATTATGATAGGACAAAATTCAAGGCGCGTATTTTAACGTGAATTGTATGAAGAAGCGAGAAAACCATATCAAAAATATGGTTATTAAGCGAAAGATGCCGATATAGGTTGTCATTTATCAAATCGAGCTTGAGTTAAAATCGTTTGATAGATGATTTTATTGATTTCTCAATTGTGCAGGAGTGTGTCTTGAGTACTGACCGTCGAATTGCTTCTTTGACCCCATGTGCAGGGCGTTGTTCTACGGTATTTGGTGATTCGGTATGCCGTGGTTGCCGTCGTTTTAACCATGAAGTGATTCAGTGGAATACTTATACGCCTGAACAGCATACTGCGGTCTGGAAGCGTCTGGATGCACAGCTGGATCAAATTTTAATACCCCTGTTGCCGCATGCCGATTTGCATCATGTGGAGGGCTTTGTCTTATCTAAGCGGGTGCGTTTACGTGAGGATGCCTCCAAAGGTCGCAAGCTTTATCATGCACTTAAAATTTGTGAGAAGAATAAAAATTTAGCCGAAGAAAGCGGTTTGGGGATTCAACATAAACAGGTGAAACCGCTCTGGCAGGAATTTGAACGTCGGGTACTGGCTTTGGCTACAGCAAGTTACGATTTTGCTTTTTTACGTGCTGATGGTATTAGCCATAATTTATTGCAGATGATGGAAGAAGATTAAAAAGATCATTTTTATTTGAATTCTCAAAAAATTAAAGTGTGGAAAAAGTGAATATCGCGGAATATCTGTTGTACTGTCTGACTGTCGTGATCATGATTGCGACACCTGGACCTGTCATGATGCTGGTCGCCAGTGCAGGGCTTAAAGGTGGTTATCGTAAAGCTTTGCAAACGATCTTTGGCACCAACTTTGCCTCACTGATTTTAATTACTGTTTCCATTTTAGTTCTGAAAGGTTTTCTGGATATTAGTGAGCAATGGTTCAGAGGCATTAAAATTCTAGGCTGTATATACATTGCTTATTTAGGCTTTCAAATTTTAAAAGAAGTATTCTTTTCTAAACAGGAGGAATCACCATCACAATTAAAATCCAAGTCCATGAATGGGGGTTTTAAACAGGGATTTCTGGTTGGTATTTCTAATCCTAAAGATATTCTTTTCTTTGCTGCATTTTTTCCCCAGTTTGTACAGATTACCCCTCATTTGGATATTAGTCTGGGAATTCTGACCTTGAGTTGGATCGTACTGGATTTTGCCACTTTATCCATGATTTATTTAAGTTTTAATCGTTTATCCAAATCCAAGATTTACCCTAAATTGTTAGGGGCTTGCGGTGCCACTCTAATTTTAATAGCGGGATATGGTTTGTATTCAACAGTGTTCTCAATATTCTAAATAATAATAAAGGAGCTCCTAGAGCAAGTAAGGCGGATTAGTTAAGAGCTTTTACCATAAACGTCTTGGCTTTAGATCATTCGCGGCGAAGTCTTATCTTTTCATCGCAAAACTCGTCCACTGCTTAAATTAAGACAAAATGCAGAAACAGTATTTTTAAAATTTAGTTTTGCCTTACGCTGTAACCAAGTATGGCTTTGTTCTTGCTCAAGTTAAGAATGATGTTTCAGCGTATCAAGGAATATACTGAGTTCAAAATTAAAACTGCCAGTCAAGTTCTTAACTGACTGGCATTACCTCGAGTCAGGGGCTTTTATTTTTTAATTTTAGAGATTATGCGTTACGCGATACTGCACAATTTCTTCAATTGTAATCACGGTTAAATGATGAGTTTGTGCATAAGATAGAACTTGAATACCCGACGCCATTGTGCCATCTGGATTAGTCAATTCACACAAAACACCTGCGGGTTTTAAACCGGCTAAACGTGCTAAATCAATCGTACCTTCAGTATGTCCACGACGGGTGAGTACACCACCATTACGGGCGCGTAAAGGAAAGACATGACCAGGACGGTTTAAGTCACTTGCGATAGCACCATCTTTAATGGCTGCTTTTACAGTGGTAGTACGGTCTTTTGCTGAAACACCTGTGGTTACACCGGTTGCTGCTTCAATGGTTATGGTAAATGCTGTTTTAAACTGGCTTGAGTTGTCAGTCACCATTGGTGGAAGTTCCAAATGATTGGCCAGTTCATCGGTTAAGCATAAGCAGACAATACCTGAACCATCACGAATCATACGCGCCATGGTTTCAACAGTTAGCGTTTCTGCAGCAACAATCAGGTCAGCTTCATTTTCGCGGTCAAAGTCATCCATCACCAAAACCGGTTTGCCTTGGCGGATATCTTCTAATGCTTTTTGAATACGTTGTTCAGCCGGAGGAAGGGCTGAAAAGAAAATTTCGGGTTGAATCAAACTAGACATTGAAACGCTCTCGTAAAATAAAAATACGGTTGAACATTTCAGGACTGATGCAGAAATGGGGTCGCAGCGATAGATTAAATATAAATATCGGTTACGTCGTCTTCTTTCATCCGGACTATACCGTCGGCTTTGGTTTCTCACCAAATCTGCCTGTCAATCTTTTAAGAAAATTGACAGGCTCGTGGGCTGATTAAATCTTATCATTTCATCTAAGTTTAACTTACCACCGGTGGGGAATTGCGCCCCGCCCTGAAGCGATGTGCAATGATTATAGACCTGTTTTTAATTGAGGGCGCAGCTTTGTATAGATCAATCAGTCATATAGATATTAAATATTTGAATAATAAAGTGAAAATTACAAGAAAATAAAAAAGCCCGCATACTGCGAGCTTTTTAATATTTTTGAATTTAAGCCACTTGAACAGGAATACAGTTCGCAGTGTGACTTACAGTATTGTTTGGGTTGGCATAAACAAGACGTGGTTTATGTGCATTCGCTTCAGCTTCAGTGAAATCACCAAAGGTTGCAATAATCACTAAATCACCGACGTCAGCTTGATGTGCAGCACCACCATTGACAGAAATAATACCTGAATGATCTTCACCACGAATCGCATAAGTGGCGAAGCGTTTACCATTCGTGACGTTCCATACGTGGATTTCTTCATATTCACGAATACCTGCTAAATCCATGAGTACGCCATCAATTGCACATGAACCTTCGTAATGAAGTTCTGCATGCGTAACTTGAGCACGGTGAATTTTGCATTTTAATAAACGAGATAGCATGGCTGGCGTCTCCTTAGTCGAGCTAAGATTTTATCTTATGGTTGAATCAATCACTTTTTACTGGGTAAGTAATCCGCAGCAAGCGCATTTTGCTCTGAAAAAAGCATCATGGCAAGAAGGATTGTTCAACAATTTATAGATTGATCAATTCGGTTTATAAGCATTGATTTGATTCATGGCTGGCTGTATGTCACCGTTTACCAGCAATTTAATGCGAGATAAAGCGTGCGCAATGGCATCATCCATTAAATTTTGTTCGCTGCTCGGCGCTTTGCTGAGTACATGTCCGGATACACGTTCTTTTGAACCAGGATGACCAATACCAATACGCAGACGATGGAAATCAGGACCTGTATGCGGAACGATATCGCGTAAACCGTTATGACCACCGTGACCACCGCCTGTTTTTAAGCGAATTACACCGGGATTCATATCCAGCTCATCATGCGCAATCAGCATCGTTTCTGGGGCAACTTGATAGAATTTTGCGAAGGGCACAACACTTTTGCCAGAGGCATTCATAAAGGTTGTGGGTAAAAGCAGACGAATGTCTTGACCTTCAATATTACCGCGACCGCTGATTCCGTAGAATTTAGGATCGGCTTTGAGGGAAATGCCATAAGCTTCAGCAAGGCGTTCAACAAACCAAGCGCCTGCATTATGGCGGGTTTGGGCGTATTCCTTACCAGGATTGCCCAAACCGACAATTAGCGAAAGTTTTGACACTAATTATACCGTTAACACTTATGCGCGTTTAAAGTCAGCGTGCATTGGAGTGTTTTTAGCTGGGTGACGTTGTAAAGCTTGGATTTTAACGCTTTCAACTTTATCGCCCACTTGAATTTCAATCACTTCTTCAAAGAAAGAGTTGTCTTCAAGAAATTTAACAAGTTGACGAAGTTCTAAAGTCACAGTTACAGGAGCAGCTTCGCCACCGTAAATGATTGCTGGAACTTTATTTTCTAGACGAAGGCGGCGGCTCGAACCTTTCCCTTGTACTGATTCGTCACGAGCTACTGCATTTAATACGAAGTTTGCCATGATGACATTTCCTCATTGAGTTTAATGGACTGAACCTTCGACCAGTTCAGTGATATAAAGCCCTACCATAGGGGCAGGGCTTTTAAAATTTAGCGCTGTATTATAGATAACTATCAAACATTGCGCTAATAGATTCTTCGTTGTTAATACGACGAATTGTTTCAGCAACCATACTAGCAACTGAAACCTGGCGAATCTTACCAAGTTCTAATGCTTCCTGAGAAAGAGGAATGGTATCTGTTACGACAAGTTCGTCGAGTACAGAGTTCTTCAAATTCTCAAGTGCTTTACCTGAAAGTACAGGGTGAGTTGCATAGGCAACTACACGGCGAGCACCAAATTGTTTCAGTGCATCAGCGGCTTTACACAAAGTACCGGCGGTATCCACCATGTCATCCACGATTACGCAGTCACGATCTTTTACATCACCAATCAAATGCATCACTTGTGATTCATTTGCTTTTTGACGACGTTTATCAATGATTGCAAGATCGATATCACCCATTTGCTTAGCTACAGCACGTGCACGAACTACACCGCCAACGTCTGGAGAAACAACCATAAGATTATGGTGTTGCTGTTGACGAAGATCAGCAAGTAACGCAGGAGTACCGTAGATATTGTCTACAGGGATGTCGAAGAAACCTTGAATCTGGTCAGCATGAAGGTCGATCATTACAACGCGGTCAATACCTACAGTTGTCAGCATATCTGCTACAACTTTTGCAGTAATTGGCACACGGCTTGAACGAGGACGACGGTCTTGACGAGCATATCCAAAGTAAGGGATGACAGCAGTAATACGACCTGCGCTTGCACGACGTAAAGCATCGGCCATCACGAGGACTTCCATAAGGTTGTCATTCGTTGGGGCACAAGTAGGCTGTACGAGAAATACGTCTTTACCACGAACATTTTCAGAAATTTCGACAGCAATTTCACCGTCAGAAAAATGACCTACAGATGCTGCACCTAAAGGAATGTGCAGGTGGCTTACGACTTTTTGGGCGAATTGTGGATGTGCAGTTCCACTAAAAACGACAAGATTGGGCATGAAGCACCCTTGGCGGTTGGAATGTTTGAAAGTAGATGGCAGGGGCGGCTGGATTCGAACCAACGGATGCCGAGATCAAAACCCGGTGCCTTACCACTTGGCGACGCCCCTAATGCGGCAGAACTTTAATAGTTTTGTGGTTCTATGTCAAGGTAAATTAACAAATGAACCTGCAAACTCTGTTCTGTCTTTTTTGAGAAAATGGCAGGGGTAGCTGGATTCGAACCAACGGATGCCGAGATCAAAACCCGGTGCCTTACCACTTGGC
>NZ_JBYMDJ010000003.1:207701-467020 GCF_057766365.1 Acinetobacter sp. GG23
CCAACGGATGCCGAGATCAAAACCCGGTGCCTTACCACTTGGCGACGCCCCTAATACAGCAATCTACAGATGAAATGAATGGCAGGGGCGGCTGGATTCGAACCAACGGATGCCGAGATCAAAACCCGGTGCCTTACCACTTGGCGACGCCCCTAATACAGCAATCTACAGATGAAATGAATGGCAGGGGCGGCTGGATTCGAACCAACGGATGCCGAGATCAAAACCCGGTGCCTTACCACTTGGCGACGCCCCTATCATAGAACCTGGAAATGACGTAATGGTGATTCATTTAAACTATTGACCAAGTAAGCTTTACAAGGTGAATGAGCCAAAATCTCATCAATATTCATATCGGCAGTTACTTCAGTAAACACACAAGCACCTGTACCTGTAAGTTTTGCAATACCGAACTGGTCTAAATACTGCATCGCTTCATTCACTTCAGGATATAGACTTCTGGCCAAAGGCTCAAAGTTATTTCCAAAGTTAAATGGCTTTAACTGATAGGCGCAAAATTTAGTAGGCTTCGTGTCTCTTGTCAACGTTTTTTGTGAAAAAAGCAGTTGAGTGCTGATAAAACAGTCAGGTTTTAGCACAATGTACTGTTTTTGATCTAAGTCTATGAATGTTAAGTGTTCACCAATACCTTCAGCCCATGCGTTACGACCATGAACAAAAATCGGAACGTCTGCACCGAGTTTTAGCCCGAGTTCAGCCAATTGTTCGATATTTAGACCACATTTCCACAATTGGTTTATCGCAATCAGGGTGGTGGCAGCATTGGAAGAACCGCCTCCGAGTCCTGCACCCATTGGAATATTTTTCTCAATAGAGATCTTTAAACCCGTTGGCTGTTTAGCAAAAGGTTTTAAAACCTGAGTGGCTTTGTAAATTAAATTCTGTTCAAGGTCGACACTGCTCAAGCCATCAATTGAAATGATGAGGTCATCTGTTTGAGTGAATTCTAGCCAGTCAGTTAAATCAATCAGTTGGAAAATAGTTTGCAATTCATGATAGCCATTGTCACGACGGCCGGTGATATGCAAAAAAAGATTGAGCTTGGCGGGAGAGGGAACACGAATCATATAATTTTAAACTTTTGCAGATTTAACGATTTTGAATAACCATTGTAATACGGTTTTCCTGACCTGATTCAAGTGCTTGCTTCAAAATCAATTTATTCGGCAATTGCGCCTGATCATTATAGCTTAAATCAACAGTCCAGCCATCTTCCAGAAATTGGATGGGGCGATTGTTTTCATCTTTACTGATTTTCGCTTGTGTGGTTGCCGGTTTGGCTTGAACCCAATCCACCAGATGGGTGATTGGTGCTTGCCAACCGGTTGCACGTTCCAGTAATTCTTCAGGTGTTTCAGCTTGAATGAGTCCAGTTTTGGCACTATTTAAGGTGACTTGACCTGGAGTACCTGAAATTTGCGTTTTGCCCACCCCTAAAATCCCGCTTAACTCGATGTCAAATTCATCCTGCTGTTGTACCCAGGTGAAAAATGCACTGCCAGATTGTTTTGGTGTTTTTACCCCAATTTTACCTTGCAAGTTAAAATTATTTGCTTCAGGGAGCTGGGAAACACTCGGCGCTTGAGGCTGGGTATATTGTTGGCAACCTGTCAGTACCAGTGTGCCTGTGGCGATCAGGGTTAAGCTGAATTTGGAAAAAATACGCATAAAGATCATTAACTCTTTTTCAGGTTTGGCGGTAACAATAACGATTTCAGTTGTTCTAATTGAGGATCATTAGGGTGTTTTTTTTGTAATTGTTGTAACACATGATTAAATTTTGTCAGATCGCCTTGCATATACAGCGCTTTTGCATAGCGCACTCCAATTTTGGCACTTTGACTTATCTCATACGCTTTTTCTAACACCAGCGCAGAGGTTTTAAAGTCGTTTTGTAAAAAGGTGATATAGCCGAGCGTATCTAAAATAGACGCTTGTTCGGGTGCAAACTCCAAGGCATGTTCAACATATTGTCTAGCTTCATCCAATCGTCTATTTTGTAACGCCAGTGTGTAGGCGTAGGCATTCAGGTAGGTTGGACTATTTGGCTCAATTTCCAATAATTTTTTCAATAATTTATCCAGCTTATCCTGGTCTTGATAAGGGTCAAGCAATAGCACTTCTGAATAGATCAGTTCAGGGTCATCGGGTATGTTTTTGATGGCCTCTTCGAGCAGGCGCATGGCTGCTTTTTTATTGCCCATACGTTTTAGAATATCTGCCTGAGCCTGATAGAGGAAACTGGCATGTTGAGGATAATTGACCCGTTCCTGGGTTAAAAATCGTAACGCATCGCTCAGCTGTTTCTGCTCTGAAAAAATATTAATCATGTTGCGGCGTGAAACTGTGTAGAGACTGCCATCCACCAGGCGGTAATAGGCTTTTGCAGTTTCAAAGTGCTGTTTTCTTTCGGCATTCACGGCTAGGTAATAATAAGCTTCATTTTGATATTGATTAGAATATCGAAGCTCAACTAAAAACTTTTCCGCCTTTTCATATTCTTCTAAATCGATACTGGTTAAGCCTGCAATGAAAAGAGCTTCTTCCTCATGCGGCCATTTTTTAATAATGGTTTCAAGTTTATCTAGTGCTTGTTTGGATTTATTAATTTTAATCAGATATTTAATTTCAGCTAAACGAACTTCTAAGTTGGATTTATGTTTACGACTAGCCTTGTCATACCATTTCAGAGTGGCTTCTTCATCCCCTAAAGCACTGAGTAAATTGGCTTTCATTAAGATAAATCCAGTGACTTTGGGGCGTTTTTTAAGCGCACGATTAATCGTAACCAATGCTTGTTCTAACTGTCCATTTTGCGCTTCCAAGCCTGAAATCAGGACCAAGACAGATGGATTGTCGCGTTCTTTACTTTTGCTTAACGCTTCCAGTAGAACTTCTCGATCTTCCGGTTCTTCTGGCACAATGCCGACCAGAATCTTTTCCAGATCTGCATCGGGGTCAATATTTAAAATTTTATCTAGCGTTTCGGATGCCAGTTCATACTCATGCGATTTCAGGGCAATATGTGAAAGATAAAATAACGCTGGAACATCGGTAGGTTCCTGAACCACCCAATGTGTCGCAATATCGAGTGCGGCTTTTAGGTCATTTTGTTCCAGTGCAACATTTAAAGCGCGCTGTTTAACCGTAGTTGAACTGCTTTTAATTGCAAGCACGGTGTAGTTATGTAATGCTGTTGGAATGTCATGATAGGCCAGTGCAAATTCAGCAATCATGCTTTGTTTTATAGCATTATAGTTTGAATTGGCATGATAAATTTCTCCGGATGCTCTAATATGAGCACTCGAAGCCATGCTACCCACAAGTAAGAATGTGGTAGAATATTGCTTAATTGTCGCGCCGTTTATTCGGCTATTTGTTTGACGCAATTTTTCTTGATCCAAGTAATGCTTTTTATGACACCAATATTGCACAATAGCATAAATTTAGCGAAATGATGATCTGATATGTCTTTCTTTGCACTGGGTGTCAACCATCAGACCGCTTCTGTAGAACTACGTGAACAGATTGCATTTAACCCGGAAAAGTTAACGCAATTACTTGCCGAGCAAAGCCAGAACCATGACTTGAATGATATGGTCGTGGTTTCTACATGTAATCGAACCGAAGTTTATGCCATGTCTGAAAATGCAGAGATGGTAATGAACTGGCTCGCCCAGACAAATGGCTTAGATCCTAAACAATTATTAAATCATGTTTATCGTTATGAAAATGCGCAGGCTATAACGCATCTGATGCGGGTTGCCAGTGGTCTTGACTCCTTGATGCTGGGTGAGCCACAAATTTTAGGACAAGTAAAGTCCGCGCTTTCTCTGGCGAAAGACGCCCATACCGTTTCTGCAAATTTAAACCGAATTTTTGAATATGCTTTTTACGCAGCCAAGCGTGTTCGCTCGGAAACTGCGGTCGGTAGTCATGCGGTTTCTATGGGTTATGCCGTTGCCCAGTTGGCACTTCAAGTCTTTAGCAAGCCTGAAAAGCTGACCGTAATGGTGGTTGCAGCAGGTGAAATGAATAGCTTGGTGGCTAAACATTTAGCCGAAATGGGCGTAGGTAAAGTCCTTATTTGTAATCGGACCCGTGCCCGGGCTGAAACTTTGGCACAAGAAATTGCACATCGTGTAGATGTGGAAATTATCGATTTTTCCGAGTTAGCTGCAAACTTATATCGCGCAGATGTTATTTCAAGCTGTACCGGGAGTTTACATCAGGTTATTGCTTACAATGAGGTTAAAACTGCATTAAAAAAACGTCGCTATCAACAAATGCTGTTGGTGGATTTAGCGGTTCCGCGTGATATCGATCCAAAAGTTAAATCATTGGATGGCGTGTATTTATATGGCGTCGATGATTTACAAAGTGTCATTGATGACAATCTGGCTCAACGTCGCCAAGCGGCTGTTGAAGCAGAAGTCATGGTAAACCAGTTAGCCACAGAATTGCTTACCCAGCAAAAAATTAACAAAGCGGGTAGTACTATTCATGCGTATCGTGAACAAGGCGAAGTTCTAAGACAAGAAGAATTGGCTCTAGCAATGTCTCGAATTAAAGCCGGTGAAAATGCCGAGCAAGTGCTGCAAGAGTTTTCCCATCGTTTAACCCAAAAACTACTCCATCCTACTTCTATATTATTGCGTCAAGCAGCGAAATCTGAAGATCCAAGTTGTTTTGAATGGATGCGTGATGATCTGGACGAAATCTTTGCGAAGCGTCGTAAAATAAAACAAGAAAAATAAGAGATTTTTTGGCGTTTGATTATTCGTCAATTAAGGTCAATGAGCGTTTACGATCAATTTCATAAATTCGCTGTTTCAAGTTTCTCATTTCAGCAATGCTGGTAAATTTTTTCGATTTTAATTTTTGCTGCAAGCATTGATATTGCAGTTTAATCGAAAAATCTTCAGCCAGTTTATCTGCTTGCTCTGGAGATGAGGTGTAATCACTGATGTTGGTTTGCATTAAAATATGCTGCAAGTCATGGTGGTAATTTGCACAGGCACCTAAGACATAATATTGGGATAATTCAGTATCATCCGGTAAATCATCAAAAATGATATTAAAGATATTTAAAATTTTAAACAGCAACTGATCATGTGGAATCAAAGCGCGTAACGGTTCGAAATGGATATACAAATAGGGGTGACTCATTAAAATCGCCACCACATATTCTTCTGCATCAATTTTGGTACTAAAGCTTAAGGACGCATCATTGTTGACTTGCGGTTGCCATTTACGGCTATAACCGAGCTTTTCACGAAAGTATTGCTGTAACAAATAACGGTAAGAACCATGTTTCGGTAACAGTTCAGTGAGCTGTTTGAGTTCTCCCATGACCTGGCTTTTACCTTCAGGCGATGTGCTGTTATGATTTTGAGTTAAATGGGCAAAAATAAACTCGGACAATAAAGGCGCGGCTTGCAACATGCGTTGAAAGCTTTCTAAGCCTTCACGGCGAATGAGAGAATCCGGATCGTGATCATTTGGGAGCACGAAGAACTTGAGTTCACGACCGTCATTCAGTAAGGGCAAAGCAATTTCTAAAGTACGACGCGCCGCTTTTTGACCGGCAGCATCGCCGTCGAATGCCACAGTGATGCGATTATTTTGCTTAAATAAAATATTTAGATGGTCGGTATTACTGGCTGTACCCAAGGTCGCCACAGCACCGAAAACACCATATTGCTGTAAGGCAATGACATCCATATAGCCTTCGACCATCAGCCAGTCTTGGGCTTTTTGCTTGCGGCCTTCATATAAACCATAGAGCAACTGGTTTTTATGAAACACTTCAGAATCGGGTGAGTTAATATACTTGGGTTTGATTTCGTCATTTAAAGCACGACCGCCAAAGCCAACCACACGACCTTTGGAATCACGAATCGGAAAAATGACCCGATCACGCAGCAGGTCAAAATCTCGCCCTTTGTCACTGGTACGGATTAACCCCAGTTGTCTTAAACCTTCAATATCATAAGGGAAGGCTTTTTCCAGATGTTGCCAGTCTTCGGGCGCATAACCTAAACGCCAATACGCAATGGTTTCAGCGCTTAAACCCCGTTGTTTGAAGTATTGCTGGGCAGTCTGACTATGTGGTAATTGCTGTTCATAGTACAGCGCAATATTTTCTAGTAAATCGTATAAGTTACCGTCTTGAGGAATATCTTCAAATTGCGCGGTAGTTTGATCAAACGCTGCAAACGGATCATTGCCATAGAACACAGCCTCTTGCATTTGAAATTCTGCAAAAGGGTCGTGATCAATGGCTGACGTTACTGTGGTACTAGAATGTTGTGGTGAATTCGCTGCAGCATTTTGAATATTGCGTTCAGATTGCTTCGCAACAGGTTGCGGCTTGGCTGCTTCACGTTTGTATTTGATTTTATTTGAATCATGATTGTCTTTAGGGAGCTCTATGCCGCTTCGACTTGACAGATCCTTCATCACATCGACAAAATTGCGACCATCGATATCCATTAAAAAGCGAATGGCATTCCCGTTGGCCTGACAACCAAAACAATGAAAATACTGTTTATCCCGATACACATGGAATGATGGCGATTTTTCCTGATGAAAAGGGCAGCAACCTGAATAGGTGCGACCCGTTTTCTTAAGTTTCACGCGTTGACCAATCAGATCGACAATATCTGTGCGATCTAATATTTGATCAATCGTGTGTTGAGGAATAGCCATACGTATGCAATCGGGTTGTGATCTATCTATTAAAAATGACTGACAAATAGGCTGCCAGAAGTTAGCTAAGTTAAATGTGCATCAGCGGTTAAAAGTTAATTTGTATACCTTTTGCGCAAAATGATCAATATGATTGGTTAAAATAGCAAAAGGGCAAGTATGATAACTTGCCCTTCATGAAAATGCGACCAATAAGCTCGGCTTATTTGGGTGCTGGTGCTTCTTCTGTAGTCGGTGCATCAATCATTTCTTGTTTCGGTGCAGGAATACTGCTTTCTGTTTGTGGTCGATCTAACAAACCGAAACTTAAACGATTGGTGAGACTGCGTTTTTCCCCATATTCAGTGCTTTGTTGTTGCTCTGTCTCTGTAGAACTTTGCGCTTCACGTCCAAATACACCTAAAGTTGCACGGTTAATCCAGCTGCCTTCACTGCGTGCAGCACGAAGATTTACACTACCATCCGCTTTAACCAGGTTTGGATAGTTTAGCTTTAACACTTCAATATACTGTTGCGAAGTTTGGGTATCCCCTAATTTGTCATAACCATAGGCAATTGTGGCTAAGGCTTCAGGCACTTGTGGGGTTTGTGGATAGTGTTCAACCACCCATTGAGAGCGTTCAACCGCAGCTAACCATGCTTTACGTTTAATATTAAAACGCGCTGCATTCATCTCGGCTTCAGCCAGTTCGGTACCAATAAACTTCATACGCTGTGCTGCATCGACTGCATAAGTGCTCGACGGGAAGCGACGAATGAAATCGACAAAGTTCTGATAAGCCACTTTTAAATAGCTGACATCACGATGCGCCTGCTTTAATGAGGTATAGCGTAATAGACCATCATAGTTTTGTTCCATATTTGCCACGCCACGAACATAGTAGGCATAATCCACATTTGGATGTTGTGGATTTAAACGAATAAAACGTTCAGCAAGGGCAATTGCACCTTCATAATCTTTTTGTTGAAATTTAACGTACAACAATTCTAATTGTGCCTGTTGCGCATAGTCACCTGTAGGATAGTAGGTGTCTAAGGCTTCAAGATGCTTAGCTGCGTCAGTATATTGACCACGTTCAAGAGCTTTTTCAGCTTTTTGAATATAAACTTGCTCGCTAGATTGTGGTCCTGTGTCCACAACTTCTTTCTTTGGATTACTGCTACAGCCCGCTATTGCCGACGCAACGCCTAAAGATAAAGCAAGCATTGTCATTTTATAACGTGGTAACGACATAAAAATTCCTCTGTTAATACGGGCAATGAGCTACAATTGCACTATTAAACCACTTTTGTCTGAATGAGCAAATGAGTCAAGCACAATCTTCTAATTCTAATTTCCCTGAAACTGATTTCAATTTACTTGAAGATTCTGAGGATGCAGATAACCATACTTCAGACTCAACTGCAACACGTTTATCGTTGCAATTTCAATTGGATGAAAGCTATTTGGGGCAACGTATCGACCAGGTTGCAGCTCTGGTCTGGAACGATTTTTCCCGTGAAAAACTGAAGCAGTGGCTGAAAGACGGCCATTTGTTGGTAAATGGTAACACTGTTAAACCCAAGTATAAATGTGAAGGCAATGAGCTTTTAACACTCAATGTTGAGCTGGAAGTTCAAACCAAAAGCTTGCCTGAAGATATTCCATTAAATATTATTTATGAAGATGACGACATTATTGTCATTAATAAACCGGTGGGTATGGTCGTTCATCCAGGCGCGGGCAACAGCTCGGGTACTTTGGTAAATGCCTTGTTGCATCATTATCCTAAATCGGCGGAGTTAACACGTGCGGGCCTCGTGCACCGTATTGATAAAGACACCAGCGGTTTGCTGGTGGTTGCTAAAAACTTGGAATCTCAATTTTCCTTAAGCAAGCAGTTGGCCAAGAAAAGCGTCTACCGTGTTTATGATCTGGTGGTTTACGGCAAAATCATTGCCGGCGGTACCATTGATGAGCCAATTAAACGTCATCCGGTTGATCGTATTAAAATGGCCATCTTGCCGGGTGGTAAGGATGCGGTAACTCATTACAACGTAAAAGAGCGCTTCCAGCATTTCACTCGTGTCCAAGCGCGTCTGGAAACAGGCCGTACTCATCAGATCCGTGTTCATTTTAGTTATCTGGGCTTTGGTTTGGTGGGGGACCCGGTGTATATGAGTCGTGTACGTGTTCCTGCGGGTGCTTCTGAATTACTGGGTGAAACTTTACGTGGCTTTAAACGCCAAGCCTTACATGCCTCTAAGCTTGGCCTGGTTCATCCACGCTCAGGTGAAGAAATGATGTTTGAAGCGCCTTGGGCAGATGACTTTACTCAATTGGTTGAAGTATTACGTAGCGAAAACCAAGCCTACTAAGTTGTTTTATCGCATGATATGCATCATAAGGAAAGAAACATGCAATTTGTTCAAGGGCTTCCACAAGGCATATTTGTTGGGCAGACACGAGTGCATCATCAAAAAACTCAACCCTCTGCCCAACCTGAACTTGCAGGATTTAACTTGGCATTGCATGTCCATGATGATGCCAGGCGTGTACAACAGCATCGTATGGCGTTACTGCAAGAGTTTGCTGAATTCGGGGTCGATAAAATCACCTGGATGACGCAAACGCACAGCACCATTTGTCATAGCATTAATGAAGAAATTCCTTTTCAGGCACTTGAGGGTGATGGTCTGGTTACCCAGCGTAAAGCACATGCGTTAATGATGATGACTGCGGATTGCCTGCCTGTCGTGCTCGGTAATGCAGATGGCACGGAAATAGCGAATCTGCATGCCGGTTGGCGAGGGTTGGCGGGTGGCATTGTTGAAAATACGATTGCGACTATGCAAAGTCAGCCGACTTGGGCATGGTTAGGCGCTGCCATTAGTCAGCCATGCTTTGAAATTGGTGAAGAAGTCAAATTGGCTTTTTGTTCAAAATATCCTGAACTTGGAAGTGCTTTTAAAGACAGTGAAAAAGCGGCCAAATTTTATGCTGACTTATATGCCATCGCGTGTTTTATTCTGAAGCGTCACGGTGTTGATGTTGTGCTGGGTGGCGATCAGTGCAGTTATCAGCAAGCGGAAGAATATTTTTCTTATCGCCGTGAAGCAAAAACAGGGCGCATGGCAACATTCGTGTTTATGGCGTGAAACTGTTAAACTTGCTTAAAATTTACTGCTTTTATTGATATGCCTTTATCTTCGAAATCACTTGCCATCGTTTATCACAGTCCATATGGACATACTGCAAAAGTGGCCTCTTTTATTGCTCAAGGTGCTGAGCAAGCAGGCATTCATGTGCACTGCATGAACATCGAACACGTGGATTGGGATATATTGGATCAGGCGGATGCGATTGTTTTTGGTTGTCCAACCTATATGGGAAGTTTAACTGCTGCCTTGAAGTTATTTATGGAGCAGTCTTCCAAACGCTGGTTGGCACGTACATGGCAAGGCAAAATTGCAGCGGGTTTCACCAATGGTGGCGGTTTAAGCGGAGATAAGTTGGCTGTATTGCAACAGATTAATCTGTTTGCCATGCAACATGGCATGTTGTGGACAGGCTTGCCGATGATGCCTACCGGACGTAGTGCACAGGATTTGAACCGGATGTCGAGCTTTTTAGGTTTAATGACACAGTCCGATAATGCACCCGTTGAAATAACTCCGCCACAGGGCGATTTAGATACCGCCATCTGGTTTGGTGAATATATCGGCTTATTGCTGGCTAAACTAAAATAAAAGCAGATTGATATGAATATTAAAAAACCTCCATCTGGAGGTTTTTTTGTTTTTTAGATGAAAACTTATTTATGAAAAATTCGGGCTTTATCACGTTGCCAGTCACGGTCTTTTTCAGTGGCACGCTTATCGTGAAGCTGTTTACCTTTTACTAAAGCAATTTCAAGCTTGGCATTTGGCCCTTTCCAGTAACAAGCCAGTGGAACGCATGAATAACCTTTTTGGTTAATCGCACCCATCAGCTTTTCAATTTCACGTCGGTTCAACAAAAGTTTACGTGTACGCGTCGCTTCAGGGACTACATGTGTCGATGCGCTCAGCAAAGGCTGAACCTGTGCACCAAACAAGAAGGCTTCACCATTTTTAAAGGTAATATAGCTTTCTACGATGGTCATACGACCTGCACGCATTGATTTGACTTCCCAGCCTTGTAATGAAAGACCAGCTTCGAATTTCTCTTCAATAAAATAATCGTGGCGGGCACGTTTGTTGAGTGCAATAGTTCCGCCGCTATTTTTTTTAACTACAATACTTGCTTTCGCCATAATCTGATACTTCCAATCTTACTGTTATTGTACCGCAACTCGAACCAAGATGAACTTTTTTAAATTTATGAGGATTATTCACTAAAAAAACAAGTTTTTGCTAAAATAAGCATCTACACAATAAACTAGAGTACAAATGGATGTCTAAAACTCGCGTCATTTATCCGGGCACATTCGATCCAATTACCAATGGTCATATCGATTTGGTGTCTCGTGCAGCGAAAATGTTTGATGAAGTTGTGGTGGCGATTGCCATTGGCCATCATAAGAATCCAGTCTTTAGTTTAGAAGAACGAGTAGATTTGGCGCAGAAATCGTTAAGTCACTTGCCTAATGTAGAGTTTGTCGGCTTTGATGGTTTGTTGGTCAATTTTTTCCGCGAACAAAAAGCCACAGCAGTACTTCGGGGGTTACGTGCAGTATCGGACTTTGAATATGAATTTCAACTGGCCAATATGAATCGTCGACTTGATTCGAATTTTGAAGCGGTATTTTTAACTCCTTCAGAGCAATATTCCTTTATTTCATCTACATTGGTACGTGAAATTGCCCGTTTAAATGGTGATGTAACCCAGTTTGTACCGCAAGCTGTGGTTGAAGCCTTTAAACGGAAACAACAACAAGGTTGGTAGCGTGTCTTTATATATTACCGATGAATGCATCAATTGTGATGTGTGCGAGCCGGTGTGCCCGAACGAGGCCATTTTCATGGGTGAAATCATATATGAAATTCACCCGGATTTGTGTACTGAATGTGTCGGACATTTTGATGAACCACAGTGTCAATTATTCTGTCCAGTCGATTGTATTCCGCCAGATCCACAGCATGTGGAATCTCAAGATCAATTAATGGATAAATATAAAAAACTGATTGCTCAAAAAAGCACAAGCAATTAGTGCGGAAGTTTGATAAGATGCGCCCCGAAGTGAGCTAGACGATCGCTGCTGTGTAGATCTTCGTGATTGAAACAGGGGAGGAAAGTCCGGGCTTCATAGGGCAGGGTGCCAGGTAACGCCTGGGCGGTGAAAGCCGACGGCAAGTGCAGCAGAGAGTAGACCGCCATCTTTGCAATTTTCCTTCGGGAAGACCAAGAGAGATGGTAAGGGTGAAAGGGTGCGGTAAGAGCGCACCGCGTGTCTGGTAACAGTTCACGGCAAGGTAAACCCCACCAGAAGCAAGACCAAATAGGAATCCTGAGGCACGGCCCGTGCTGGATTCGGGTAGGTCGCTTGAGCGTACGAGTGATTGTGCGCCTAGAGGAATGATCGTTCACGACAGAACCCGGCTTATCGGCTCACTTCGCCAAATATTTTACAATTATTGTGTGATATTTCTTGACATGTAGCATGTTGAAATAGATAATACGCGCACAGTTTTGGCTATGTAGCTCAGTTGGTTAGAGCACCGCACTCATAATGCGGGGGTCACAGGTTCAAGTCCCGTCATAGCCACCATTTTAATAGGTCACACTTCTATAAGTGTGACCTTTTTTTATGCTTAAAATTTGTACTTAATATTCATGTTTAAAATCATTTATTCACACTGAATAGCAGTTGCTGCCAATTTAATGTGTGGAAATTCTTGATTGTATTTTTCTAAAATAGCATCTTTCTTGTCTTGACCGAACACCATCACCTGTAACTGATTAATTTTATTTTCAGTTAAATGTAGATATGCACAATGCAATGCGATCTGGTTTTGTTTAGCAATTGCCAGTTTTTGATCTTCTGGAATTTGTTCAATTCGATACAATTTTTGCTGTGCTTTACTCAGTTGCGCAAGACTACGCTTTTGTTGCATGGTGAGTAGCTGCTGATGGTTAATCCATTGTGCTACATCCATCCGTACACCATTGTAGTCTATAAATATGGGGGAGATGATTTGGCAGCCTGTAATTACAGTAGCCATTAGGCTTATAGCTATTAATTTGAATTGATTCATATTTTTTTGATTCTGAATTTAAGCAGATAATAGAAAAATAACATGAATGAAAGCTACTTTTGTTTAAATATTGACTGAAAGCTTTTAAATCGCTTAAAGACTGAACACTTGTAAAATGCAGGGCTTGACGCTACTCACTGAAATTTAGATAATGCGCACACAGTTTATGGCTATGTAGCTCAGTTGGTTAGAGCACCGCACTCATAATGCGGGGGTCACAGGTTCAAGTCCCGTCATAGCCACCATTTTTATAGACCATGCTCTCAGCATGGTCTCTTTTTTTGTGGGTCAAAAAAGTATAGGTTGATGTCAAATAAAAAATACCAGAAAAAGACTACAAATTATCTTGGATATACTGCTCAATAAATTGATGGGTTGTTTCACTTGAATAGAAAGGTGAGATCAATTGCTCCAGAATCTCCTCTAGCAAGCCTTGTTGTTCTAAAGCCTGAATAATATGCGGCAAGAAACGCAGTGCCTCTTGATGCAAATCATCTTCCTCTAGTCCAACCGAGTGCAATAATTCTTGTAAGTTGTAGTCAGCAAAATAATCATAAAAAACGGCCACAACATCTAAAATCACCTGTTGTAAATATTCGCCTTGTCGCAACTGTCGCCAGGTTTCATAAACCAGAATGAAAAACTCTTCAAAGTCGATAGCTTGGAATTGCGAGAAGATTTCTTTTAAGGTTTTTTGTTTAATATCATTCCATAAGTGCAGGCTGATATCAGCAAGTTCTTCATTGGGCAATACAATGATATTGCCCAATTGTTTAACCAGCGTTTGGGCAAATTGTTGCTCAAGCTTGAGTTCAATATTTTGTTGTTGGTCTTGAATAAAATTGAGTATTTTGGAACCCAATCCGTGTTTATGCAGATTAAGTTTGCGTAGATGGTCCAGCCAAGGTGTATTGCTTTCCAGAATTTGGTTGGCTAACTGTAAACTCACAAGTTTGACCTGCGGGTTATGTTGCAAATTATCTTGGATATAGTAACGTAACTGGTCTAGTTCCAGTATCTTGTTCACCCATAATTTAAATGATTCATCTGAAAACAGCTCATTAATTTGAGTATGATTATTAATGGCAAGATGATGAATTCTTTGCGCAATCATCCCGATAAACTCTAGAATTTCCGCGCCTAAATTTAATTCAAAAGCATATTTTTGAACTACATTCTGTAATGATTCAAGCTGAATAAATTGTTTTAATAAAATTTGATCGGAATGGGTATAAATATGATGAACAAATTTTTCGATGTAGTGATTATTTTTTTCTGCTAATAATTGTTTTTTGATAAAACAAGTTTGCTCAAGCATAAGTGCTTGAACAAACTGTTGAGCAAAGTCCTGCTTAGACACCCGGTGTCCATCCATTAACGATCGGATAGCGACGTTCGCGGCCAAATGAGCGCGGACTAATGCGTGGACCAATCGCAGCTTGACGGCGTTTGTATTCGTTACGATCGACAAGACGAATTACTTTTTCAACCACTTCTTTCTTAAAGCCTTTGGCAATGATGTCATCTTGGCTGCAATCCTCTTCAATATAAGCATAAAGAATCGCATCCAGTACATCATACGCAGGTAAAGAATCTTGGTCTTTTTGATCAGGACGAAGTTCTGCAGAAGGTGGGCGGGTAATCACACGTTCAGGAATGACAGGGGTTTCAGAAATACTGTTACGATATTTAGCCAGTTCGAAAACAATGGTTTTATACACATCTTTTAGAACTGCGTAACCGCCCACCATATCGCCATACAGCGTGCAATAACCTACAGAAAGTTCTGATTTGTTACCGGTTGCCAAGACAAGGTTGCCAAATTTATTCGACAGACCCATCAGTAGGGTACCGCGTGCACGTGCTTGAAGGTTTTCTTCAGTCGTATCTGCAGGGCTGTTACCAAAGAAAGGATACAGGGTTTGCATGAAGCTGTTTACAATCGGGTTGATTTCAGCAATACCAAAAGTCACGCCCATATTTTTCGCTTGTGCAGCTGCATCTTCAACACTGATTTGCGCTGTATAAGTATAAGGCATCATTACGGCTTGGACTTTATCTGCACCGATCGCATCAACCGCGATTGCAAGGGTTAACGCTGAGTCAATCCCGCCCGATAAACCCAGAATCACGCCCGGGAAACCAGAACGTTGAATATAGTCACGAGTTGCTAAAACCAGGCCTTGATAAATTTCAGCCATGGTATCTAAAGCGGGAGTCAGTGTTCCAACTTTATAAGCTTGTTGTTCCGTTTCATATTCAGCGTAAAAAAGATCTTCTTTAAAGCTTGGTGCCTGTAAAGCAATGCCGCCGTCTTTATTGACCACAAAACTGGTGCCATCAAAGATAAGGTCATCCTGACCACCGACTTGGTTGGTATAGACCAAATTGATGTTCAGTTGTTTAGCCAGCTCGCTCATGGTGGTAAGGCGATGTTGCGGTTTGCCTACTTCATAAGGGGAGGCATTTAAGACTAAAGCGGTTTCAACATTGAGTTGGGATAATTGATGTACGGTATTGAGTGACCAAATATCTTCACAAATCAAAACACCAAATTTATGGCCTAGATATTCAAAAACAAGGTGTTGATGTCCTTCGCTGAAATAACGTTTTTCATCAAAGACACCATAGTTTGGCAAGTTCTGCTTGTTATAAATACCCAGTACTTGTCCATCTTTCATTACGGCAGCCGCATTATAACGGTGGCCATCTTCAGTCTGATTGACAAAACCAAAGACCATTACTATATCTTTTACCTTGCTCAGTTGCTCAAATGCATTTTGAGTACGTTTAGCAAGGCTGGGACGGAGTAACAAATCTTCCGCAGGGTAGCCGACGGTTGAAAGCTCGGGAAAGATAATTAAATCAGCTTTTTGTTTTTTGGCTTCATTTACCTGTGCAAGCATTTTTTGAGCATTTGCTTCGACATTGCCAATATGCGGAGAGAATTGTGCAAGGGCAATTTTAAAACTTTTCATTCCAACTTAATCCTATACCTATAGGGATATATACACAGACTGATGATTTATTATGGCTATTGGTTCAACGCTGTGTACGCGACGACAAACAAATAGAGGTTTAATCAATAATTAGCAATTCGATACTATATACGAATTGCGACATTTATTGAGATAAAAACAAAAAAAAATCCGAATTTAGACAAAAAAACTACAGCGTTAATGAGAGAATAAAAATGCTAGAAAATGTGTGATTATTGCCAGATAAGATGACATTATTTATGAAGACTCTACTGTATACTTTGAATCGTTTATTCGAAGTTGAGAATCGAAAATTAACCCAAGGTGAAAAACAACTTGCGCAATCTGTTTTTGGGATACATTTGCAGCTTGATGCAATCAGAATTGTGGCTCATCGTGGGGTGTTAAAGAATTATGCCATTAGTCCCAATGGTAATATCTATTTCCATCCTCAAAACTGGTGCCAAGATTTCTCTACACTGTCTTTAGCTAAACAGTCCTGGTTAATTCATGAACTCACCCATGTATGGCAAATTCAGCAGGGTTTGGCTGTAGTGCGTAAAGCAATATTTGATCGTAAATATCAGTATGTTTTAGAGCAGGGTAAACTGTTTTTCCAGTACGGGATTGAACAGCAGGCGCAGATGGTTCAGGACTATTTTATTAGAAAATCCCGTGGGCAGGAGTGTCAGGCCTATGAGGATTGTATTCCATTCCTGTCTCAAAAAGCATGATTTTGTGCTGAGCTGAAAACAACAAGATGCTTCATTAGGACGTTAAGAATAATTTAATTATTCTTAGTCATAAAAAACCGCCTAAAAAGGCGGTTTTTTAAATCATTAAATTTTTAAAGAATTAACGACCCTGGATGTCACGTTGAACTTCACCTGTATAAAGTTGACGTGGACGACCGATTTTGTAAGGACCGCTGTGCATTTCTAACCAGTGACTGATCCAGCCAACTGTACGTGCAAGAGCGAAAATTACAGTAAACATTTCAGTCGGGATACCAATCGCTTTAAGGATGATACCTGAGTAGAAGTCTACGTTAGGGTACAAGTTGCGTTTAATGAAGTATTCGTCAGATAACGCAATACGTTCAAGTTCCATAGCAAGTGCAAGTTGTGGATCGTTGATGCCAAGAGCAGCAAGAACCTCATCACAAGTTTCTTTCATTACTTTCGCACGTGGATCGAAGTTTTTATAAACCCGGTGACCGAAGCCCATAAGTTTAACTTCTTTAGTTTTCACTTTTTCCATGAAGTCAGCAACGTTTTCTACAGAGCCGATTTCATCAAGCATCTTAAGAACTGCTTCGTTCGCGCCGCCGTGAGCAGGACCCCATAGTGCAGAGATACCAGCAGCAATACATGCATACGGGTTAGCACCAGTAGAACCAGCTAAACGTACTGTAGACGTAGATGCATTTTGTTCGTGGTCAGCATGAAGCGTGAAGATACGATCCATTGCTTTAGCAAGAATTGGGTCAACTTTGTAATCACGGTCTGCAGGAGTAGCAAACATCATGTACAAGAAGTTTTCTGCGTAGCTCAAATCGTTACGTGGGTAAACGAACGGTTGACCTACTGTGTATTTGTAGCTCCAAGCTGCAAGAGTTGGAACTTTAGCAATCAAGCGGATTGCTGTAATTTCACGGTGATCAACATTTTCGATGTCTAGGTTGTTGTGATAGAACGCAGAAAGCGCACCCACTACACCAACCATGATCGCCATCGGATGAGCATCGCGACGGAAACCATTGAAGAAACGGCTAACTTGGTCGTGAACCATTGTATGGTTACGAACTTTAGCATCAAATTCTACTTTTTGTTCAGCTGTTGGAAGTTCGCCGTTTAACAACAAGTAGCAAGTTTCTAGGTAGTCTGCTTTAGTCGCTAACTGGTCGATCGGGTAACCCCGGTGTAAAAGAACACCTTTACCACCATCGATGAATGTGATTTTAGATTCACATGCAGCTGTTGCCATAAAACCAGGATCAAAAGTAAAGTGACCTGCGGTCAACACATCTTTAACGTCGATTACATCTGGGCCCAATGTGCCGCTGTAAATTGGTAATTCAATTTCTTTGCCATCAAGCTGTAAAACGGCTTTTTTGCCAGTTGCTTCAGACATTCAATAGATCTCCTGTCCCGGTGAATGTTTTATCCGACTCGTAGTACTAATCTTTTAATGCGCGAATCAGATGGATCAAAAATTTGCTATAAGATTAGTGGGTACTGAAATTTTGTCAATTATACTTATGGATAAAAAGAGACACTCTCACTGGGATTTGGTCAAAAATAATCCAGTAGTCATGAGGAAAATATCAGTATCGACGCCGTATAATAAGTCATAAAAAGATAAGTTGCAGAAAAAAATATGCATGCTGTGGGAATTATAAGCAATTTTTAATTGTTAAAAACTCTAGGTATGTTGGTTTTTTAAGAATTGTAAGATGGGTAAACTATTCTAATTCTCATGACTTGCCTATGTTGCCTGAAGAAAAGCATCGCTTTCTTATTCATAATAAAAAGCGATTAATCATATGTAAAAAATCATTCTTTTGTATAAAAAATAACTTGTTTAAGAATGAGTAAGTGCTTATTAATTCATCAATTGTATGGAAGGAAGTCATATTTTTGTTTAAAGGTTAAACTAGAGTAAGAATGGAATGTGGAGTTATGCACAGATTAAGTGCTTATTTCTTTTCATGATGTTGCTATTATTTATTTTTAAATAAATACCATATATTTATTTTCTGAATATGTGGTGCTATTGTGATATTTGCCATTATCAAAGGAGATAATAAGTCTTTGCGATGATTTGTTCATCTTTAGTCTAAATATATTTATTTAATTATCCAAACAAAAAACGATCAATCAAATGGTATTTTAATTAATAAAAACCAATCATATAGCTATGTTTTGTTAGATCTATTTTGTCTACTTTAAGGGGGTAATTCATGTTAATGATTCTTATTTAATGATTTTTTGAAGAAAAGGTAAATGGGATTGTTTGTATTTTAATAGTTCACGTTTTATAATTCCCTGTCGTTTTAAGTTTAGGTATTGCTGCATACTGCAAATACCTAACAATGCTAGCTTTCCTTCGAATTAATTCCAACAAACTCCGGATGGAGTTTTTACTTACAGGATGCCCGCTGTGAAAAGCAACAGACCTGTCAATTTGTCCATGGGTCAAGTTTTAGAAGTAAACTTAAAATCCCCTGTGGCTATTGCATCAATTCTACACCGTCTTTCTGGTGTCATCGTATTTTTACTCGTACCGGTACTTTTGTGGCTTTTAGACAAATCATTGTCTTCGGCTGAAGGTTTTGCTCAAGTTCAAGAAATCTTCGGTAGCTTCATTGTGCGCTTCATCGTATGGGTATTTGTAGCCGGTTTAATATTCCACTTTATTGCGGGTGTTAAGCATTTACTTGCAGATAACGGTATTGCCGAAGAACTGCAAAGTGGTCGTATAGCAGCTACTATTTCATTGATCTTGTCTGCGATTGGTATCATCGCAGCATTTGTATGGATTGTTCTATAATGAAAAGTGCTACAGGTTTTACGGGTTCAGGTTCTCGCGATTGGTTTATCCAGCGTGTTAGTGCTGTTGTATTAGCTGTTTATACTGTTGTGGTATTTGGTTGGATTCTCTGCAATGGCGGATTTAACTATGAACAATGGTTTGGCTTTATGATGACATTACCAATGAAGATTTTATCTTTGTTGGCAGTCTTATCTCTTGTCGCACACGCTTGGATCGGCATGTGGCAGGTATTCACGGATTATGTGACTACTCGTCAAATGGGTCCTTCAGCTTCAGGTTTACGCCTAGTGTTGACGTCAGCAGTCATTATTGCTGTATTTGCATATGCAATCTGGGCTATCCAGATTTTTTGGGCGAATTGATAGGAAAATATCATGGGCGCAATAACCCCTAAAGAAGATTATACAAACATTCAACACCTCACTTTTGATGCAGTTATCGTTGGTGGTGGTGGTTCAGGTATGCGTGCTTCATATCAACTTGCTCAAGCAGGTTTGAATGTTGCAGTCCTGACTAAAGTATTCCCGACACGTTCGCACACTGTTGCAGCGCAGGGTGGTATTGGTGCATCTCTTGGTAATATGCAAGAAGATAACTGGCACTATCACTTCTATGACACGGTAAAAGGTTCGGATTGGTTAGGTGACCAAGACGCAATCGAGTTTATGTGCCGTGAAGCGCCTAAAGTTGTTTACGAACTTGAACACATGGGTATGCCATTTGACCGTAACGCAGACGGTACGATTTACCAGCGTCCATTCGGCGGTCACTCTGCAAACTACGGTGAAAAACCGGTTCCACGTGCATGTGCGGCAGCTGACCGTACAGGTCATGCGCTTCTTCATACGCTTTATCAAAGCAACGTGAAAATGGGTACGCAATTCTTCGTAGAATGGATCGCACTTGATCTGATTCGTAACGAAGCGGGTGATGTACTCGGGGTAACTGCAATTGACCAGGAAACCGGTAATATTGCGGTATTCCAGGCAAAAGCGACATTATTTGCAACAGGTGGTGCGGGTCGTGTTTACCGTGCATCTACCAATGCGTATATCAACACTGGTGACGGTCTTGGTATGGCAGCGCGTTCTGGCATTCCATTACAAGATATGGAATTCTGGCAGTTCCACCCAACAGGTGTTGCGGGCGCAGGCGTATTGTTGACTGAAGGCTGTCGTGGTGAGGGTGCAATCCTTCGTAACAAAGACGGCGAACCGTTTATGGAACGTTATGCTCCGACTTTGAAAGACTTGGCACCGCGTGACTTCGTATCACGTTCTATGGATCAGGAAATCAAAGAAGGTCGTGGTTGTGGTCCTAAAGGTGATTATATCTTGCTTGATATGACGCATCTGGGTGCTGATACCATTATGAAACGTCTTCCATCTGTATTTGAGATTGGTAAGAAGTTTGCAAACGTAGACATCACTAAAGAACCAATTCCTGTTGTGCCGACAATCCATTATCAAATGGGTGGTATTCCAACGAATATTCATGGGCAAGTTGTTGTTCCTGAAGGTGCTTCGGATACTAACTTTGAAGCAGGTTACGATAAAAGTGGTGACGTTTACTCAAGCAATGGCGGTGAGCGTAACTATACAAAACCTGTTAAAGGCTTCTATGCAATTGGTGAATGTTCTTGCGTGTCTGTACATGGTGCAAACCGTTTAGGTACGAACTCACTGCTTGACTTGGTTGTATTTGGTAAGGCTGCAGGCGAACACATCATCGATTACGTGACTAAACATCATGGTGATGAGTATCAACCGCTTCCGACTACTGTGTTTGAAAATACAAGAAAACGTATTCGTCATTTGGATGAGTCAACTTCGGGTGAAAATGCTCAAGAAGTTGCTGATGCAATTCGTGATATCGTTCAAGATCATGCCGGTGTATTCCGTACTCAAGCATTACTTGATGAAGGCGTGAAACAGATTCTTGCGATTGAACCACGTGTTCGCAACATTCATTTAAAAGACAAATCTAAAGTATTTAACACTGCACGTGTTGAAGCTCTAGAAGTTGAAAACTTGTATGAAGTTGCTAAAGCGACCTTGATTTCGGCTGCTGCACGTAAAGAATGTCGTGGTGCACATACTGTTGTTGATTATGAATTGCCAGCAGATCACCCAACTTATTCTTACGGTCGCCGTGATGATGAATGGATGAAGCATACTTTATGGTTCTCTTCAGACAATCGTCTTGAGTACAAACCAGTCCGTTACAAACCAGTATCGGTTGATGCGATTCCACCAGCACCACGTACATTCTAATCGGGAGAATAAAGATGAGTAGAGGTATCCGTACATTCCATATCTACCGCTATGATCCTGACAAGGATAAAGCACCGTACATGCAAACTTTTAAACTTGAGTTGACTGACAAGCACCGTATGTTGCTTGATGCTCTTCTTGCGTTGAAAATACAAGACGAATCTTTAACGTTCCGTCGTTCATGTCGTGAAGGTATTTGTGGTTCTGATGGCGTAAACATCAACGGTAAAAACGGTTTGGCTTGTTTGTGGAATCTGAACGATTTACCAAACGAAATCACCATTCGTCCTTTACCGGGTTTACCTGTAGTAAAAGACTTGGTTGTTGATATGAACCAGTTCTACGATCAGTACAACAAAATTCATCCATTCTTGATCAATAATCAGCCTGCACCAGCGAAGGAGCGTTTACAGTCTCCTGAAGAACGCGAGCATTTAAACGGTCTGTATGAATGTATTCTTTGTGCATGCTGTTCAACTGCATGCCCATCATTCTGGTGGAACCCGGATAAATTCTTGGGTCCTTCAGCATTGTTGAATGCATACCGTTTCATTATTGATTCTCGTGATACAGCGACACAAGATCGTTTGGCTCGTCTAGATGATCCATTCAGCTTGTTCCGTTGTAAGGGTATTATGAACTGTGTATCTGTTTGTCCTAAAGGTTTGAATCCAACTAAGGCGATCGGTCACATCCGTAGCATGTTGTTAGATCAAGCTGGCTAATCTGTACCAGTCCAAAAAAGCACACCTTAAGGTGTGCTTTTTTATGTTTTGAATATCATAATCATTTATAGATTTATGCAAAAAATCTATGTAATTGGGGGAAGAGGATTATTTGTTGGCGCTGAAGCAAACGACTGGAATTGTTTAAAATTAACCGTAAATGACATTAAAGCTTCATTGAATTGTAGTTAAGTTGTTCGAATCGACAATTAAAGCGCCAATCTTAAGTTTCAATCTGCAAAGTTGAGATTAAAATGTTACCATATGGCGTAAATAAAGAGGGCCAGTTTAAATATTGCGCTCTCTTTTGTTGTATTTAAATTGTTGGCTTGGGACTATGGTCTACATTGAAACCAATTATTAAATAAAGCACCATATGTTAAAGGAAAATGGGAAGGATGTATTTCGCTAATTTATGAGAGGTATGTGTCAAAAAAATCAATTGTAACTAGATATCATGTTACGATTTGATACATCGTTATATTTAAAAAAAGCGCCTTGTTTATGTACATTTTTTCAACATTTTAGAGTGTATATAAGGGGTATAAATAAAGATTAATCGTTTTAGAAAAAATAGGTCGCGTAGTTATTTTTTCTAAGTCGATTTGCAAAAAATTGCTCGGTTTCGGTCGAGTATTTAAATGAGTGATGATGCCAATGAGGGCGTTATGATTCATTATTCACATTAGGTTATTCCTGATGTAGTGATAACGCCTCATGGCTTATGCCTGATGGGGACTAATGTCATGTTACCAATTTGACATTATTAATCATGGGTTCGCTTAAAAAGCATCCTGAAAATGTTTTTGCAATAGGAAATGGGTCCACAAATGCAAGAAGTTGCTGACGCACTGCGTCTTGACACTGAACTAAGCGCTGACAGTGCAGCGTATATTGAAGAACTTTATGAACATTATTTGACGTCACCAGACTCAGTTGGAGCTGACTGGCGCGAATATTTCGATAAATTCCCTAAAGGTGATCAACCACATAGCAATGTACGTGAGCAATTCCTTTTATTAGGTCGCAATTCAAGCCGCGTACAGCCTGTTGTTCAAAGTTCTGTAAGTTCTGAGCATGAACGTCGTCAAATTGGCGTTTTACAGCTGATTGCTGCCTATCGTAATCGTGGTCATCAAAAAGCAAAATTGGATCCATTAGGTTTGGCAAAACGTGAAGATGTGCCTGATCTTGATCTTGCTACGCACGGTTTGACTAAATCTGATCTCGATACAGTATTTAATACAGGCAACCTTGCACTGGGTAAAACAGAAGCTACGCTTGGTGAAATGGTTGAAGCAATGGAAGCCGTTTATTGCGGTTCTGTTGGTACTGAATACATGCATATTGTTGACACTAAAGAGAAACGTTGGATTCAACAACGTCTTGAAGGTGCGAAAGGTCAATTTAATTTTACTGCAGAACAGAAAAAACATTTCCTTGAGCGTTTAACTGCAGCCGAGGGCCTAGAAAAATTCCTAGGTAATAAATACGTGGGTGCTAAACGTTTCGGTGTTGAAGGCGGTGAATCATTCATCCCGATGGTCAACGAAATTATTCAGCGTGCCGGCTCTGTGGGTTGTAAAGAAGTTGTGATTGGTATGCCACACCGTGGTCGTCTCAACCTTTTAGTCAACATCATGGGTAAAAACCCGGCAGATCTTTTTGGTGAATTTGAAGGTAAATCAATTCATAAAAAAGGTTCGGGTGACGTTAAATATCACCAGGGTTTCTCCTCTAACGTGATGACAGCGGGTGGTGAAGTTCACTTGGCATTGGCGTTTAACCCTTCACATTTGGAAATCGTGGGACCTGTAGTTGAAGGTTCGGTACGTGCTCGTCAAGTACGCCGTCGCGATATCGGTGGTGATGATGTATTGCCAATTATTGTACATGGTGATGCAGCATTTGCAGGTCAAGGTGTAAACCAAGAAACCTTCCAGATGTCACAAACTCGTGGTTATACCGTGGGTGGTACAGTTCATATTGTGGTGAATAACCAAGTGGGCTTCACAACCTCTGATCCACGTGATGCACGTTCTACAGAATACTGTACCGATATCGCAAAAATGATTCAGGCACCGGTATTCCACGTGAATGGCGATGATCCTGAAGCTGTGATTTTCGTGACTCAATTGGCGCATGACTTCCGTCATACGTTCCGTAAAGACGTTGTGATTGACCTGTTCTGCTATCGTCGTCGCGGCCATAACGAAGCAGATGAGCCAGCAGCAACACAGCCAATGATGTATCAAGTGATCAACAAGAAAGTGACTACCCGTGCACTTTATGCCGATCAACTGGTTAAAGAAGGTGTACTTGATCGTGCCGCTGCTGATCAAATGGTTGAAAACTACCGTTCAGATCTTGAAGCCGGTAAGCACGTTGCTAATGCTTTGGTACTTGAACCAAATACGAAAATGTTTGTGGATTGGGCCCCTTATTTAGGTCACGAATACACAGATGTTTGGGATACAACTTTCCCAATCGAACGCTTAAAAGAACTTGGCACTAAAATGCGCGAGCTTCCTGAAGGCTTCGTGATGCAACGTCAAGTCGCGAAAGTGATTGATGAACGCTTAAAAATGCAGACCGGTGAAATGCCATTAAACTGGGGGGCGGCTGAAACTTTAGCCTATGCAACCTTGCTTGATGAAACCTACATGGTTCGTATTACTGGAGAAGACGTTGGTCGTGGTACCTTCTCACATCGTCATGCGAAACTGCATAACCAGGTGGATGGTTCAACTTATATTCCGCTTTGTCATATCAAAGAGAACCAGCCGCGCACTGCAATTTATGACTCACTCTTGTCTGAGATGGCCGTACTTGCATTTGAATATGGCTATGCAACTACAATTCCACACGGTTTAATTATTTGGGAAGCACAATTTGGTGACTTCGCGAACTGTGCGCAAGTAGTAATTGACCAATTTATTGCTTCAGGCGAAACCAAATGGGAACGCGTATGTGGTTTAACCATGTTGCTTCCACACGGTTATGAAGGTCAGGGTCCAGAGCATTCATCTGCACGTTTAGAGCGTTTCTTACAGTTATGTGCTGAAGACAACATGCAAGTGATTACACCAACGACACCTGCACAGATTTTCCATGCTTTACGTCGTCAAGCGATTCGTCCAATCCGTAAGCCATTGATCGTGACTTCACCGAAGTCATTGCTTCGTCACAAACTTGCAACGTCTACGTTGGAAGAGCTTGCAACTGGTACATTCCAGACGGTAATTGATGAAGTAGATCAAATCAATCACGCTGACGTGACTCGTTTAGTCCTGTGTGGCGGTAAGGTTTATTACGATTTACTTGAAAAACGCCGTGCAGAAAATCTAGATAACACTGCAATCGTTCGTATTGAACAATTGTATCCATACCCAGAACAACGTATTGCTGAAGTACTTGCTTCTTATCCAAACCTAAAAGAAGTGGTCTGGACTCAAGAAGAGCCGAAAAACCAAGGTGCTTGGTTATTCATCGCGCCGCGTCTATATGACGATGTGATGAAATCTGCTAAACAAGTCCGTATCAGTTACGCAGGCCGTCCAGCTTCTGCTGCGCCAGCTTGTGGTTCACCATATTTGCATGCAAAACAACAAGCTCAGCTAGTAAATGACGCATTGGCGATCGTAGCTGAACAATCAGGAGATTCTAAATAATGGCAACCGAAATTAAAGCACCGGTATTTCCAGAGTCAGTTGCAGACGGTACGATTGCAACTTGGCACAAACAACCAGGTGAAGCTGTATCACGTGATGAAGTGATCTGCGATATTGAAACCGATAAAGTTGTTTTAGAAGTTGTTGCTCCTGCTGACGGTACAATCGCTACCATCATTAAAGGTGAAGGCGAAACTGTTCTTTCTAACGAAGTGATTGCACAGTTTGAAGAAGGTGCTGTGTCTGGTGCTTCTCAAACTCAAGCAGTTCAGTCTGAAGGACAAGTTGAACAAGCTGCATCTAAAACAGAAGCGGGTGCTGCACCTGTTGTCGAGCGTGCTCAACCGGTTGCTGACCAAGCGCCTGCGGTACGTAAAGCATTAACTGAAACGGGTATTGCTGCTGGTGATGTTACCGGTACTGGTCGCGGTGGCCGTATCACTAAAGAAGATGTTGCAAGTCATCAAGCTAAACCAGCGGCTCCTGCTGCTGCACCATTAAGTGTTGCTATTGGTGAGCGCATCGAAAAACGTGTTCCAATGACTCGTTTACGTAAACGTGTTGCTGAACGTCTTCTTGCTGCAACACAAAGCACTGCAATGTTGACGACATTTAACGAAGTGAACATGAAACCAATCATGGAAATGCGTGCTCAATATAAAGATGCATTCGAGAAACGTCATGGTGCACGTCTTGGCTTCATGTCATTCTTTGTTAAAGCTGCAACTGAAGCACTTAAACGCTACCCAGCGGTAAATGCTTCAATTGATGGCGACGATATCGTGTATCACGGTTACTATGACATCGGTGTTGCTGTATCTTCTGAGCGTGGTTTAGTGGTTCCTGTACTTCGTGATACAGATCGCATGAACTATGCTGAAGTTGAAAATGGCATCCGTGCGTTTGCTGGTAAAGCACGTGACGGTAAATTGGGCATTGAAGACATGACTGGTGGTACGTTCACTATTACTAATGGTGGTACTTTCGGTTCATTGTTATCGACTCCTATCTTGAACACGCCACAAACTGCAATCTTGGGTATGCATAAAATCCAGGAACGTCCAATGGCTGTAAATGGTCAAGTAGAAATTTTACCAATGATGTACTTGGCGCTTTCTTATGACCACCGTTTAATCGATGGTAAAGAAGCTGTAGGTTTCCTTGTGGCAATTAAAGAATTGTTAGAAGAGCCAGCTCGTCTTATCCTTGATCTTTAATTCTAAAGAATAAATCCATGGGCTTAGGGTGATCCTCTAAGCCCATTTTTGGAGATAAAAATGTCTCAACAGTTTGACTTAGTAGTAATTGGCGGTGGACCAGGTGGTTATGAAGCAGCAATTCGTGCGGCTCAACTTGGTTTCAAAGTTGCTTGTATCGAAAAACGTATTCATAAAGGTAAACCATCTTTGGGTGGTACATGCTTAAACGTGGGTTGTATCCCGTCTAAAGCTTTACTTGATTCTTCACATCGCTATGAAGATACCGTTCAGCATTTAGATGACCATGGTATTACGACCGGTGAAGTTAAATTTGATCTTGCTAAAATGCTGGCTCGTAAAGACAAAGTTGTAGATCAGTTGACTGGTGGTATCGATCAATTACTTAAAGGTAATGGTATCGAGTGGTTAAAGGGTACCGGTAAACTGCTTGCAGGTAAAAAAGTAGAATTTGTTTCTCACGAAGGTGAAACTCAAGTTTTAGAGCCTAAATACGTGATTCTTGCGACAGGTTCTGTACCAATTAACATTCCTTCAGCTCCTGTAGATCAAGACTTAATCGTTGATTCTACTGGCGCGCTTGAATTCCCAGAAGTACCTAAGCGTTTAGGTGTGATTGGTGCTGGTGTTATCGGCCTTGAGCTGGGTTCAGTCTGGCGTCGTTTGGGTGCGGAAGTTGTTGTATTTGAAGCAATGGATGCATTCTTGCCAATGGCTGATAAAGCTTTGGCAAAAGACTTCCAAAAACTGTTGACTAAGCAAGGTATGGATATCCGTATCGGTGCGAAAGTTGCAGGTACTGAAATCAACGGTCGTGAAGTAACGGTTAAATATAACCAAGCTGGCGAAGAGAAAACTGAAACTTTCGATAAATTGATCGTTTGTGTAGGTCGCCGTGCCTATGCTGAAGGTTTATTGGCTGATGATTCAGGCATTAAATTGACTGAACGTGGTTTGGTTGAAGTAAACGATTGGTGTGCAACTTCTGTTGAAGGCGTATACGCAATTGGTGACTTGGTACGTGGTCCAATGCTTGCACATAAAGCAATGGAAGAAGGCGTAATGGCAGTTGAACGTATTCACGGTCATGCTGCTCAAGTGAACTATGACACGATTATTTCTGTCATTTACACACATCCAGAAGCGGCGTGGGTAGGTTTAACAGAACAGCAAGCGACTGAAAAAGGTCACGAAGTTAAAACTGGTCAATTCGGTTTTGCTGTGAATGGTCGAGCACTCGCTGCTGGTGAAGGTGCCGGTTTCGTTAAGTTTGTTGCTGATGCAAAAACAGATCGTCTACTCGGTATGCACGTGATTGGACCTGCTGCGTCTGACATCGTTCACCAAGGTATGATCGCACTTGAGTTTGTATCTTCAGTTGAAGATCTACAATTGATGACTTTTGGTCACCCAACATTCTCTGAAGTGGTTCATGAAGCTGCACTGGCAGTGGATGGACGAGCGATTCACGCGATTCAGCGTAAGCGTAAATAAGATGAGTAAAAGAGCGACTTAGGTCGCTCTTTTTACATTTGATGGTTGTTTTTGTTGGAACAATCATCTAAAAATAAAGATAAGAAAGATTTTAAAAAATGCCAATACTGCTTTGATGGATGTCTGGGTATTGGTGGGTCATAACAAAGCGAAGAAGTAATAAAAGGTTATTCGATGAATTTACATGAGTATCAAGCAAAAGCGTTATTAAAAAAATATGGTATGCCTATTCAAGAGGGTGTACTGGCAACCAATGCAGCAGAAGCTGTCGCAGCATTTGAGCAACTCGGTGGCAAGTTTGCCGTGATGAAAGCTCAAGTTCATGCTGGAGGACGTGGTAAAGCAGGTGGTGTTAAAGTCGTAAAATCCAGTGAGGAAGCTGCTGAATATGCAAATGGCATTATTGGCACACGACTTGTAACCTATCAAACTGATGCCAATGGTCAGCCGGTAAATAGTGTTCTGGTCTGTGAGGATGTTTATCCGGTTGAGCGTGAATTATATCTTGGTGCAGTGGTCGATCGTTCTAGCCGTCGTGTCACCTTTATGGCATCTACAGAAGGAGGGGTAGAAATTGAAAAAGTTGCAGAAGAAACCCCAAAAAAAATTATTAAAGTTGAAGTCGATCCTCTGGTCGGGCTTTTACCTTTTCAAGCCCGTGAAGTTGCATTCGCCCTTAATTTAAAAGATGGACAAATCAACCAATTTGTCAAGATTATGACGGCGGCTTATCAAGCCTTTATTGAAAATGATTTTGCATTATTTGAAATTAATCCACTTTCAGTTCGAGAAAATGGCGATATCCTGTGTGTCGATGCCAAAGTGGGGATCGATTCAAATGCACTGTATCGTTTACCTGAAATTACAGCAATGCGCGATAAGTCTCAGGAAAATGAGCGTGAACTGAAAGCTTCCGAATTTGATCTGAACTATGTGGCACTTGAAGGTAATATTGGTTGCATGGTCAATGGCGCAGGCCTTGCTATGGCTACCATGGATATCATCAAACTGTACGGTGGTCAACCTGCAAACTTCCTTGATGTTGGTGGTGGTGCAACCAAAGACCGTGTGATTGAAGCATTTAAAATTATCCTTTCAGATTCATCTGTGCAAGGTGTGTTGATCAATATCTTCGGGGGTATTGTGCGTTGTGACATGATTGCAGAAGCAATTATTGCAGCAGTTCAGGAAGTACATGTCACCGTACCTGTAGTTGTGCGCTTGGAAGGCAACAATTCAGAGTTAGGGGCAAAATTACTTGATGAATCAGATTTGAAATTAATTTCTGCGAATGGTCTGGCGGATGCCGCAGAAAAAATTGTTGCTGCAGTGAAAGCGTAAGGGAGTATCAATCATGAGCGTATTAGTTAATAAAGACACCAAAGTATTGGTACAAGGCTTCACCGGTAAAAATGGTACATTTCACTCAGAACAAGCCATTGCTTATGGTACTAAAGTGGTGGGCGGAGTAACTCCTGGTAAAGGCGGACAATCGCATTTAAGTCTTCCTGTATTTAACACCATGAATGAAGCAGTAAAAGAAACCAATGCTGATGCTTCTGTGATTTATGTACCCGCACCTTTTGTTTTAGATTCTATTATAGAAGCTGTAGATGCAGGTATTGGTTTAATTGTGGTGATCACAGAAGGCGTACCCACATTAGATATGTTAAAAGCCAAACGTTATCTTGAAACCTATGGTAATAACGCACGTCTAATTGGGCCAAACTGTCCGGGTATTATTACTCCAGGTGAATGTAAAATTGGCATTATGCCGGGACATATTCATCAACCGGGTAAAGTTGGAATCATTTCGCGTTCAGGAACCTTGACGTATGAAGCTGTGGCGCAAACCACGAAGCTGGGTTTAGGTCAGTCGACTTGTATCGGAATTGGGGGAGACCCAATTCCGGGCATGAACCAAATTGACTGCTTGAAACTGTTCCAAGAAGACCCGCAAACTGAAGCCATCATTATGATTGGTGAAATTGGCGGTACTGCGGAAGAAGAAGCCGCTGAATATATTCAGTCACATGTGACCAAACCTGTAGTAGGGTATATTGCTGGTGTAACTGCACCTAAAGGCAAACGTATGGGCCACGCAGGCGCAATTATTTCAGGTGGTAAGGGGACTGCGGAAGAAAAGTTTGCTGCCTTTGAACGTGCTGGTATAGCCTATACTCGTAGTCCAGCAGAATTGGGTTCGACGATGCTTCAAGTATTAAAAGACAAAAGCTTGACTTAATTTTTTGAAAAATAAAAAAGCTCTCATTTGAGAGCTTTTTTATTGGGGTATATTCATTAAAATTAATGGATTTTTTTCATAAATCAAAAATAAGCATCTTTTGGTTTGATATTTATATGCTACATTTCAGCGCTATCCTGCATAATTTGCGAATGAAATACATCAGTTTAAAAAGCTTTCTGAAACACAGTGCAAGTAATACACAGACATCGCTTGGTTAACTTCTATTTAAAGGTTAAGCAACTAAAATGCATGTTTTACTAAATGCGGACCGCCCAAGTCAAGCCCAGAAGGTCAAGTTCTGTTTTGTCTGAGCTAGTAGCGCAAATAAAGAACTTTTTCATGAGGCTACGAGTCATGGGGTTCCAGATCCAACATCCTCAAGAGTTTTATGGTATGTAGAAGATGATTTGATTCAGTCGAGTCTGTTTTAATTTACCGAAGAATTTGCCTGTTGTACGTTTTCAATTAGAAAGATAATGCTAATGCATTGATGGGAATTTTTTGATTATACAGGCTACAGAAATTTCAATCCAAAAGCCTAAAAATAGCTATAGCGGCGAGAAAAAAACATATACCTTTAAAGTGCAGACCATTATTCAGTATACAACTCAGTAAATAATGAGTTTATGTACCTGTCGCGGTGCGGGGGATGATGTTGAGGTATTCAAATGCAATTTACAGTAGATTTCTTTTGGGGGGGTTATCCTTGCAGATAAAGGCGATCAAGGGATTATAATTTTTATTCAAATAGCTAGTTGTCGTTCAAAGCTAAGAGACGTTGTAAACTGGATTCTGCACTAAAAAGTCATAACCAAAAAATCGATAAAAGAATAATAAAATCCTTGCGGAACGTTATCGAAATAGAGGAAAAAGACTCGATTTAAGATTCAATTTAAAGGCTGGAATTTACAATATTGAACTGAGCAAAAATAATTTATGAATGTCTATTTATTAAAATTAATATAAAGAAATAACCTAATAAAAAATATACAGGATTATTTTTCACGATTATTATAAAGTGATATGTGTCATATTAATAGATAAAAACACAAAATGAAACACAAAAAAAGGTTGATATGATTAGCTTTGAGGGTATTGTTTATTGGATTGCAACAATTAATAACAATGAATGATGAATTTTTAAATATGAATAAAGTAGATTCTAGATTAAATATACTTACCCTCTCTTGTAGCACCTTACTGTTTTCTACATTTTTGCATGCAGAATTATTATATAGGGACTCTATAGATCCGCAACGTGAAAAAACAGTAGATTCGATTAAGCAAGGACAGGTAGATGCGGGTTTACAAAAACTCAGACAATTATTAGTGCTCCAGCCCAATAATCAGAAACTGATTGCTGATTTTATTGTGATGTCATATGAACATCAAAAATTTACCGAGCAAGATATTAAATATCTCTCCGGTATACAAACACAACAATTTCCAGATTATGCAAAGGTTGATGTCCTTAAAGCCTTGCGCGATCTAAGAAAATTTGAATTGGCAGAACAATGGGCGAAAAAATTCGCTCAGACCGATCAAAATCAAATATGGGTTGTATGGATAGGGGTATTACAGGCAGAAGCAGGTAAAACTCTTGAATCGAAAAAAACCTTGTCTGCGCTCGATATCAACTATATTGATCCTGATTATTTAGCTCAGCTTGCTTATGCCTATCGCATTTTAAATATGCCAGTGGAGGCATTGAATACCGCCAGTTTAGCCGTTGAAAAGAATCCAAATAATAGTAGTGCGCAAGAGCAGTATGCATTGGCACTTATGGTAAATGCAGATTATGCCAAAGCAGAAAAATATATTCAGAATAATCAAATATTGGCAAATAAACCTCAACTTAGAACAAATGCAAAAATTAGTGAATTTACCCTGCGCATTCAGAATGCAGTGCAGTATTACAAGGCTTCAACCTATCGTGATCGTGGAAATATTGCTTATAAACAACTCAATCAAGTTATAGATGAGATGGCAAAGTATGAATCCCAACTGCCTAATGACCCCAATATTAAACGTCAATTTTATTACGAGTACATATATGCTTTAAATGAGAGAAACTTGGCTCAGGAAGTGCTCGCACAAATACCCAAAATTGGATTACCTATCGAGCAAATGCCTCCTTATGTACGTCAAGCGATTGCAGATGCGTATTTAAAGAATCGGCAACCTAAATTGGCCGAGGCACAATATAGAAGTTTGCTAAAGGAAAAAAACTATCAAACTTATGAAGTGTATTCAGGTTTGTATTACGCATTAATTGAACAAGAAAAGTATGAGCAGGCCAATAATTTACTGTTAGAAATGGACAAAATGTTGCCTACTTATCGATATAGCAATGCAAAAGGTGTCGATAGAGTTACCCATGAGGACCGTATGGAATATATAAACTTGGTCGGTCTCAATTATGTTTATCGCCAAGAATATGCTAAAGCGCAACAATATTTTGAAAAGCTGGTCGCAAAAGCACCCAATAATGTGGTTTATCAAAGTAATCTTGCGCTAGTACAACGCTGGCGTAAACAACCTCAACGCTCAGAATGGACACTGGCGCAATGGGATGGTGTTGAGCCAGTTGATTCCTTAATACGAATCAATCACTTAGAGAATATGCAGGCATTAGGTGATATTTCAGAATGGCGTAAGCAGAATGCTTATCTTATGGAAGCCATGCCAGGAGATTCTGGTGTTGTAAAAAGCAAAAAAGAACTTGACGATCGTAATCGTTTCTCCATTCAGCATCAGAGTACTTTTTCAAAAAATGAATCTGATAACTCTGCTGTTCTGAATCGTTTAAAAGGCAGTCGTGAACAGGAGAATTTAACACGTATTAATACCCCATGGTTTTTTGATACTTTTCGTGCTTATACCAATCATAGTAATCGTTGGGCGAATTATGAGGATGGCAAAATTGATGATCAACGTGTGGGACTTGGACTTGAATGGGAATCGCGTCGTAAAGCCGCAAATATCATGCTTTCTCAAAGTATAGATAATGAAGATGATCGTTTTGGAGTACAAGTGGACTGGTCACAATGGTTGAGTGATCACTGGCAGTATGTTTTAGGTTTTAATAGTCAGGCCGATATTCCATTACAAGCTATAAAAAAAGGTAATGAAGGTCAATCTTATACTTTTGGTCTGAACTGGAATCACAATGAATCTCGTGAAGCGGGTACAGCTTATCAATTAACTGATATTGATGATGGAAATACCCGTCAGGAAGTCTCTGCCTACTTTAAGCAACGGGTTTTTGCGGCTCCACATCATATTACCAGTTTTATTTTAGGCGGGTATTACAGTAAAAATGATGATATACAAGTTGATTATTTCAATCCTAAAGAAAGTTATAGCGCAGAACTCACTTTACAACATGATTGGATTACTTGGCGTAGACATGACAGAAATTTCACACAACATTTCGAAGCAACCATCGGAACTTTTGGGCAAGACGGATTTTCCTCAAAACCGATTTATAACGCATTTTACCAACATGACTGGCAACTTTCGCGGACTTGGAATTTGAATTACGGAATAGGATGGGGAACACATCCTTATGATGGTATAGATGAAAAAAGAACTTACGCAGTGCTTGGTTTTAAGGGGAATTTTTAATGAGAAAAATTGCAACAATTTTATTCGCTGTAGTGTTGACAACAAATTTAGCAATTCCTAGCGTAAGTTTGGCTCAAAATGTGACAAATTCAGCAATTGAAATGCCAGATAATCTTTTTGTAACTCTTACTTTTCATGATGTACGAGATGATGTCGCTAAGGTGGGGGATCGAGATGTTTATGCAATTAGTACTAAAAATTTAGCACAATTTTTTGCGTGGATTCAACAAGAAGGGTGGCATCCAATTCGCCTGCAAGATGTGTGGGAAGCACGTCAAAAGAAAAAGAGCCTGCCTCCTAAATCAGTATTGTTGACTTTCGATGATGGGGCATTAAGTAGTTATACCCGAGTTTTCCCTTTATTGAAGCAATATGATTTTCCAGCCGTATTTGCAATTCCAACCAGTTGGATTAATGGCAACAACAAAGATGCCTATTCTGCCTATGGTGAAAATAATTTAATGACCTGGGATCAAATGCGTGAAATGCAAGAATCAGGTTTAGTCGATTTTGCTTCACACTCAGACGATTTGCATAAAGGTATTCTTGGCAATCCACAAAAAAATATGCAGCCTGCTGCAATTACCCGTGAATATCTGCCTAAGCTGGGTAAATATGAATCTGAACAAGCTTATCAAAAACGAGTGATTGCGGATTTAAGAAAATCTAAGGAAATTTTAGACTTCCAGTTAGGTATCAATACCAGAGCTATTTTCTGGCCTTATGGGGCAGTAACAAAAGAAAGTGAACAACTTGCGGCAAAGGCAGGATTGCCAATGTCTTTTAGCTTGGGCAGTATGTCTACACTTGTGGACTCCGGGGCCACATATCAACGCGGCTTGATTATGAATAATCCAACGCCTGAAATGATCCATGAGGAAATGCTGGATTTTTTGACTTTTGCACGAGCACTCTATAAGCAACGCAAAAGTATTATTCGTTTCGAATTAAGTGAAATGGTCAGCAAAAACAATCAAGTATTCGATCAAAAACTCGGACAGTTATTAGATCAAGTTAATTCATTAAAAACCAATACGATTGTATTAAAAGCAGTGGCTGACGAAAATGGGGATGGAAAAATAGACGTTGCTTATTTCCCAAATCAGCAGCTTCATATGCGCCAAGATTTGCTGAATCGAACAGTTTGGCAGGCGCGCACACGCATCAATAATCGAGTATATGCGGAACTGCCTATAAGTCTGGAAACACAACAAGGCCTTAAGCTTGATGAGTTAACCGCTGATTTGGTCAAGAATAACTCATCAATTGAAGGCTTGATGATAGAAATTGGTGATGAGTTCTTATGTGGCGTACAAGATAAAACTTGGGATGGTGCTTGTAGCCAAAAAATGAAACAAGTTTTTCAAATTAAAGAACGCAGCAAAGAAAAGGCAAAATATTACACAAACATTAGTAATAATTATCAGACTGCATTGAAAATGACTTTAAAGGATAAGCATTTAGATGGTTTAAAACTCTTACTTGACAGTTGTCTAGTTCAAGGCGACTTCCTATATCTCGAACTTGATCCTGTTCGTTACCCTAAAGTATTTAAAGCCATGCAAAAACAGTTAGAACAATTGAATCTTAAACAGAAACAGCATTTGATTGTGAGTTTTACCGTTGATCCGAATGTATCTAAAAGTGAATGGAAAGAATATCAATATGATTATCAAGTTTTAAAAAGGCTGGCTGTACAAAAAATTGGTCTTAATAATTATCAATTAAACGAAGGTAGACGATTTCAGGAAAATCTTTACCAGTCTATTAGTTCAAATGACAGTCCATTAACTTATCGAAATCCTTTTGAAGGCAACATTGCCAAGGAGATGAAATAATGGAAGAGTTGATTCATCTTAGATTTAGTGATTTTTATTTTGGCTTTGCCTTTTTCTATCCTTTATTTATGGCATGGCTTTGGATAGCGGGGGGGATCTGGTTTTACTTAAAGCACGAAGTTAAAAAAACAGCCTTACCAAAACCAAGTGAACATGGCTGTAGTATTGTTATTCCTTGTTTTAATGAAGAAGCACAGGTCCGAGAAACGATTAAATTTGCAATGCAATCTCAGTACCCAAATTTTGAAGTGATTGCAGTGAATGATGGAAGTCGAGACAAAACTGCTGAAATTCTAGATTCACTTTTACAGCAATACCCAAAATTGAGAGTGGTTCATTTAGCTGAAAATCAAGGTAAGGCTTATGCGCTTCGTGCAGGTGCAATGGTCAGTCAAAATGAATATCTGGTCTGTATTGATGGGGATGCCTTATTACATCCGCATGCTGTTTTATGGATGATGCATCATTTAACCCGCTTCCCGAGAATTGGTGCGGTAACGGGTAATCCTCGTATTGTGAACCGTTCTAGTATCCTCGGTAAAATTCAAGTGGGTGAGTTTTCCTCGATCATTGGTTTGATTAAACGCGCCCAACGAACTTATGGACGGATTTTTACAGTTTCGGGTGCAATTGCCGGTTTTCGTAAAACTGCTTTAGACCGTATTGGTTATTGGCGTGATGACATGATTACAGAGGATATTGATGTGTCATGGCGTTTACAGTTTGACCATTGGGATTTGCAATATGTACCAAGAGCACTTTGTTACATTTATATGCCAGAAACAATCAACGGTTTATGGAAGCAACGCTTACGTTGGGCACAAGGCGGAATTGAAGTTTTAATCGCTTATCTCCCTAAACTGTTTAAGTGGAATTTGCGCCGGATGTGGCCAATTGCTCTGGAATCCGTTATCAGTGTGGTTTGGGCATATGTGATGTTTGGTATTATTCTTTTGTATTTATATGGTCTGTTTTTCTCTTTACCGGGCGAATGGGCAATTCAATCGCTCTTTCCTCAATGGTATGGGGTGATTCTGGGGCTAACGTGTCTTATCCAGTTCTTTGTCAGTTTATGGATTGATAAATCTTATGATAAAGACCGAATGTTCAGGAACTATTTTTGGGTGATCTGGTATCCATTATTCTTCTGGATACTAGCGATGCTCACCACGGTCGTCGCATTACCCAAAACAATTTTCAAAACTCAAAAGCGTGCTCGATGGGTTAGTCCAGATCGTGGTTTTAGAGGAGAGATGAAAAATGACTAATATAGATAAACTTCATATTGTTAAAGATGAGTCGAAGTTAGAACTTCCTGCTTATATTGATAAACCTGAATATGTAAAAAATAAGTCAGTGGGTTATAGTTTGCAAATTGCAGGTTGGCTTACTTTTATGTGGTTGTTCATGCCACTGTTGACAGGATTTTTCTGGTGGGTAGAAGGTAAAACGATTTATCAACAACTGGTGATCCAAGCGGCACCCGATAGCCAGTTGAGTCTAATGAATATCATCATGATGATTACCACCTTTATATGTGCACTGCTGCTTTGGGCAACATATAACTGGATTCGCTTTTATAACCGTGAGCGTCGTAGTACTCCTTTAGCCATAGATGAACAACAGCTTGCAAGGAGTTTTATGGTTAATACGATAGATATTCTGAATATGCAACAGGCAAAAAATCTAACCCTTTATTATGATAATAAAGGGAAGTTAGAATTTTTTGAGGTTAATCATCAGTTAAAAAAGCGTGTTTCAGCCTAGAAGGTTGAGGGTGTTCAGTAACAAAGTCATCGGGGTAATAACCAATATGTTTTACTCCATGTTTCTCTAAAAACTTGATGGTTTCTGTAAGTTCTTGGGTAGATATTTTCTGATTATTTCTCCAATTCACAGCTTGAAGTTCAAAGATGGTACGACTCAATTCTGGGTCGTATTTTTTTGATTGTTGAATTAAATCTAAATAGAACTGCTGATGATCATCGGCTTCTTCCATATAGGGCATCGCCATGATGGCATTATAATCATAGTATTTATATGTGCTGGGCATCGACTGGCTAAACCAGTTCTCACTTACTGGATTTAATACCACGGGTGCATACATATTTCGTGCAGTAAGGATATTTGGTTGCTGTTGTTTAAGTATCTTGCTAATACCTTCAGCAAATTGATCAAGATATGCTGTTTTGTGTTGAGCTAATGGTGCTTTTTTTGGAAAATTTTGGAGTTTTGATATCTGCTCTGAATTAAACCCCCACGATTGATACATCTTTCGGGCAGGAGCAGAAATATCTTCATAATCATTCAGGGTAATATCATCATGATAGAGTACTCCATCCACTGAATTAGACTTCATAAAATCTAAATAAATTTCAGAAACATATTTCAGGTTTTGTTGATCAAATGGAGAAACCCGAATATAACCTTGCTTTCCGCCTTCACTATGTAAAACATAGGGAATGTGGTAGCTTTTTGGAAATTCCCAAGCCATTAAAGGCAGCCACGCATATATATGTTTTACCTGAGTTTTGCTACGAATTTGCTTTACTAGAACTGGAAAAAGATTTTCTCTTAAGGGAATATGACGGTTTTTAAAGTAGACCCGATCTGTTGAACCATTCGCATCTGGATCAGCAAAAGCTTGTAAAAAAATGGTATTAGGTTGAATCTGTTGAATCCGTTCTATTAAAGTCCGAATATTCTCCTGTTGCTGTTTTTTGTCTTTGTCATATATATAGTCAATATCGATATGCATAATGCGCATCTGATCAATTTTAGTGGTTTTCTTTGCTGAAGAAATAAGTTTTTTGACAGTATTCTGCTGAACAATATCATTTATAGGGTGATGTTTAATTTGAGGTAAATCTGCAGAGTTTACAGTAGAAGTCAGGCAGCCTAGACTTAAATACAGGCAAGGGGTAAAACGATTTTTACACATCTTTTTAAAATTAATCATTTTTTTATACTCGCGTTTAGTTAGTTTTTGCTAGATAAATCATTGTTTTTTGAAAAATCATAAATTATTTGTGATTGTATTCTGGGCAAATTTTATTTTTTAATTTTTATTGCGCTCGAATTAAATCATCAAGCACTCTTTTTTATTTTGAATATGGTATCTAGGTTAGGAGGATTATTGTTTAAAATCTCCCATAAATTTTCGGGACAACTTGCAAGTTGATACCAGATTAGTCTTTACACCAACTGCACCGGTCTTCAGTGCCCTGTAAGGTAATTCCATTCCAGTAAGAGTCAATTTAGAACAAGTTTCGCAAGTCACCATAAAAGAAATAGAAGAATGGGTTATAAAAGAGGCATCGCCGTTAATACCAACAAACGGATACCTGAAAATTGTGCTTTTACCGCAGTGTCCAGTGGTTGTTGAGTAATTTGGCTATTTGGGAAAATAGAGCTATACCATTCCAATGTAGCTTTTGTATTTTCTTTAAACCGCAAGGCAGGGTAAATAGAGGAAGTCATTATTATGCTCTATATATGCAATGTCAGCAGATAATGTAACGTCCTACAGTTATAACTCAAGTAAGTTTATGCTGAATAATTGTATAAAATTTATTCAATTTAAAATAAAAAATGTAGCTGATTTGGCTGCATTTTTTAAATTTTTATTTAGATGAAGCCACTTTAGACTTTGAGTTAAACTATTAGGATTAACTGCTTGAATACCCCCCGTTAATTCATCAGGCTAGTAATGATCGGGGATTTGAATTTGATAACGTAAAGCTAAAGCGCTATTCACCACTTAATCAGATAGAGACGTTACCCATGATCCGAATAGACTTCGCTTGATGCATTGATTCCGAGCCTCTAGCCTAGGATGTTGATTTAATTGATTTTAACATTATCAATATTTCTATCTATTTAATGCTTTTTACGGATAATCTGGTGTAAATATTTTAATAATGCTAAACGAATCTAGATTTCTACCTGTTTTCGATAGACAAGATATTATTCGTTTCATTAACTATACGGTTGGATAATACAACCGGTTAAACTATAAAGGGCTAAGAAAATAATCAGCGGGACAAAAAGTGGCACATACCTAAATATAACCAGGTTAAAACTTGGGTAATCTGATCTGCATCGATGCCAATTTCAACATGTTATGCAGTGCTTAAATTATTCGGTAAAATTGCTTCAACCATCCTTGAGAGCCAACATTCAGTAAAAGCAAAATTAGCTCTAAACTGCCTGATAACAATATCAAGCAAATACAAACGCTGAAAATGAGGGTGAAAGAATGAATAATAAGTTCCCCCCATTATTTTTACCTCTATACATTTGTTCACTTAAATTATTCAAATTGTTGTTTTTTATATAAAATAATCTAAATTAAACAGAGTGGTGAAGAAATAAATTTGTCTAAAAAATGAATTCATGTTGATATAAATGTGAATTCAGTTGTTGAGCAGAGTTATTGTTTTATGAAGAGGTGTTTTTAGTAAAGTTTATAGAAGATGATTTAAATTTCTCCTCTCATAAAAGAGTAGAAATGTGGTAAAGGTCTAGGAGATACTGATCATCCACCTTTTAATTAAATTGGCTAAATGTAGGACATCTCAAAACAATCAGATCTTGATTTAAGCCGCCCCTAATTCAGATAAAGCTTAATTCAAACAGGTTTGAATACGAACTTTCATTTCCAAAGCCTGTTGCGTAATAAAGTTTTTCTTCCAGTGCACTGGTTGTCCCATCGGATTAGTTTTAACTGCGGTATTTAGGAAATTTAATTCAGGTTGATTGAATAATTGGCTTTCAATTGCTTCTTCAAGTTGCGCACTATTGGCTGCAAGTGGAAGACTGACCAAATAGAATGCTTTGGGGTAGTTATAAAAAGCATAGAGCAAGTTAAATGCTTTTTGATCGGCCTTAAGATTACCCGCACCAATTTCATAGCTACGGTCTTGGTTGCTATAGGTAACACCCATCAAAAAATCGAAATAATTATCCGAAAGTCTTAGTCCAAATTGCAGCCCAATCTGGTCAGCAGTGAGTTCGTGTTGCACAACATTATTCAGGATTGAACCATCATCATTCAAAGGTTCTTGCAAGATCAGAAAATGCTCATTGTGTTGATAGATATGACCAGCAAGCTGTGCCTGTTCCAGGCTGGATTTAACGGATTTAAGAGTACAGTCTAGGGTAGGCATAATACAAAACAACATAGGAGATGGGAGAGAATTTGGCTACTCTATGTAATTTTCAGCACGAATAACATAGATGTTTTAGAGGAATAACCAATCAGATAAGATTTTGTAAATTTTAATGTTGGCTTGTGGTAATAGCACTGTCTGAATAAAATAATAGATCAGCATTTAAGTGAATCATTAATAAAAACTTATACTTATTATTAGGTAAGCTTTATATGACAATTTTGCATATCAATATAATAAAACAAGCAATAGTTGTGATAACTAAATCTTTATAATGAATATATATATTTTTAAAAGTGTAATAAGTACACGTTGATCTGAGTTGGTGTTGTCAATGTCCATAAATGAGGAAAGACTTACTCATCTTAAACAGCTAGAAGCTGAGAGTATTCACATTATCCGTGAAGTGGCTGCCGAATTTGAAAATCCGGTCATGTTGTATTCTATTGGTAAAGATTCTGCCGTGATGCTGCATCTTGCCTTAAAAGCATTCTATCCTGCAAAACTCCCATTCCCGCTATTGCATGTCGATACAGGTTGGAAGTTCAAAGATATGATCACATTCCGCGACAACATGGCGAAAACCCATGGTTTCGATCTGATCGTACATCAAAATAAAGAAGGGAAAGACGCTGGGATCAACCCGTTTGATCATGGTAGCTCTAAATATACCGACATCATGAAAACCCAAGGCCTAAAACAGGCTCTGGATAAATACAAGTTCGATGCTGCTTTTGGTGGCGCGCGCCGTGATGAAGAAAAATCACGTGCTAAAGAACGTGTCTATTCTTTCCGTGATACGAAGCACCGTTGGGATCCTAAGAACCAGCGTCCCGAACTTTGGAACCTTTACAATGGTAAAGTGAACAAAGGTGAAAGTATTCGTGTGTTCCCGTTATCAAACTGGACTGAGCTTGATATCTGGCAATACATCTATCTGGAAAGTATTCCATTAGTACCACTTTATTTAGCTGCAGAACGTCCTGTAGTTGAACGTAGTGGCACACTGATTATGGTTGATGATGAACGCATGCCTTTAAAAGAAGGTGAAGTTCCGCAAATGAAATCGGTACGTTTCCGTACATTAGGTTGTTACCCATTGACGGGTGCGGTTGAATCAACTGCTAACACCTTGCCGGAAATTATCCAGGAAATGCTTTTGGCCACAAGTTCTGAACGTCAAGGTCGTATGATTGACCATGATGAAGCAGGCTCGATGGAAAAGAAAAAGCAGGAAGGTTATTTCTAAGAATCCCTTTAAAAATCTCTCTTGTGCAGCAGTGCTGCTTACCTCTTTATAAAAGAAGGGTAAATAAAAAAGGGTAGTCCTCCATGGTCCGTGGAGGATTTAGGTGGATTCAAAGAGATTCAAAACAACCGATTTCTAAAGAATATGTGGAGTTTGAGCAATGTCTCATCAATCAGAACTCATTAGCCAGGATATCTTGGGCTATTTAAAACAACATGAAAATAAAGATTTATTGCGTTTCTTGACTTGCGGTAACGTGGATGATGGTAAATCGACTTTAATCGGTCGTTTGCTTTATGATTCAAAATTGATCTATGAAGATCAGTTGCAAGCGGTAACCCGCGACTCTAAAAAAGTCGGCACCACAGGTGATGCGCCTGACTTAGCGCTTCTTGTAGATGGCTTACAAGCTGAACGTGAACAGGGTATTACCATTGATGTGGCATATCGTTATTTCTCTACTGAAAAACGCAAGTTCATCATTGCTGATACTCCAGGGCATGAGCAATACACACGTAACATGGCGACAGGTGCATCTACTTGTGACCTTGCGATCATTTTGATTGATGCGCGTTATGGTGTGCAAACTCAAACTCGTCGTCATACCTATATTGCAAGCTTGCTCGGTATTAAGAACATTATTGTTGCGATTAACAAAATGGACTTGGTTGAATTCTCTGAAGCGCGCTTCAATGAAATTCAAGCCGACTATGCCAACTTCGTGAGCCAATTGGGCGACCGTAAGCCAAGCAACATCATTTTTACGCCTATTTCTGCATTGAATGGCGATAACGTGGTGAACAAGTCTGAAAATACGCCGTGGTACACTGGCGAAACCTTAATGGGTACGCTTGAGTCTGTTGAAATTAACCGTGATACCGCGAAACGTGATTTCCGTTTCCCTGTGCAGTATGTCAACCGTCCTAACCTCGACTTCCGTGGTTTCGCAGGTACGATTGCACTTGGTGAAATTAACGTGGGCGATAAAATTGTTGCTTTGCCATCGGGCAAATCTTCAACGGTTAAAGAAATCGTTACTTTTGATGGCAATCTTGAACATGCATTTGCAGGTCAAGCGGTGACATTGACGCTAAACGATGAAATTGACGTATCACGCGGTAATATGTTGATCCGTGCGGATCAGGGTATTCCTACCATTTCGCGTTCGGTTAAAGCAACTGTGGTATGGATGGCAGATCAACCACTTGTGCTGGGCAAGTTGTATAACATCAAAATTGGTACACAAACCGTTCCTGCCAAAGTGACTGGTATTAACTTCCGTACCAATGTGAATACACTTGAGCAAATGCAAGTGGATCACCTTGAGCTGAATGCGATTGCCAACGTCACTATTGAATTTGATGCACCAGTAGTATTTGACCGTTATCAGGACAGCCGTTATACCGGTTCATTTATTTTCATTGATCGTTTGAACAACGTAACGATTGGTGCGGGTATGGTGGAAGAGTCGGTTGAATGGTCGGCTCATACCAATCCGGTAACAGCAGAAGACCGTGCAGCACGTTTAGGTCAAAAACCTGCGTCAATTACTGTGTCTGCTAAAGCATTGGAAAATGCCCAAGCACTTGAGAACTTGTTGCTTCAACAAGGCATTGTCGCGATTGCGAAAGCTGACCTTGATGCTGCTCAAGTGGCCCTTCTTCGTGAAACAGGTATTGCAGTGATTACTACTGTTGCAGAAGCGACAGATGTAAGCTTCACGCAAGAATCTGTTGAAGAATTGGCTGAGAAAATTGTGGAATTGGTTCGTCTTTAATAGATTGAATTGATTTAAAAAACCCGCTGAAAGGCGGGTTTTCTTTTTAAGAAAACTTAAGTTTCTTGCTTTTCCTTTTTTATATTGGGGATCATTTTTTCAAAAAAAGAAACAGATTTTGCAGTTTCCATTCCATCAGCTGGATTCTTTCTAAATGCTTCTAAATTCAGATCTAATAATTTGGTTTTAAGATAGATTGTCTCATCAGTTTCGGCAGTGAGTGTGATAATTTCAGATTTATACTTTTCAAAGGAGCGGGCTAGAGCCTCTTTGTGACCATATTCCTGCTCTAATTTTGAATATTTATTCAAATTAATATTAGCTACAGTTGCAATCCAAATTAAAGGAACATTTAATATTACTCTGACTATGATTGATGTGATTGTAATTTGATCTAATTTGTCAAATTCAATAGTTAAAAAATTGAATAGGGCAAGCAAGAATAAAGAGATTCCAAATACCCACAAATTATTCTTTTTACTTTCCCGAGCTTGGTTAACCTTGTCAAAAAAACCACCCGCTAACCCAGCACTACTTGCTTGATTGATTGTCTTTAAAGCTTGTTCTTCAATACTACTTAAATTAGTTAATCATGTATCTAGCTCATTTTCTAATGATGGATTTTTCTCATCACCAAAAATTTTTACGTAAAATTTATCTAAGCTAGTTTTTTGCTTATTAAACATTGTTGAGTAGGATGAAAGTGGTTGTCCATCCTTATCAGTTTCATCTAAGAAGATATAATCATAGAATTTTTCAATTTCTTGATATTTTTTCTTAATTGCTTGTTCACGTGAAGTTTCTAACCCTTCTATTACAACTTCGTTGTTAAAGAGATAGGAATATAGTTCTTTAGTTTTGGTCGATAGTTTATCAAGCTTTTGACTAAAACTAAGTTCCTCGCCTTCAGTTGCTTCAAAGTAAGATTGGTAATGTTCTCTGAGTTTATCTGCTCCATTATATAAATTAGCTAAGTTATCCGAGTCTAATAGTTCTTTTAAAGTCTGTAAGGTCGTAGATCCATCTTCATATTTGTATTCAATCATAACTTTTAGAGAAGAAATTTCTAGTTTTAGTTGTAATAATTCATCTAGTTCTGACTGAAGCTGATTCTTTAAGGATTTAGTATCTTGAATATCTGCTTGAAGTTGCTCTATCTCAGCCTTAATCATTTTTGATGCGGCAGTACGTCCATCAGTTATATGCTCAAGATTATCAGCTAATGTGTATTTAGCCGAAAGCTTTCCATGTAGCGCGCTAAGTTGTCTGAGAGCTTGTTCTACCTCTTTTCGCTCCCCATCTGTCATGCCTGAAGAAAGCATATCTCTGATTTTCCCCATAAAAACAACTCAAAATAGTAATTGTGGTTAAATATTACACTTTTTAAAATGGGTTTGATATTTATTTTATTTGAATATAAGATATATCTTAATTAAATTTAAGATATATCTTTTCTATGTCTATAACACCTCATTCTGTGCTAACAGAAGAACGAGAGAACTTTTCAAAACCTCGCAAACGCCTGTTTGAAGCAGGGCATATGAAACTGTTGGTACTGCACCTGATTGCTCAAGCACCAAAGTTTAGTTATGACATCATTAAAGATGTGGGCGCTATCGTAGGCGGTGGTTATACGCCTAGCGCAGGTACCATCTACCCAACGCTAAATTATCTCGAAGAACAACACTATATACGCTCAGCATTGAATGTAGATGAGCGTAAGCAATACAGCATTACATCTGCCGGTATAGCGCATCTAGAAGCAGAACAAACTACTGTAGAGAAAATCCTGTGCCGCTTCGATACACGCAAACAAATCCACAACAACGAACAGTTTATTGATATCAAACGTGCGATGGAAAACCTGAAAACCTCATTACGTTTAAAACTGTCCCAAGCTGAATTAAGCATAGAAGATGTTCAAAAAATTGCAGAACAGATTGATCAAGCAGCAGCGAACATTACCCGTTTGTAATTCAATACACGATTTAAAAAAATTAGGTTAAATGATGAAAAATAATCTCCCAAAATTTCACCCAAAACATCTGGCTTGGCTGATGCCCCTCATTCTGTCAGGCATCATGAGTGGCGCGATTTCTTGTTTTAACATGATTATTAATAAAAGTTTGGTGGATAGCTTCTTTTCCCAGTGGCTGCATGCATGGAGTTTATCGTGGTTGATGGCATTTCCACTGATTCTCATGGTTCTGCCTTTGGTTCGTAAATTTTTAATGAAATTTGTGACACTGCCGAATGAAGCATCTCCGGAATAAGCTGAATTAATGATTGGTTTGTTCGAAAATGACCCGTTCAATGAGGGCGTGAAGCTCGGTAAGCGTTTTCACGCCAGCAATACGTTTCACAATTTGTCCGCGATAAAAAATTAAAGTTGAAGGCAGACCATACACGTTATAGCGCAAAGTCAGAATGGGGGATTGATCGACACTCACTTTGCCGAATTTAATATTGTTATGTAGTGCTGACATTTGCAGTGCACATTGTTCAAATACAGGAAAGTTCTGTACGCAAGGCGCACACTAGTCCGCATAAAAGCGAATCACTGCAAAATCATCAAACCATTCGTAATCACTAAAGTTATTTTCATTGTATTTAATCAGCTGAAACATGCTGGGCCTATTATCAATTTGCTAAATAGGTTTTGAATTATACATAAGTCCATGCTTATTCATTCTCGGCTGTTTCTATGTTCAAATAGAGTGCTAAACATGAAAAGTAATGAATAGATCAGGAAGAAACTATGTCACAAACCAACATGCAACAAGTCATTATTACAGAACCAGGCGGTGTCGATAAACTTAGCTTTGAAACAGTAGCGATTCCGGAAGCTAAAGCAGATGAAGTTTTGGTGAAAGTCCATGCCTTCGGAATTAACCGTCCTGATATCTTGCAACGCCAAGGCTTGTATCCAATGCCTAAAGACGTAACACCAGTACCGGGTCTGGAAGTTGCAGGTGTTGTTGAAGCTGTAGGCAGTGATGTCACTAAATTTAAAGTCGGTGACAAAGTTTGCGGCCTGACCAATGGTGGTGGTTATGCTGAATATTGCGTAGTACCTGAAAGCCAAACATTGACTATTCCGACAGGCGTAAGCTTTACTCAAGCGGCTGCTATTCCTGAAACGTTCTTTACCGTGTGGGCGAATGTTTTTCAAATGGGTAAAGCCAAAGCAGGGGAAACTGTATTGGTTCATGGGGGTACAAGCGGGATTGGTACGACGGCACTGATGCTGTGCAAATCACTGGGTATCAAAACCTTTGCAACTGCAGGTTCGGACGAAAAAGTTGCAGCGATTTCCCATCTGACCACAGGGATTAACTACAAAACTCAAGACTTTGAACAAGTGATTAATGAGCAAACGGACAATGGCGGTGTAGACGTTATTTTGGATATGGTCGGTGCACCATATTTGGAACGTAATTTGAATTTACTACGCCGTGACGGGCGTTTGGTCTATATCGCATTCTTGGGTGGTGCTAAAGCCAAAGAAGTGAAACTCGGTCAAATTATGATGAAACGCTTGACCATTTCTGGTTCAACTATGCGTGCACGTACCACGGCAGAGAAAGCTGAAATTGCACAAGGCTTGCAAGCAACGGTTGCACCGCTATGGGCAAAAGGTGAATGCTTACCGATGATTTATGAAACTTTTAAATTTGATCAGATTCAAGATGCACACGCCATTATGGATAAGGGTGAGCATGTTGGTAAAGTGGTAGTGCAAATCATCTAATATTTCTACTTAAACAATGAAAGCCAACAAATGTTGGCTTTTCTTTGCATAAAATAATATAAAAATTCAAATTAATTAATTGAAAAGTAATAAATAACTTTTTAAAAAATGATAAAAAATTAAAATAATATCGATTGTTCGACACAACCTGTCAGAAAGGTAGCTTAAATTAACCTTAAAATTTAACCTGACCAATTTGTTTGGTATTGAGTTAAATATCATGCAATAAGGGGATGTACAATGAAGATTATATCAACACCATATACCCGTGCGCATAGTTTCCGTGCTTTAAAACGCCTGCATAAAGCGATTATTCATAATCAGGTGTCAAATTCAGACCTGCATAAATTTTACCAGGCAATGCTTCATTTAGAACGTTATGTAGAACGCCTTCATCGTAAGGGTAAAAAAAGCCGCGTGACACAGCGGGTTAAATAGCTTTTTAGAGTCTTTTTATTAGCCTTAAGTTGAAGGGAATATTTGAAAATTATTTTTTATTTGGCTGTATAATTTTTTTGATAATTAAATAATTTTGCATATTTTTATATGCAGTGCTGTAAAGCACGAAGAGGGGATTTATGAAGGATCATCCTTCAACGCATGAACGACTTGCTGAACGTTTGGCCCGTATATTGACCAAGCTCAATGTAGGGCATCAGTTAAGCGTACAACAATTAGCGCTTGAATTTCGGGTGAGTAGCCGAACCATAGAGCGTGATTTTGATCGTTTAAATTCTTATCTTCCACTCATTCAAGACACTAAAACCAAAAAATTTTATCTGGAATCTTCCTATCTCGGGCGCTTTAAGTTACAAGACATTCAAAATTTTGCCCAGTTGTCTGGCATTCAGGATCTTTATCCCTCTTTAGATATTTCTTTTTTAAGAGAGTTATTCGATAACCGTGCCAATCTGGTTTTTTCTGCCAAAGGGTATAACTTTGAAGATCCGAGGCAGTATGCCGAACATTTTAAAATACTCACCCGTAATATTCAAAAAAGACAGCAAATCGCTTTGTTTTACAGAAATCAAATGCGGGTTGTAAAACCGTATCGATTAATTCATCACATGGGTAACTGGTATTTGGCGGCTGTACGCAAGCAGGAACTGCGTGTTTACCGTCTTGGTCGTATTGAGAAAATTATCTGTAGCCATCAACTCTTACGATTTGAACATGATCAGCATGTGCTGCAGCAATTAAAAGATGAAGATGGTATTTGGTTTCAGCATGAAAAACAGGAAGTCATTTTATCTGTACATCCAGAGGCTGCAATTTATTTTAAGCAACGCCGGATTTTTCCAGAACAGGTCATCTTAGAGGAATTGGAAACCGGGGAGTTGCTGATTGGTTGTCAGATTCGGCATCAGAAAGAATTGAACCCGTTGGTGCGTTACTGGATACCTTATGTGAAAATCGTCAAACCTGAGCATTTCCAACAAGAACTTAATGCCAGTCTGCAAGGCTATTTAACCTGTGCACAGTAAAAATAAACGCAAGGTTTTAAAGTTTTAGCTGGGCGATGGGTAGATATAGATAAGTATTTAGCACAATGCCCTTGAATTTTATGATTAGCCTGCAAGAAATTTCAGGCATAAAAAAACCAGCATTAAGCTGGATTTTTTATTGCACCATTTTAAGTAGTCTTAAAATGGTGCCCGAGGCCAGACTCGAACTGGCACGCTTTGTGGGCGGGGGATTTTAAATCCCCTGTGTCTACCGATTTCACCACTCGGGCATTTTACAAGATTGGAGGCGGAGGTCGGAATCGAACCGGCGTACACGGAGTTGCAGTCCGCTGCATGACCACTCTGCCACCCCGCCATCTCTTGGTGATGCACATATTAGCAATCTTTGAAAAAAAAACAATACTATAAATAGTGTATATGCACATAAAATCAGCATATAGAATAAAATAGCCGAAATAATCATGTATTATTTGCGAAATTGATTCATATCTACTTTGGAGATGTGCCGTGGCATTAGTTTTAGATGGTCGTGCATTGGCAAAACAAATTGAAGCGGACTTGTTAACTCGCGTTGAAGCATTAAAAGCGAAAACAGGTCGTACCCCCATTCTTGCGACTATTTTGGTCGGTGATGATGGTGCATCTGCTACCTATGTACGTATGAAGGGCAATGCGTGCCGCCGTGTCGGTATGGATTCGCTAAAAGTTGAATTGGGCAAAGAGACCACAACTGAACAATTACTGGCTGAAATTGAAAAATTAAATGCCAATCCGGATGTACACGGTATTTTGTTGCAACATCCGGTACCTGCTCAAATTGATGAACGTGCATGTTTTGATGCAATTTCTTTGGCAAAGGATGTAGATGGCGTAACCTGTCTTGGCTTTGGTCGTATGGCAATGGGCGAGGCGGCTTATGGGTCTGCAACACCAGCAGGCATTATGACCATGCTGAAAGAGAACAACATTGAAATTGCAGGTCAACATGCGGTAGTTGTGGGTCGTTCTGCAATTTTGGGTAAACCCATGGCAATGATGTTGCTTCAAGCCAACGCAACGGTAACCATCTGCCATTCGCGTACTAAAAATCTTCCAGAATTGGTTAAACAGGCTGACATTATTGTAGGTGCAGTGGGTAAAGCTGAATTGATCCAAAAAGACTGGATTAAACCAGGTGCAGTCGTTGTAGATGCTGGCTTCCATCCACGTGATGGCGGTGGTGTAGGTGATATTCAGCTTGTCGGTATTGAAAATGTTGCTTCTGCTTATACACCTGTTCCAGGTGGTGTAGGTCCAATGACTATTACCACTTTGATTCGTCAAACGGTTGAAGCTGCTGAAAAAGCTTTAGGTTAATTTGAAGATGTATGTCACAACGGATTCTTATCGTTGTGAAAATTGATATAAGAAGCTCATAGGTTACTTTTCTTTCGGGAAAAGTAACCAAAACCATTTGTCATTTGCAGAACTCGGCATCATCCGTCTTTTTTCTTATTGTTCGCAGAAACAGGACAGATTTGATTTTGGTCTGCCTCAGACAGTTGCGAATGACTCGGGCATTAATCAAATTTTAGTTATAAATTCTAATAAGTTTTTAAGGCTTATCTATGAGCTGTACTTTTCAATTCTCCAAAGTCCCAGAGTATCTTATCCAAGCCTTACATGAGGTGATCCCCGGTTGTGACTTGATGGCGCAGCAACTACCTGAAACCCCGATTTCTTTATGGCTGATTCCACCGGTGTTTCCCACCGATCGTTTGGATGATGACGTGATTCGTCGTATCTGGAACGATACACCGTACTGGATTTTCTGTTGGGCTTCAGGACTTGCGATGGCACAGTGGCTATTGGCAGAGCCTGAGCACGTTAAAGATAAGGTGGTTTTAGACTTCGGTGCAGGATCTGGCGTAGTCGCGATTGCAGCGAAAATGGCAGGGGCAAAACGCGTTATTTGCTGTGACATTGATAGGGTGAGTTTAGATGCCTGTCGTGCCAATGCAGAACTGAATAACGTAGAGCTTGAATATCTAGATGATCTGTATAAGGCAGAACAGGTAGATGTGCTGTTAGCAGCGGATGTGCTTTATGATCAATGTAACCGCTTTTTTATGGATGAATTTTTAAAATTTGCACCCGAGGTTTGGGTGGCGGATAGCCGTGTGAAAAACTTTAGTCATCCAAACTATCAAAAATTAGACGAACGCAGTGCCACGACTTGGCCGGATCTGGATGAGTCCAAAGAATTTCGAAATGTGAGTTTTTATAAGACGCTGTAAACAGCGTCTTTTTTTCTATCTACATTTTAAAATTTTAAGAACAGGTATAACGAACCACGCTTAATGTACTTGGACGAGCCTCTAAAGCTTGGCGAGTTGCCATGTCTTCACTATTATATAAATCTGGCGTATTGCTGAGACTTACGCTGGTACGACTGTGCCCCAGTTGACGGCCATATTGTGGAGTCTGTATTGCTGGATTGGCAATGTCACTTATACTTAAAATATCAATTTTGTATTGTTCGTTTAAGCCTAATACTTTTTGACAAGCACGTTGTAATTTTCTCTCATCTACTTGTTGGTTCTGGCGACCTGCCAAAGTATAAGCCAAGGTTGCTGAGTTAGGTGACTGGCTTTCAATCTGATAGCCGACATTACCATTATATTGAAGCGGTGTGCTTTGGCACGCAGCAAGTCCAAGCGCCATAAAACCTAAGCCAAGCAATTTATAGGTATTGTTCATCTTTAAAAGTTCCAAGCGTTGTTATTGTATTGAGTATGCCATAAGCCTGCTTTTTTAACGATGTAATCTAGGCATCTATCCATAAAAAAGCTTTCCAATTGTGACAACGTGAAAAGTCTTTTTTAGGTGATTATTCATCTAAATATACTGGGTTTGATGGTCGATAATGAGGCTCTGTTTCTTGGAGTCGCTCAACAAGATATCATAATTAAAGCCAAGGCCATCCTGAACGGAAGATAGGAGAAAAGGAGGTTTTTATAAGTTGTATTTTTAAAGCTAAGCCCAGGCAGTTCTGCTGTACCACCAAACAAGGAGTTGGCAGGGGTATAAGGTAAAGCAATATCCAAGGCAAAAATATTTACAGGAAATAATTCTGCTTTAACTATCCCTATTAATGACAGTATACATCCAATAAGCCAAAGGCCATCATAACCAGTTCACGGCCAATTTACCGGATATCACGTCAACAGTTGGTTAAAGCGGTTTGACAGTGTTATTGCCTTCAGGGAAAAATTGGAAAGCAAAGTACAAGCTAAGTGCGGTATACACATATCCGTCATATCATTCAAATAAATTACCTGCAGAGCCGCCAAAGATAGATTTGAAACGAGTTTTGCGGTCAAGTTATGAAGTAGCAACCTGAAAAGATGAATTTGCCATCATAATTTTCAAAAATTATGGGTAATACATATTCTTAAATTTTCGAGGTGAAAAATTTGAAACCATACATTTTATAAGGGAAGACAAAAATAAATTTTTAAAAATATGTTATACGCCTATAGTTTGGCTTGATCATTCGACTTTAATTTTGTTGGTGTTTTGTTTTGAACATTTAGTAATTTTAATTTATTGTTTTAATTGAATAGGATAAAAGAAAAGCCTTTCCTGTCAAAAGGCTTTAAAAAATAACTGGGAATTAGTGTTCTTTAATTTCTGAATGGTGTTTGGTATCTTTCATAAAGATATAAACAATCAATGAGATAGAAATTAAGATAGTGACATAAATAAAGTACCATGATTCATGTCCAGCTTCTTTGAAACTCAGTGCAAAAAACTCTGCTGTTCCGCCAAATAAAGTATTAGCAAGTGCATAGGGAAGCGCGACTCCTAATGCACGAATATGTGCAGGGAACATTTCAGCTTTTACTACAGCATTAATTGAAGTGTAACCTGTAACAATGATCAAGCCGACCAAACAGATCCAGAATGCAGACCAGTAGTCTTGAGTCTGTCCAAGTTTGTCAAATAAGAAATAGGTAAATAGAACGCCCAATACCCCAAAGGCAATCATGAGGGGTTTGCGTCCGATCTTATCGGATAAAGCTCCGGCAAAAGGTTGTAAACACATGAAAATAAACAGAGCCAGAGTTGTGATCTGCGTGGCTTCGGGCTTGCTAAAGCCGGAGGTGTTGACTAAATATTTTTGCAGATAGGTGGTATAGGTATAGAAGGCCACCGTACCACCTGCGGTTAAAAACAACACAGTAAATGCCTGTCTAGGATAATGTTTGAACAGTGCAAACATACTCGATTCAGGCTGATTCTTATCTTTTTGTGCATTTTTAAAAGATTGGGTTTCGAGTAATCCACGGCGAATATAGAACACGACAATCGCAAGACAAGCCCCGATAAAGAAAGGAATGCGCCATCCCCACGCATGGAGTTGTTCTTCAGTAAGAACAAACTGCAAAATCAGTAACACACAGAGTGCGGTGAGCTGACCTGCAATTAAAGTCACATACTGGAAACTGGAAAAAAAACCGCGTCGGTTTCTTTCTGCCATTTCACTTAAATAAGTGGCACTGGCACCATATTCTCCACCGACACTTAAGCCTTGTATAAGGCGGGCAACCACAAGAATAATGGGTGAAAATACCCCAATTTGGTCATGTGTTGGGGCTATTGCAATCATCAGAGAACCAATACACATCAAGGTTACAGAAAGAGTAAGTCCCGATTTACGTCCTTTTTTATCCGAGTAAATACCCATGATCCAGGCCCCGATTGGGCGCATTAAAAAGCCAACTGCGAAAATGGCGGCAGCTTGAAGTAATTGTGCTGTTTGACTGCCTTTGGGAAAGAAAGCATGAGCAAAATATAAGGTAAATGCGGCATAGACATACCAGTCATACCACTCGACCAGATTGCCTGCTGAACCACCTAGAATGGATTTGACCCGTGTTTTGGTATCTAGATTTACTTGAGAAACGTTATCTGCAATCATTTGTCCAAGTCCATTTTGTTATTATTTTTAGATGTTAAACCTATTGTTTTAACGATATAAGCATACGTGTTTTTAGTTCTGTATGAAAAATGTTCGAATTTAAGTATCTGAAAGTGAAGTAGTTGAAGGGGAGAGTGAGTTGAAGGATCTATAGGTATGGTTTATTTTTGCTGTGACAACCCCATTGTTATTTTATATTCCTTCTATTCATCCGTAATTTGCAAGTGTCATTTCACCTTAAATGGTGTTAAGTTTCATACAACAATAAGAAATTTAAGTCAGCTGTTTTGACAGGATTAGAGGAGGTAGACATGCAAGTGAGTCATCCGGTCTATGATGTAGTGGTGGTTGGTGGAGGCATCAATGGTGTCGGCATTGCAGTCGATGCCGTTGGGCGAGGGCTGTCTGTGTTTCTATGCGAGAAGGATGATTTAGCCAGTCATACATCTTCTGCAAGCAGTAAGCTTATTCATGGTGGTTTGCGTTATCTCGAGCATAAAGAGTTTCGTTTAGTGCATGAAGCGCTTGTTGAACGTGAAATTTTATTAGCCAAAGCTCCGCATATTATTCGTCCCTTGCGCTTTATCATGCCGCACCAGCCACATTTACGTCCTGCATGGCTGATTCGTACCGGTTTATTTATCTATGATCATTTGGGTAAACGAGAAAAATTAGCAAGCTCAAAGCATATTCATTTTGATGCCGCAACCAGCCCTTTAAAAGAAGAAATGACACAGGGTTTTGAATATTCAGATTGTGCGGTGGATGATGCACGTTTAGTGGTTTTAAATGCGCTACAAGCACGTGAGCGTGGTGCGTATATTGTCACCCAAACGCGATGCAACTCTGCATACCGAGAAAATGGATTGTGGGTGGTACAACTGGAAAATGCACAAGGCACTTATCAGGTTCAAGCCAAAGCATTGGTGAATGCTGCTGGGCCGTGGGTTGCAGAATTTATTCAACAGAATTTAAAACAAAAATCTCCTTATGGGCTCCGATTGGTTCAAGGTAGCCATATTATTATGCCAAGAATTTATGAAGGGGATAAGGCTTTTATTCTTCAGAATGATGATCAGCGAATTGTTTTTGCAATTCCTTACTTGGATCAATACACTTTGATTGGAACCACTGATCATGAATATAAAGATGATTTGGATCAGGTCAAGATTACCCAGTCTGAAATTGATTATTTGCTGGATGTTTATAATGATCACTTTAAGCATCAGTTAGGCCCTGAAGATATTTTATATACTTATTCAGGGGTCCGGTCTTTGTGTGACGATGAGTCTGATAATCCATCTGCGATTACTCGCGACTATACTTTGGCCGTATCTCAAGAACAGAAAAATGATGTACCCTTGCTTTCGGTGTTTGGTGGGAAACTGACGACCTATAGAAAGCTGGCGGAATCTGCAATTGCACATTTGCAACCTTTCTTTCCTGAAATGAAAAAGTCTTGGACTGAAAAAGCATTGTTACCTGGTGCAGAAAACCTGATTTCGATTGAGCTCTTAATGCAGCAGATTATGCAAAGTGTCGAAGATGTGCCATTTCAATTGGCTTCGCGCTGGGCACATGCTTATGGGACACGGGTATGGCGGTTTTTAAAGGGTGTTTCAACGACCGAGGAACTTGGTGAAGATTTAGGACACGGCTTATTCGCCAAAGAAGTAGATTATCTGGTTGATCAGGAGTGGGCGAGAAGCAGTCAGGATATTTTATGGCGTAGAAGTAAACTGGGGTTTCAATTTACGGATGACAAAATTCAGTTATTAGATCAATATCTTTTAAAATTACATCTTAAAAGATCGCAGGATACTGCCGCTTAATAACTTTTATACTATAAAAAAGACCACTTCAGCGGTCTTTTTTAATCTCATTATAATGCTGGTTGGCAATAAATCGCAGCTTAGATGGTAACAGCGTGCCTATTTGGCTTTTATTTAAATTTTTTTTAAATTTCGACGCCGCCCAATGCTGCGCAGTTTACAGGTGTATTCCACTGCACTGCAGTACCCCAAATCACCGGATGTACAACACGCCAAGGCCAGAAACCGAATCTTTGGCTCGCATTGTAGTTAATGACGACGTTGCCACCGACCTGATGTGCACGCTCTGCAAAACGTGGATACAGCTCGACGACACTGCCGTAAGTACCTTTAGCGACTTTAATGCGTTTTTTAATTTGAAATTGGCTAGAGTCTGGTGTGCCTTTGATCGCGCAGACGTGAAGAGCAGGTTGTTCTGCAGTAGCTGCTTGAACCGTAGCTAGACCCGATAAACTTAGTAGGCACGTTGTAAGTCCAAATATTTTTAGCATGAAATTTCCCTCTTTTAATTATGACGTTATTTGCGGGGGTATTTTAACGTAAAAAAAGGCCACCGTAGTGACCTTTTATAAATTAATTCAATAGATTAAGCAGATTTAACAGCTTCTAAAAGCTCGTTTTGACGGGCTTTCAGTGCAGTTGGTAAACGCTCACCAAGTTTGTTAAATAACTCAGTGTGGCTTTCCAGTTCTTTGATCCACTGATCTTTGTCTTGTGCAGTGACAAGATCAAATTGCTCTTTAGTAAAGTCAGAACCAGTCCAGTTCAATTGTTCGTAAGTTGGAACCAAACCGATTGGTGTTTCAGTCGCTTCAGCACGGCCTTCACAACGATCAATCATCCACTCAAGAACACGCATGTTTTGACCGAAACCCGGCCATACGAAGTTACCTTCAGCATCACGACGGAACCAGTTTACGTTGAAGATTTTTGGAAGTCTGTTGCCAGCAGCTTCTGCTTTAGCACCCACTTCTTCACCCAATTCTAACCAGTGAGAGAAGTAATCAGCCATGTTGTAGCCAGCAAAAGGAAGCATTGCAAACGGATCACGACGAACAACACCTTGTTGACCCACAGCAGCCGCAGTCGTTTCAGAGCCCATGGTTGCAGCTTTATAAACGCCATCAACCCAGTCAAAAGCTTCAGAAACTAAAGGCACTGTGTCTGCACGACGACCACCAAAGATGAACGCAGAAATTGGAACACCCGCTGGATTTTCCCAGTCGGCATCAATTGAAGGGCATTGACCAGCAGCAACAGTGAAGCGAGCATTTGGATGCGCAGCTTTTTCACCAGCAACGTGTGGCTGACCTTTCCAGTTAGTCAGGTTAGCAGGCGCTTCTTTAGTCAGACCTTCCCACCAAACTTCACCGTTATCAGTCACAGCAACGTTGGTATAGATCACGTCTTTGCTTAGCGTAGCCATACAGTTCGGGTTGGTTTTGGTATTTGTACCTGGTGCTACACCGAAGAAACCAGCTTCAGGGTTGATTGCATACAAGCGACCGTCTTCACCTGGTTTAATCCAGGCAATATCGTCACCTACAGTTTCAATTTTCCAGCCTTCATAGCCTGCTGGTGGAATCAACATTGCAAAGTTGGTTTTGCCACAAGCAGACGGGAATGCAGCTGCGATGTAGTGTTTTTCACCTTGTGGGTTGGTCACACCAAGGATCAACATATGTTCAGCTAACCAGCCTTGTTGACGGCCCATTGAAGATGCAATACGTAAAGCCAGGCATTTTTTACCCAACAATGCGTTACCGCCGTAACCAGAACCGTAAGACCAGATCTCACGAGTTTCAGGGTAATGAACGATGTATTTTTCAGGGTTGCAAGGCCATGCAACGTCTTTTTGACCTTCTTCTAGCGGAGCACCTACAGTGTGTACGCAAGGAATATAGTCGCCATCTGTACCAAGAACATCATAAACAGCTTTACCCATACGAGCCATTTTAGACATGCTTACAGCAACGTAAGGAGAATCAGTAAGTTCAATACCGATATGTGCAATATGGCTGCCTAAAGGACCCATAGAGAACGGGACAACATATAAAGTACGTCCTTTCATTGAGCCATCAAATAAACCATTCAGGCGAGTACGCATCTCAGCTGGAGCTTCCCAGTTGTTTGTCGCACCTGCATCTTCTTGTTTTTCTGAACAGATATATGTACGACCTTCAACACGAGCAACGTCAGAAGGATCAGAATTAGCTAAGTAAGAGCCAGGATGCTTTTCTGCATTAAGCGCTTGCATAGTGCCGTTAGCGATCATCAAGTCGATATAACGTTGATATTCTTCTGCGCTACCGTCACACCATTCAATTTTCGCTGGCTTCGTTAATTTTGCAATTTCTTCAACCCATGCAATAAGCTTAGGGTGTCGAACGAATTCTGGTGCGTTCACTTGGGTCATGGTGAGGCCTATCTCATATGTGTACAATTTGAATGTACAAAGTACAATCCAAGCAATGGGATACACCGCCTGGATGAAAATATAAAAAAAAGTGGCTGTATTAAAGCATAAAATCATAAAAAAAATAAGACTTAAGAAGTATGTAAAATAGGAGGAGAGATAAGCTTTATTTTATTTTAAATATATTTAAAACAATAGCTTATGATTTTTAAATAAGATTTGAAATGGTATTTTTCTATGTTATGAGGATTATTTATTTAAATTATTTTCTTTAAAAACAGTGTGTTAATGATATTTTTTTTATGAGAATTATTATTGATTAAATAAATGGTTGTCATTCGAATTTTACATAAAGAGGCTTTTAATTGCTGATAATTTGGACAAGATTAGAGCAATTGCTTCAAAAAGATATGAAAATGTCAGAACCTTTAAAGCCCTTATCACTCATATACAATGAAAAGTCCGGGTTTCACGCCGCGAATAAAGATCAAGTCTTTGAGCAGCTTATGACAAATTTAACTGCTTATGGCTATGAAATTCAGGCTTTTGAAATTGGTGCAGAAGTGAGTTTTGATCATTTGATGAACAAAATCATTTTACGCCATCAACAAGCCCACGAGCTTGGGGTTATCGTTGCAGCAGGGGGAGACGGGACCTTAAACGCAGTTGCTGCGAAACTTATGGAAACTGAAATACCGATGGGGATCTTGCCATTAGGAACATTTAATTATGTGGCACGATTACTGAATATTCCACTCGATCTATTAAAAGCTGCTGAGGTGATTGCCACAGGAAAGATGCGTGAAGTGCATGTGGCACAGATCAATGATCATATTTATTTAAATAATGCCAGTTTAGGGTTATATCCTTTATTTATTCAGAAACGTGAACTCTATAATCAGCGCTTTGGTCGTTTTGCTTTAAATGCGTATATCTCAGGTCTGGATGTGCTCATTCGTGACCGTAAAGAACTAAAACTTGAAGTCGAAGTTGATGGCAAAAAATATCCTGTTAAAACGCCATTGATCTTCTTTGGCAATAACCAGTTGCAACTGGCAGAAATGAACCTTCGTATTGCTGAATCTGCTGAAAAAGGCAAGGTGGCTGGTTTAGTCGTCGCCAAAAGTGATAAACGCACCTTATTTAAAATATTATGGCAATTAATAAAGGGAAACCTGGATAAAGCACCGGATGTGTATAGCTTTTCAGCAGATGAAGTTAAAATTTATTCAAAGAGAAAAAAATTAACGGTTGCTTTAGATGGTGAAATTGTTGAAATACAGCCTCCACTTAAAATTTCAGTGCGTAAAAATGCCTTAAAAATAATGGTGCCTCATGATTCTGCATCTGTCTGATCTGCATTTTGGAACGGAAAAACTCGCCTGTATGGCGGCAATCCGCTTATTTTGCCAAGAGCAACAGATTGAAGCGGTTGTGGTGAGCGGGGACTTGACCCAGCGTGCACGCTATATACAGTTTCATGATTGCAAAAAATTTTTGGAAAGTTTAAATCTGCCGTATTTGGTGGTGCCAGGCAATCATGATATTCCGCTGTATCACGTGTGGAGCCGTATCTTTAGTCCATTTACCCGCTATAAATTGTTCTTTGGGCATATGGAAACCACCTTGGAAACTGAGCATTTTTATCTTATTGGGGTAAATAGCATTCGACGGCGTTATCACACCCGCGGCCATATCTCATTGCAGCAAATTCAGCAGGTCGACCAGTCGTTAATGATCGCTCCTGCGGATAAAATCAAACTGATCGTGGCGCATCAACCTTTTTATACCCCGCCGAATGATTCGCATGGGGTGAAAGATTGTCCCATGTTGGGTAGGATGGCCTTGGAGTCTTGGAGTCAAAGTGGTTTAAATGGTTTATTGCATGGCCATCTGCATCAATCGGCAGTCTATGATTTAAACCAGATTTATCATTTAGGCGCAGCACATCCAGTACTGGATATTCATGCAGGTACAGCGACTTCATATCGTCTACATCATGGCTTACCGAATAGTTTTAACGTCATTCATGCAAATGCAGATGTGCAGCACTATTATTTTGATGAACAGCAAAAAGAATTTGTATTAAAAGAAGAAAATGTTGAATAAATACAGAAATATTTGAGATCGAATAAAAAATATACAAAAAACAGTATTTTTTTTTGCTTGCCCCCTTGAAGCGTTTTTTTCCATCCCCACCAAAGTGTCATCGAAATTATTTTTTGATGATGACCGATGGAATAACAAAGTCATCATTACTTCACTATAAAAGACTTAGTCTGATGGAGTTTCCAATGAGCAACATTCGTCCATTACATGATCGCGTAGTTATTCGTCGTGTTGAAGAAGAAACTAAAACTGCTGGCGGTATTTTACTTCCGGGTTCTGCTGCTGAAAAACCGGCTCAAGGTGAAATTATTGCAGTAGGTAATGGTCAGATTACTGACAATGGTGTACGTGCTTTAGACGTTAAAGTAGGCGACAAAGTATTGTTTGGTACTTACGCTGGCACAACTGTCAAAGTACAAGGCGAAGAACTTCTTATTATGAAAGAGTCTGACATTTTAGCCGTTTTAGAAGACTAATTTAGACCTGTTTCAGTTAATCAAATCTTTGAAAATTAAAATATTTGGAGTAAAGCATGTCAGCTAAAGACGTAAAATTTGGTGATTCAGCTCGCAGCAAAATGATTGCAGGCGTGAACGTACTTGCAGATGCAGTAAAAGTAACTTTAGGCCCTAAAGGTCGTAACGTTGTCATTGACCGTTCTTTCGGTTCACCACACATCACTAAAGATGGTGTAACTGTTGCGAAAGAAATTACGCTTAAAGACAAGTTTGAAAACATGGGCGCGCAATTGGTTCGTGAAGTATCTTCAAAAACCAATGACATCGCAGGTGACGGTACAACAACTGCAACTGTATTGGCTCAAGCAATTTTGAACGAAGGGATCAAATCAGTGACTGCGGGTATGAACCCAATGGATTTGAAACGTGGTATCGATCTTGCAGTTCGCGCTGTGGTTGAAAACATTAAAGCCACTGCTAAACCTGCTTCTGATACCAAAGCGATTGAACAAGTCGGTTCGATTTCTGCTAACTCTGACACCACTGTGGGTAAACTTATTGCGCAAGCAATGGAGCGCGTAGGTAAAGAGGGCGTAATCACGGTGGAAGAAGGTTCAGGCTTTGAAGATTCGCTTGACGTCGTTGAAGGTATGCAGTTTGACCGTGGTTATATCAGCCCGTACTTTGCAAACAAACAAGACACGTTAACTGCTGAACTTGAAAACCCTTTCATTCTTCTTGTTGACAAAAAAATTGGCAACATCCGTGAATTAATCAGTGTATTAGAAGCTGTTGCTAAAACAGGTAAACCACTGCTTATTATTGCTGAAGATGTTGAAGGCGAAGCGTTGGCTACGCTTGTAGTGAACAACATGCGCGGTATTATCAAAGTATGTGCGGTTAAAGCACCTGGTTTTGGTGACCGTCGTAAAGCTATGCTTCAAGACATCGCGATCTTGACTGGTGGTACTGTAATTTCTGAAGAAATTGGCATGTCACTTGAACAAGCAACTCTAGAGCACTTAGGTACAGCACACAAAGTGACAGTATCTAAAGAAAATACTGTTCTTGTTGATGGTGCAGGAAATGCAGCTCAAATTGCGGATCGTGTTCAACAAATTCGTGCGCAAATTGAAGAATCAACTTCAGAATACGACAAAGAAAAACTTCAAGAACGTGTTGCTAAACTAGCAGGCGGTGTTGCAGTGATCAAAATCGGTGCGGCAACTGAAGTTGAAATGAAAGAGAAAAAAGACCGTGTTGATGATGCGCTTCACGCGACTCGTGCAGCAGTTGAAGAAGGTGTGGTTGCAGGTGGCGGTGTTGCGCTAGTACGTGCAGCTAAAGCACTTGATGGCCTTGTAGGGATTAATGATGACCAAAATGTTGGGATCAACATTTTACGCCGTGCGATTGAAGCGCCACTTCGTCAAATCGTTGCAAACGCTGGTGATGAGCCTTCAGTTGTAATCAACGCTGTGAAAAATGGCGAAGGTAACTTCGGTTATAACGCTGCGACTGGCGAATATGGCGACATGCTAGAAATGGGTATTCTTGACCCTGCAAAAGTAACGCGTTCAGCACTTGAGCATGCTGCTTCTGTTGCTGCATTAATGCTTACAACTGAATGCATGATTACTGATATTCCAGAAGATAAACCTGCAATGCCTGATATGGGCGGTATGGGTGGCATGGGCGGTATGATGTAATTCATACTGATCCTCCGATAAAAAAATCCCTGCAAAATGCGGGGATTTTTTTTAAAGAATCCTATTCAAATGATTCATCCGCTAAGTTTGACTAATTACTTTAATTCTCTATTCTTAAGAAAAACTAATTAATAAATTTTTTATCTGTTTATAACTGGTGAAAATAATGAATAATGAGTTAGAGAATCTAATTATCGGGCAAATTTATGAAGCTGCTTTGGATGCCAGTTTGTGGCCTAAGGTGATTCAACATATTGTTCAATATACTGAAAGTAAAGCTGCCATGTTCACTGCTTTAGATCAATTAAATCCCGCCTATAATTTTATCTATACATATAATCTTCCTCAACAAAGTGTAGAAAGGGGGCAACAGGAAAGAATAAAAAGTATTGATAAGAAGTTACATTTTCCACTATGGCAAAAATTAGGTGTAGGAAATACTTTAAGTCAAAATTTATCGCACTATAGTCAAATGTTGGGTACGGATGAGTTTATTTTTTATGAAAAATGTTTAAAGCCTATAGGGATTTGTTTTATTGCGGCGGTGTTGTTGGATCAGGGCGATCACCAATGGTCTGTACTTGGAATTCATCGGAGTGAGCAAGATCAACCCTTTAGTCAATTTGAATTAGATATTTTAAAAAGGATGGGTCTACATTTACGACGCGCACTGCAAATTCATAAACAATTAAGTTTGGCTCGTTTAGAAAATCATAATTTATACCAAATACTGAATGCAGCAAAAACTGGTATTTTACTGATTGATCTAGATAGAAAAGTGCATTATCTCAATCAAAAAGCCCAATCTATTTTTGAAAAATCTAACGTAGTTGAACTGGATAAAAATAATCGAATTAATGTGAGCAAGACAGCTCAACCTGATTTAGAACAATTAATATTGAGCACTAGACTTAAATCTGAATATACAAAAAAACAGGTCGGCGGGTTATTGGCATTAACGGATCAAGCTGGTCATAAGTTTATGCTCACTGTTGCACCTTTTAACAGTACGCAGCATTTTGCAGATTTAAAAGACCATTTAAATGAGTATATTCTTCTCTTCATTACTGAAACAGAAAAAAAATATACCCTTGCCGTACCTTACTTAAAGAAAGTTTATGGGTTGTCGAAGAAGGAATGTGAATTGTGCGAATTATTTGTTAATGGATATAACCTTGAGCAAATTTCAGTGCATTGCAACTTGGCATTAAGTTCAGTACGCACCTATCTAAAAAATATTTATGCAAAAATGCAGTGTAATACCCAGGTAGAGTTTTTATATAAATTAATTGGCCTTACTCTAGATTTCGAGCATGTAAGTTAATCTATCCAGAACCTAATTCTGGATAGATATATCTTGATTATTATTCGGTAGCAACAAGAGTGTCAGTAGTCTCAGTAGCTAGGAAGTCTTTATTAAAAGTATATGAAATATCACCGCTGACAAGAGTTAAAGATCCAGTAGCAATCGTGTAGGTAAACGCTGGATAAAGCGTTGTGCCATTGACAAGTCCTGAACAGCCAGTGGTATCCACTATAATTTGAGTGGCAATCACAGTTCCATTGGTCGTGGTGTATTTGCCGTATTCAACCCCTGGTGTCGGTGTGTCACATTCATCATTTGCTAAAGTGTCAATATACATATAATAACCGTCACTAAAGAATGTGATTGCATTTGTATCATTGAACCAGTTGTCCTGAAGATTGTTTGCAGTTGTGCTAATCCGTTTTAATTTATTTTCACCATTCGTTACACCAGATTCGACTAGCGTTACGTTGGTTCGATCATAATTTAAGGTAAACGGTACTCCTCCATTTGGATTAGACAGTCCTAGATCGCCATTGGTATCAATTTCAATTACTGGATTAATTTGTCCAGTAACTGGATTCCAGTCCAATGTGCCGGATTCTACGCCACTACTTGCCAGATTAGTTCCATCTACGTCTCCTAATATATATTGTCCAGAAGGCGAAATATGAATAACTACAGCATCCTGACCGGTATGACTCAACTCCCAGCTTCCAGCAATATCTTTATAGAAGGCATTTTCGGAATTAGTGAGTGCAGTTTCTAATGCAATTGGAGTTTTATTAAGTTCGGTAAAAACAGGATCTGTAATAAATTGCTCATAAGTCTGGTTGAAATTGATGGTGTTGTCAGCCAGTGCGGCGAAATCAGCATCGCTAATTTGAATCCCATTATCGTGATTCGCATCGGTATCAAGTGTTTGCAAGAAAACGATAATATTTTGACGGACATTTTGTACTGTAGATAATTGTAATGGAGTGACTCGAGAAGAAGCAGGAATTGAATCGCCTAGCTGTACACCACCAATAAAAAACTTAATGGTATCACCCGCTTTATAGTCAAAATAACCTTCCGCATTGGTTTTAGCTTTTATACCGCTACTTGTTTGATATTCAACGCCCGATACTGGTCCATCAACGAGTTGTCCCTGTTGAGTGGTAGGGGTAGGTGGTGGGATAAAATCGTCATCATCATCGTCATTACATGCTGTAAGTAAGCCCGCAATGGCAAATGCCAAGAGCACTTTTTTCATTTTTCTACTCCATCAACCTTTGATTATTGTGCATAGAGCATAAACAAGCTGAATGGGCGCAAAATATCCTCAAATTGGGATAAATAAATTATTTTTCGTCACTTTTTATAACAACGTAATAAGTTGTAAAAATTAAGAGAACTATTTTGTGTTGTTATTCAAATGATTTAAAAAATGAAGTGAATTTTTAAATACATTAAGCTACAGCAATTTTTAGATATAAAAAATCGTTTTACTTTAATTTTTTTAATATTTACTAACTATATTCAATTATTTAATTTTGATATAAGCAGGTTGAGAAGAATCTGGATAAATAAATACAATCAACTCATGTTGAGTGCTATTGGATTTGATAGGCGAGCTTGGGTTATTTTTAATCGTAGCAATATATTCATTATTTTTATTATCCACTAAAACAATATCGCTGTTGCGTAATTTAAGTGGTCGATCTGACTGATTATTAATTTCAAAAAAATACGTCAATTGAGTGCTTTCAATACCATTTAATTGTATTTTTTCCGATTTAAATAAATCAGCCTGTATATCTACGTATTTGAGCGCATTATTGACTTGAATATTTTGCACTTGAGGAATCTGGTATTGTTCAAAATTTTTGAATGGGTTTTTATTCTGATCCAATAATTCTATCGAATGCTGATGTAGAGAAAAATAACGATTTTTTTTAGTTTTATCATCACTTAATTGTAATAAGTTTGAATTTTGCTCATCGAAAGTAAATGTTCCTGACGACTCTTTTTGTTTAATTTTTTGCTTTAAAAAACTAATTTCTTTTAGGCTGTAGGTTTGGTTTTGATGAAGTCTGAGTGAAATGAGTTTCTTTTCACAAGTATCACAAGGAATAAATGCTTTGTAATAGCCAACCCAATCTGGCACTTTAACCTGTATAGGTTTTGAAGGTTGCTCAGGAAGACTAACTTTTTCACTCAGTGATGATGTACTCGTATTATCGCAGCCATTTAAAAGTAAAATGGAAAAAAAACTGAGGGTAATCATCGCTTGTTTCATAAGAGTCATTTAATGAAAAACATATTTTTAAACATAATCATAACTGAATGATCTCGCTAGTATTAAGTCATTAAATAAGTGATTTATTTGTAGCAAATCGTGACCGATAGCAGAAAATCCAGAGGCTAAAAATCCATATTTCAGCCTCTTGATGCAGAGAAAAAAGGCAACTAAACTGGTTAAGAACTTTTTTGGAGCTTGTAGTTTAGCTTTGAATCTATGGCTTTTCCTGTATCTATATCACGTGCTTCTACAAAATTTTCACCGACAAAAAATTTACGATTATCACCGGCTTTATCTAAGCTAATGATCGATGGATTATCCTGATCGAAGCTAAAAGTCCCTTTGACTTTAAATTCGTTGTTCTTTCCTTTACCCAAGTATTCTTCTGCTAATTCATAAGTTTTATCTGCTTTCAACTCGAGATCGGTTTTAATTCCTTCACAATCCGCACAGGGGAAAACACCTTTATATTCACCCGCCCAATCGAGTGAAGTTTCTGCGGTATCACCTAATGAGGTTGCAGCTTGAGTGTGCGTTGGCTGCATGGATTGAGTTTGAGTGACCGTATTTTCAGGTGCTTGATTACTTGCATTAATATCGGTATTTGGTTTGCTGCATGCAGTTAATGCAATAGTGATAAGAGGCAGGATTAATATTGTTTTTTTCACGCTTTAGTTCCTTTTATAAGAAAATTTAACTTTTAAAACTACGTAGAAAAGCATATTTATTAAAGAACGATATTGTTCATGCTTTGTTATTACTTATAGGTGTTTTTAAAATAGACATTACTGTTTTTCGCTTAACTTTTATTGATTAAACTCAATTTTTCCTAAAAAAATATTTTTTGCGGTGGATAAAGGTGAAAATAAATATATATTTCATTTAAATTGAAAGTTATACATTTATATATTAATTGATCATTAATTATTCATGTGGAGCTATCTTATTTTAGAGACATTGTTAGAATCTGCACACTTTATTAGGGTGTGGTGTTTTTGTGTTCGAAAAGTTAGCTGAACAAAGTCTAGAAATGATGGGTTGGGAAATTGATAACCATTGGCCACTTGATTTGGATCAGTGTGTAATGATTGCTGCACCTCACACCAGTAATTGGGATGCTTTATATGCCCGTTTGGCTCTAAAAGCTTTAGGAGTGAATGTCCGTCTAACAATTAAAGACAGCTATATGAAGTTTCCATTCGGGCCATTCGTACGTGCTTTGGGCGGCATCGGTATTGACCGTACCCCAAAAAAACAAGGCGAGCCGCGCCTAAGTATGGTTGAGGTTATGACTGATTTATTCAAACACCATCCAAAATTGGTAATGCTGGTAACACCTGAAGCAACACGTGCAAAACAAGAACAATGGAAAACCGGGTTTTATCATGTAGCAACGGGTGCAGGCGTGCCTATTGCTTTGGCGTATATGGATTACGCCAAGAAAAAAACTGGGGTAGGAAAAATTGTATATCCTACTGGGGATTATGAAAGAGATATGGCCGAAATTATGGATTTCTATTCAAAAATCCATGCTAAGTTTCCGAAAAAATTTAGTGTTGATAAGCGTTATTATACTGAAGCATAGTTTCTAAAACGACAGGGAACGTATCCCTGTCTTGCTTTAAAACGTGGCGAAATTTATAAATTGAAAAAACTTGCCTCAACGTTTCATAATTTGCCAATCAGTATGTGATTTGACACTTTTTAGTCATCCACAGGCCTGTAGAGTCTTCACTTAAACGGATGAAATATACTTATTTATTTGCTGTTGGACTAATACCACCTAAATGCTGGCAAGCTTCCTGATAAATGCCATATTGTTCCTTAATTACATCGGTTAAGGGAACATCAAATAACTTTTCACCTTCTTTATAACTTTGCACATAAGATTCGGCTTTTTGACGGCTAGAAGCGAGTGATTGTTCGTGAAATGAGGTAATGGAACTATGCGTCATTTGTGTGCTTTCAATTTTATTGCATTTAAAATATGAAAGCATTTTTTCAGCATGTTTGACATCGCGAGAAGTACTTAAGCTACAGCCGGTTAGCAGAATTATCCCTGCTAAGCAAATCAAGGTTTTCATTTTTAGAAAAACTAATGGACGGGATGAGTTATTGTATAAAGTTTTCTCTCACATTAATGAAATGTCGAATACCAATTGGATGTTTTTTGATTAAATGATATTTATCTCATTTTTTAAAATATAGTTCAGGGAAAATCATTTTAACTCGCTGTATGTGAGTTTTAAATATTCTCTCGATCGATAAATTTAAAACAAAGTACTAAAGATTAAGAAACAGCCAGATGCAAATAATAAACTTAATACGGTATGTTTAAATTGCCGCTCTGAAATTTTATAGAATAATTTTGCTCCCAAGATTACAGGGAAACTGACGCTAATTAACAGGATAGCCATATAAGGCAGCAGTTGTATTTCGAGTGTGCCTTGGAGCAAATAGGCAACCAAGGTAAACACCTGAATGCCAAAATTGAAATGCCGTAAAATATAACGTTGTTCTTGTTTGGATAAATTTTTCAGCATGACCCAGGCTGAAGGAAGCGAACCACAAAATCCGCCTAGACCACCCAGTATTCCACCGATAAATCCCACTACGCCATCTGCAAATTTCCCGGACTGTTGCAGTCTTGGAAATTGCGGGTTGAAGAACATGAGCGGGCACCATAGCGCCAAAAATAAGCCCAAGATTAGTTTAAATGTTTCTGGCTGAATAATATCCAGTAAATAAGTGCCTAAAGGCACCCCAGTCAGCCCGGCAATTAAATAAGGCAAGATCAGGGTTTTATTCAGATGAGGATGCTTTTGTTCATTGGATAATGAAATGATATGACTCCATACCGAAGCAAATACCACTAGAGGAGCAGCAATTTGCGGAGACAATACCCATACCCAGAAAGACATGGCAATTAAGGCAAAAGCAAAACCTGTGAGTCCTTGTACAAAACCTGCGACCATTGCACCAAGAATAAATAGCAGCCAAGTCATAGGGATAAGGTCATAAGGAAAGGCAGCAGTATTCTAAAGATCAGGGCAAAAGCCAAGCTTATAGTTAGCTGTATTTATGCAAATCTATGTCAAAGTTTTGATAAAAGGATTGAATGAAATATTAATTGAATATATTCACTATGCATAAAAAATGAATAAATCACTACAAAAGAGCAACAATCGCTCCGTTCATTTCTCCATTAAATCGTTTGATACTGACATAGTGCAGTAAGAGGTGATGGACATGATGAAAAAAATGATATTACTTTCTGTATTGGCAGTGTCTTTAAGTGGCTGTGTTGTTGATCCTTATGATGGCGATTATCGTGATCATCGAGACCGCAACGGACATTATGATCGACAACATGGTGACCGAGATTGGAACAATAAAGACCGTCCGGACTGGAACCATGACAGAAACGATCGAGACCGAAACTACAATCGTTAACAGGTCTATAAGCCAGATCTTGAATTTTTAAACTACATTCGACAAAAAAGGATTCCAGATAGGAATCCTTTTTTATTGCCTTTCATTAACAGGCATTTTTTTGATATAAGCCTGCGCGAACAGTTCCGGCTTTGGTCTGTTTAATCTGTTGCCATGAAGATGGAAGTTTCAGCTGAGTCAAATCTCGATCGGCTTCTACATAGATAAAAGCCTTATCTTTAATCAAAGGATCGGCAAGTTGAGCCAGTTCTTGCCATAAATCCAGACTATAAGGCGGATCTAAAAATACCAGATCAAACTGTTCTTTGAGAGTCGGCACGACTTGTTGAGCTGTGGCGACTTTCAACTTTGCATGTTGACTGGTCACTTTAAGCAACTGCAAATTATCTGTTAAAAATGCGGCCTGGGTGCGATTCGGTTCAATCATCACCACTTGTGACGCACCACGCGACAATGCTTCAAAACTTAAGGCACCCGAACCAGCACAGAGATCGAGGACATTAGAATTTTGAATGTCCCACATCAGCCAGTTGAACAAAGTTTCACGGACACGATCCGGTGTAGGACGTAAACCATCAATACTGGCAAAAGCAAGTTGGCGGCGTTTCCATTCACCACCAATAATACGAAGTTGGTTTTTCATGGATCACTCACTTTCTACGGGTTGAGGGTTGGTTGATAAAGGTATACTTGGCATGGCTTGGCTTGCAGGCTGAGCTGATTGAGCATTAGTTTCTGCAGCAGTCACTGGCAAGGTGCCACTTGGTAATTCACCTGGTTTAATTCCAGCTGTCATCAAGCCGCCACTCATTTGATGGTTGGCTGGGCGGATTGGATTCTTTTTACGCGTCAATAACCAGTAATCAAAGATGGGGCGAGCCAACTGTGCGGCTGAACCACCATGACGACCATTTTCCCATACCACTGCAATCGCAATATCAGGGTTTTCAGCAGGGGCAAAACCGACAAATAAACCATGGTCAAGTTGACGCTCGGTTAATAAAGCTTCGTTATATCTTTTACCTTGAGCGATACTTTTAACTTGGGCCGTGCCTGTTTTACCTGCAATTTGATACATTGGGGTGCGAATACCACGGCCAGTACCAGTTTGAATTACATCCACCATGGCATCACGCATTTTAACCCAGTCTTCAGGTTTACCATTAAACTGAATTTTGCCGTCTGGTGCATTATGCACTTGATATAATTTGGCACCATGACTTTCACGCAGGACGTGTGGGGTAATATGCGAACCTTGATTTGCAGTAATAGCAGTGGCCATAGCCAGTTGTAATGGCGTTGCAGTAAAAGCGCCTTGACCGATACTCACGGAAATGGTTTCACCCTTCATCCATTTGCTTTTACGGGTGCGCATTTTCCATTCCGGGCTTGGATACAACCCGGTACTTTCACTCGGTAAATCCACGCCGGTTTTTTCACTAAAACCAAACTGGCGCATCCAGGCATTCATTTTTTCTATGCCCATGCGATAAGACAGGACATAAAAGTAAGTATCACAAGACACCACTTGGGCTTTATGCATATTTACAGCACCGTGTCCGGTTTTTTTATGGTCACGGAAACGGTGGCTGTCACCCGGTAAGGTGAAATAACCGGGGTCAGAGATGGCAGTTGCCCAGTCGACGTAACCATAATGAATGCCTCCCAAACCAAACATCGGTTTAATGGTTGAACCCGGAGGATAAGCCCCTTGCACAGCGCGGTTATAAAGCGGCTGGTCAAGGTTGTCTCGCAGCGCACTATAGTCGGTATTGCTAATTCCGGTAACGAATAGATTCGGGTTGAAACTTGGGCTTGAAACCAGGGCTAAAATTTCACCTGTTTTCGGATTTAATGCCACAATTGCACCACGACGTCCTGCCAGCTGTTCTGTGGCGATGACTTGTAAACCATAATCAATCGACAGATACAGATCATTGCCGCGAACAGGATCCTTACGACCTAAATTGCGCAGTACATTACCGTGTGCATCCGCTTCAACCGATTCATTGCCGGGCACACCATGTAAAAGATCTTCATAGGATTTTTCGACCCCAATTTTCCCAATCAGGTTAGTCCCGGCATATAAATCTTTATCAATCGATTTTAATTCTTTGTCATTAATGCGTCCGACATAACCGATGACATGCGCAAATAATTCACCATGCGGATAATAGCGGGTCATTTGGGTTTCTATATTGACCCCGGGGAACTGAAACTTTACTTCGCTAAATTTGGCGATATCAGTTTCAGTTAAATTTAATTTAACTGAAACCCGTTCGGTTTTTTTGGAAGTTTTAATTCGACTGCTAAAACGGTCTATATCTTCTTGTGTTAATGCCAAAATTGGCGTTAAGCGCTTAACTGTATCATCAATATCTTTAACATCAGCACGTGAAATGGTGGCTGAAAATACAGGGTAATTGTCAGCCAGTAAAATACCATTACGGTCATAAATATAACCGCGTGCAGGTGCTAAAGGCTGCAGTCGAATTCGGTTCTGGTCTGAAGCCGTTGAAAACTCATCGTAGTGTGCAATCTGTAAATATGCATAACGAGCAACGAGTAACAGAAGAAAGAAGACCACAATTCCGACCGAGATAAACACCCGATTGCGATAAATGCGCTTTTCTTGTTGGACATTTTTTAAAGGAAAGTGCTGCTTCATACGCGATCGACTTACATACCGGAGAGTGGAAAAAACGGGTGGCACATTCTAACGCATGTCAGGATTTTTTGATATTTGTTCAGGTAAGCAGTTAGGTTGGTTTAGCTTAAACTTTGACTTTACAGACATTAAAATTGTAAAGTGCAGTATATAAGAGTTCTGATAATTCTGCTAAAGTCAAAATTGAAAAAAAGGACTGTATTAAAAATAAAATTAAGGACAAGCATGAAAATAATCACAAAAGTGTATTCTTTGCTGGCATTTTTTGCGCTAGCGAATGTGGCTTATGCACAAGACAATCCGTATTTACCAAAAGCAAAATTAACATCAGATAATGCAAAAGCCTGGAATGTTGGGGCTGGATTCACACAAGAAATGATTCATGCGAATGCAGAGTGGGTGAATCCCTATGGAATTGCCTATGCAAAAGCAGGGGTATTCATAGATGATGATTATACTCCGGGTGCTCAGGTTGGATTTCGCTATCCATACCATCTCACAGGTAAAGATAAAAACGGTTATTATCTAGGGGTTTATGCTGGACATATTGAAAGTAAAGGGGTAGACAATGATCTCAAAGCACGATTGGGTGCTGGTGTGGATTTAGCCTATGTTTTGCTGAGCAATGAACGGATTAGTAGTTTTAGTATCGGTATTGGTGCGGGCGAAGAGTTAAAGAATAGTGCTGGCAATGTCGTTGCTGAAACAGAGCCAACAATACAATTCTCCTATACTCTAAGTATCGGTTTATAGTCAAAATGTTCAGTTTTATACGATTTAGTATTTGGTAATTAAAAATTAAAATGGATATTATGCATGCTTGAGTACGTCAACGAATTGTGGCAAACCTTCTTGAAACGCCCAGATTTTTGGGCAGTACTTAGCATTATTCCTGTAACTGCTTTTGTCACTTGGGCGCATGTGTGGATGGCGCTTAAAATGGTCTTTTATCCTATTACATTTTGGGGATTCCATTTAGGTCCGTTACCTGTCGGCTGGCAGGGTATTGTGCCGCGTAAAGCCGGCCGTATTTCAGGGATTATTACCGATAATACTCTGTCAAAACTGGGGTCATTGCGTGAATTTTTGGATGCGATGGATCCGGAAGATATGGCGCGTATCATTGGTGAGCAGGTGGGTTTTGAACTGGAACACTTGATTGACGAAATGATGATGGAACGGAATGCGGTGCTCTGGGAAAACTTACCTTACTCAATTAAGCGCCGTATTTATGCTCAGGCACATAAACAGTTGCCAGGTATATTAAGAGAACTTGTGACTGAGCTGACCATGAACGTCGAGTCACTTGTAGATATGCGTGAAATGGTGGTTCGCCAAATGGAAGGGGATCGCCGTCTAATGGTCAATATGTTCCTCAAAGTTGGCCAGAAAGAGATCAACTTTATTTGGCATATTAGTGCATTAATCGGGATGTTCTTTGGTGTATTCCAAATGATCGTCTGGTTTGTCGTTCCATGGCACTGGACTGTACCATTTTGGGCTGCGATTTGGGGTTTTCTGACCAACTGGATTGCAATCTGGATGGTGTTTAATCCGCTTGAACCGCATTATGTCCGTTATCCGCAATTCTTTGAATTAACCAAGAACCGTAAATTTCCTTGGGTGAAACCTGTGGTTCCACGTATTGGCACCTACAATATTCAGGGCGCGTTTATGAAACGCCAAGAAGAAGTGTCAGATGTTTTTGCACGAGTAGTCACAGAAGACCTAATTACGTTAAAATCGATCATGACTGAGATGATGTATGGCGGGAAGAAAAATAAGACTCGCCGTATCGTTAAACGTCATATTAACGAAATTATGGAAACACCCTTGGTTAGAACCTCTTTACAGCTCTCATTAGGGCCAAAAGAATACGCAAAACTCAAGACGGACTTGATCGATCGCTCAATTGAAATTACGATGGTGCCTGTATGCGACCCTGCCTTTAATGCGAGCCGTGCACAGAAAATCTATCAAATGTTTAGAGACCGTATTCTAGAGCTGACTCCCAGAGAGTTTCAGAATTTATTACGGCCCGCTTTTCAGGAAGATGAATGGATTTTGATCCTCCTGGGTGGCGTAACCGGATTTATAGCGGGTACAATCCATTTGTTTGTGGCTTTCTTATAATTAGATGCTGGACTGCATGTTGGATCAATAGATTCGACATAAACAAAGTGTCATATACATTGTTAAATGAGGATGTTTTTTTATGCGCATTATATTACTCGGACCACCTGGAGCAGGTAAAGGTACACAGGCTCAGTTGATCTGTAAGCGCTACAATGTCCCACAAATTTCAACCGGTGATATGCTCCGTGCTGCAATTCGTGAAGGTACAGAATTAGGTCTTAAAGCTAAAAGCGTGATGGAAAGCGGTGGTCTCGTATCTGACGAACTCATCATCGGGCTTGTTAAAGAACGTATTGCTCAACCTGATTGTGTAAACGGTTGCATTTTTGATGGTTTCCCGCGCACGATTCCTCAAGCAGAAGCTTTGGAAAGTGAAGGTATTAATATCGATCATGTGATCGAAATTGATGTACCTGATGAAGAAATTGTACAACGTCTTTCGGGTCGTCGTCAGCACGCAGCTTCTGGCCGTATTTATCATGTTATTTACAATCCACCTAAAGTGGAAGGTAAAGATGATGAAACGGGTGAAGACTTGGTTCAGCGTCCAGATGACTTGGAAGCAACGATTCGCAAACGTTTGGGTTCATATCATACTGAAACTGAACAATTGGTCGGTTTCTATCAAGGTCGTGCAGCTTCTGGCGAAAATGCACCGACTTATGACAAATTGAATGGTCTTCGTCCGATTGAAGAAGTTCAAACTGATTTGTTCGCGATTTTAGATCAATCAAAATAATTTGCTTGCCCTAGCGTAGTGAATGTTTTGACATTAAAAGAGTCCTAAGTCATATTAGGGCTCTTTTTATTTGTGCACTATTTTGAAGGTGATGCCTTGCTAAAAATTGGCTTAGTGGTATTGATGATTTTTTTTGGTATTGTGGTATTGGCTTTAATGGTACAAAGTTTTAAATTCTTGCGCCGAGTGGAAAAGCAGGAAGCGGCAGAAAAGAAAAATAGTCAGCCCGAGCGTCAGCTACATCCAAAAGTGCAGCAAAAAAATAAAGATAAAAACTGAAGTTAGATTTTATCTTCAATCATTTTTACGGGAATGCTTTTCGCTGCACCAAATTCAAACCGATCCGGCCACTGGCAGACATCAGACACCACGCATTCATAACATTTCGGCTTACGGGCAATACAACAATAACGACCATGTAAAATCAGCCAATGGTGCGAGTCAATGATAAATTCTTTAGGAATGACTTTAACCAGTCGATGTTCAACTTCTAACACATTTTTGCCAGTCGCCAGCCCAGTTCGGTTGCCTACACGAAAAATATGGGTATCGACTGCCATAGTCGGCTGACCAAAGGCAGTATTCAGCACCACATTTGCAGTTTTACGTCCAACGCCAGGCAAGGCCTCCAGATCAGTACGGTTGTCTGGAACGATACTATTATGCTGGTCTATTAGTATTTTACAGGCTTTGATAACATTTTCGGCTTTAGCATTATATAAGCCAATTGTTTTAATATATTCCTTCAAGCCATCAACGCCAAGTGCATAAATTGCTTCCGGTGTATTGGCAACAGGAAATAACTTATCGGTGGCTTTATTTACGCTGACATCGGTTGCCTGCGCAGAAAGTGTTACAGCCACTAAAAGCTCAAAAGGGCTGGTGTAATTCAGTTCGGTTTTCGGATGAGGCCTTTGCTCGCGTAATCGCTCAAAAAATACCTGAATTTGTTTTTTAGTCATATTCTTTACAGGCATTTTTTATGCTCCTTGTAAAGCATTGAGTTGATGGTTAAGTTCATCTAATTGTAGACGTTTTTGTGTATCCTCACGAACACTAAGTTGCTTTTCTAATTTTTTGATTTGTGTACGAATTTTTGCCAGTTCGATGGTTGATTTGGCATCAAAATGGATGGCTGGTTTAACTTCATTTTGAGTAATAACAATGTCTGGGACACTGTCATTTTGTGCTGAAAATCGAGCAAATAAGATTGTATCAATATTGGCACGCACCACAGGACCTTTACGGTTTAAACGTCGTTTTTCTTCACGTTGAATATGCGCGTAATAGCGGTTGCGCAAGTCATCTTGTTCCGTAATCCGCATACTCTCATCAGGCACCGCATGATGATCTTCAATCAAATCAATGCAGTCGACCGGGCAAGGGGGAATACACAGTTCGCAGCCAGTACACAGGTCAGTCAAAATGCTGTGCATGAGTTTGCCCGAGCCAATTATGGCATCTACAGGGCAGGCACTAATACATTTGGTACAACCGATACATTCGTCTTCGCGAATAATGGCTTTCATGCGTTGTGGACGACCATCACTTTGAATTGGCCAAACACTTGCTTCGGCTTGCAGTTGAGCACGACCGAGTAAATGGGCTAGAGCATCGGCAATGGGTTGACCCCCTGGAACACATTTATTGGCTTCTTCACCTTCGCTTATGGCTTTTGCATAAGGTAAACATCCATCCCGATGACCACATAAGCCACATTGGGTTTGAGGAAGAAGGGCATCAATATCTTGGATGAGAGCAAGTTGCGAATTCATGTGTAGACCACGACTGCTGAAGAAATAGCAGCATACTGAAAGAAGATTAAAACGAAGTAGAGGATTTTAGCATGTTTTCACCTTTTAATCTTATGCGCGAAAATGAAGCTATAAGCGCCTTATTATCGGGCGAAAAGATAGCAAAAACAGTCACACAGCCTCGCTTTAGTACTAAGATAAGAAAATGGTTATAATTAAAATAAATATATGTTATTAAATATTATTTAATTTTTTTAAAAAAAAGTATTGTGCTATTGTTACAAAAGCTATTTAATATTTTGCGCCAAAAATTATCATTTTTTGAAAATTTGACCAATTTTGATCCATCTTTCTGCTGAGGATTAAGTGTTGAAATATAACAGCCTTAACGACTTCCTAGATTACGTTAAATCACGTGATGCACATCAACCAGAATTTCTACAAGCGGTAGAAGAAGTAATGACTAGCCTTTGGCCGTTCATTGAAAAGAACCCAGAGTATGCTGATCATGGTCTACTTGAACGCTTAGTTGAGCCAGAACGTGCGATTCAATTCCGTGTTTCTTGGGTTGATGACAAAGGTCAAACACATGTCAACCGTGCATTCCGTGTACAGTACAATTCAGCAATCGGTCCATTCAAAGGTGGTATGCGTTTCCACCCATCTGTGAACCTCTCAATTCTTAAATTCCTAGGTTTTGAACAGACCTTTAAAAATGCCTTAACTACCCTCCCGATGGGTGGTGGTAAAGGTGGTTCAGACTTCAATCCTAAAGGTAAGTCTGAAGGCGAAATCATGCGTTTTTGCCAAGCATTAATGATTGAATTGTACCGTCACTTAGGTTCAAATACTGACATCCCTGCGGGGGATATTGGTGTGGGTGGCCGTGAAGTTGGCTACATGGCCGGCATGATGAAAAAATTGAGTAATGACACTGCTTGTGTATTTACAGGTAAAGGTCTGACTTTCGGTGGTTCATTGGCTCGTCCAGAAGCAACAGGTTACGGTACAGTTTATTTCGCTGAGGAAATGCTGAAAACTCGTGGCGACTGCTTTAAAGACAAAGTTGTAACCATTTCAGGTTCTGGTAACGTTGCACAATATGCTGCTGAAAAAGCAATGTATTTGGGTGCGAAAGTGGTTTCGCTTTCTGACTCTGCGGGTACTGTTTACATTAAAGATGGCTTCACTGACGAACTTCTTGCTGAAGTGATGGAACTTAAAAACGTAAAACGTGGTCGTATCTCAGAATTCGCGTCTAAACACGGTTTTGAATACCTTGAAGGCAAGCGTCCTTGGTCAATCAAATGTGATATCGCACTTCCATGTGCAACTCAAAACGAGTTGGATGCGGATGATGCAGTTCAGTTGATTGCAAATGGCGTGATCTGTGTTGCTGAAGGTGCAAACATGCCATCTACATTAGATGCTGTTGAGAAATTCGTTGAAGCGAAAATTCTTTATGCACCAGGTAAAGCGTCAAATGCTGGTGGGGTTGCAACTTCTGGTCTTGAAATGTCTCAAAACGCGATTCGTTTGGGCTGGACTTTCGAAGAAGTTGACGAACGTCTACATGCAATCATGAAAGAAATTCACCGCAACTGTGTTAAATACGGTGTTAAAGAAGATGGTTCTGTAAACTATGTTGATGGTGCGAACATTGCTGGCTTCGTAAAAGTTGCCGATGCGATGTTGGCTCAAGGCGTATTCTAAGAATATATTTTCAGATATAAAAAAACCGGTGCTAAGCATCGGTTTTTTTATATCTGAATTAAGCAGAATTATTTTACACTGGCACGTTCTACAGTCATATCATACACATATGCATATTTTGATTGATCGGCTGCCGGATTCTTAATTTCATAACGCTTCACCCGAATTACTTGGCGTTCAGCAGGATTATGCTCAAAACCTTCAATGTGATCGTAAAATAAACTCCAGTCTTTATCGACTTGGGTTTTAATGCCGCTGTCATTGTATTTAAGTTCACGTACCTGTAAACATTTTTGTGGTGCTACACCAGTACAGGGTTTGGTTTCAGGTGAAATTTCCAAGAAAATCATTTCAGCCTGAGTGTTATATTTTGTTTCGGGTGTCATTTTTCCGGTGAAAATGTATTTTTGACCTTTGGCCGAAATGACCGTCAAAGTTGGATTTTGCGGATCTTTGAGATCTAAAATAAAAGGTGCTTTGCGGTTACTAAACAAATCTGAGGCTATGGCCTCTTGTTGCATGGAAGCTTCTGGACAAGCCATTTGGGTGGCCATTAAATCACCCGTTACAATTTGATTGTTTTCCACTTTCCAGCTGGTTCCCATACCATTGCAGCTGGTGGCAATACTCAAGCGACCTTTATCATCAAAATGAAGCACTAAAGGTTTAGGTGCAGTCCCGGTATTAGTACTCCATTGATAAGAAGCAAGCGTCTTATCGGCATTTTGTTGTTGTAATATAGACACGGCAACATCTCCAGCTTTTTGAATATCACCAGATTGGCAAGCCGCAAGCGTGAGTGGGAAAAGAGCAATCGCTAAAAATTTAAATTTCATGTTAAAAGTACTGAGTTTTGAAGAATTTTTAATAGAATAACGTATGACTATTTAAAAAATATGGATACATTCTGATGAGTTAAGTATCAAAATGTATCCATAACTAATTTTTTGTTGATTGTTAATAAAAAATTATAAGTTAGTAGGCATCAGTCAAAACGATAAATATCCATACCGAGTGAACCCATACTGAAGCTACTATGTACAATATTAAATCGCTGACCGGTTCCCATTGCGAAAAATAGCGGCGCAAAATGTTCTAGACTTGGGTGATTACGTTGCACATGCGGAATATTTTTCCAATCCAGTACAGCCGCATAATCTTGATGGGTCAGTTTGTTGACCACATAATTACGGAAAGTCGATGCCCATTCGGGTACGTCAGCAGGTTCACCGCGCCAAGCAAGCTCAGCCAGGTTATGGGTAATACTGCCTGAACCAATGATCAATATCTGTTTTTCCCGTAATGGCGCCAGTGTTTCGCCAATTTTATAAATCTCGTCCGCAGACATGTTCATGGGCAAGGAAATTTCTACCACAGGAATATCAGCTTCTGGATACATATGCAGCAAGGGCATCCACACGCCATGATCACGAGGACGGGTACTATTGGCATGTGCGGCTAAGCCAGCATCGGCGAAAAGATGTAAGATCTCCTCAGCAAGTTCTGGCTGACCAGGCGCAGGGTAGCGCATTTCATACAGTTCAGCTGGAAAACCGCGGAAGTCATGCCAGGTTTCTGGACGTACGCTGCTACTCACTTCTAGGGCATTACTTTCCCAATGTGCCGACATCACTATAATTGCTTCAGGTTTGGGAAGATTTAAACTCAGGCGATGTAAAGCTGGTCCGACTTGTTCTGGGTTAAGCGCAAGCATGGGTGATCCATGTGAAATAAATAAACCGGGTAAAGTTTGTAAATTCATGACAATGCGCCTAATTTAAATAATATCGATTGGGGGTGTAATGGTTATAATGCCAAAAAGAGCAGATAGAATAAATAGAGTATATTTCAACATGTTGTTGCAGATATGCAACGATGAAGAAATCAGACGAAATATGAAAAACTCTTTATGTGAATTCGATAAAAACAAAAATGAATATTTCAAATGGTTGCTTTAACCTGCACGATGGTAAGGATGGTTATGGTTAATACTCATGGCACGGTATAGCTGCTCGATCAGCATCACTCGAACCATCGGGTGGGGCAAGGTCAGCTTGGACAGCGACCAGTGCCATGCAGCGGCTTTACGCACCGCTTCAGAGTGACCATCTGGCCCGCCAATGGCCAAAACCACGTCATTGCCTTCAAGCATCCAGCCTTTCATGGTTTCCGCCAGTTTCTCCGTACTGAATTCTTTACCACCGACTTCAAGCGCAATCAGGGTTTCATTATGCTTCAGTGCATTCAAAATACTGTCTCCTTCAATCTGGCGATATTTTAAAATATCCGCTTCCGAATCATTTTTACCACGTTTTGCCATGGGTAATTCAATAATTTGAGTCTGTACAAAAGGCTGAATACGTTTGAAGTAATCTTCAAAACCAGTGAGGACCCAAGCTGGCATTTTTTGACCGATGGTAATAATACGGATTTTCATAAGATTCGATAATTTGAAAGTCATCGTTATTATAAACGCTAAAACTGGTTTTACTTATTTTGCGCAACAAATTGCAATTGAAAAGTCGAGCAAGATGCTGCATTAATCTTCAGTAATGGATTAAATATGAAGAATAAAAGGAGACTAATAATAAATGCGATTCAAAAATAATCGAAATTTAGACTTGTTGTGGGGCATCTTCCTTTGCACTATTTTTTTTAGTCCTTCAATTTGGGCATTACCGAACGTAACTCCAGCGAGTACTGATAATTTAAAAGTCTATCTGGAGCAAATTACAGGTCAGCAGGGGTATCGTAATTATAAAAACACACAAGAATTGCAACGCGTTTCTGCCTGGATTAAAGAACAGATGCGTTTGTTTGGTATACCGTGCCAGTATCAAAATTATTCGGTGAATGGTTTGGGCTATCGAAATGTAGTATGTACCTTAACAGCCGGTCATGCTGATAAAGTGATTGTCGGTGCGCATTATGATGTGTTTGGGGAGCAACAGGGCGCTGATGACAATGCTTCTGGTGTGGCCGGGGTGATTGAGACGGCACGCATCCTTGCGCAGCAGAAGTCACAGTTGGCACATAATATAGAATTTGTATTTTATACCTTGCAAGAACCGCCATTTTTCAAAACCGAGCAGATGGGAAGTTATGTGCACGCCAAATCGGTACAAGCGCAAAAGGAGCAGATTCGTGGGGTCTATATTTTAGAAATGATTGGCTACTATGATGAAAATCTTGTACAGCAATATCCAGCCGGTTTAAAGTGGGTCTATCCAAGTCATGGTAATTTTATTGCAGCGGTGAGTAATTTACAGTCTTATGAGCTAGGGGCGAAGTATTGTCAAGCCATGCAAATTATTAACCGTTTAGAGTGTCAAAGATTGGCCACACCCTCTTTTGTATCAGCAATGGAATTTTCTGATCATGTGAATTATTGGAAATTCGGGATTCCTGCGCTGATGATTACCGATACCGCTTCTTTCCGAAATAAGCATTACCATACCAAGGGAGATACCTTAAAAACACTGAATGTTGGAAAAATGGCCAGTGTGGTAGACGGACTGGTTTATAGCTTAATGGTTCAATCGGATTGATAAAGAACGCATAAAAAACGCAGTCCCTGAATGAATACTGGAACTGCGATCAAAAGGTCATCCACCTGGAGATGTAGATGACCATTCACATAACTTGTTAATCAGAAACTTACAGCGCATTTGGGTCTCTATAATAATAAATGAGGATTAGATGTACATTTTTCAAGATTATGCTTTACTAATATAGTAAAACTTTTCATCATAAAAAAAGAGAGCCGAAGCTCTCTTTTTTGTATCCAAATGCGATTAATGACGTGCGGCTTTGCTTTCTTCAACCGGTTTTACAATCGGATTTTTAGGCAAAGGTTTCGGTGTTTCGATTAAAGCCAATGGCAAGATCTCATCGATACTTTTCACTGCTTTAATTTCAAGACCTGCTTTTACATTGTCGGGAATTTCCACCAAGTCACGAACATTTTCCTGAGGGATAAAGACCAGTTTAATGCCACCGCGATGTGCTGCTAAAAGTTTCTCTTTTAAGCCACCAATACGCATTGCACGACCACTCAGGTTGGTTTCACCCGTCATCGCGATATCCGCGCGAACTGGAATGCCAGTGAAGGCAGAAATCAAGGCAGTAGTTAATGCCAAACCTGCAGATGGACCATCTTTCGGAGTTGCACCTTCAGGTAAATGCACATGAATATCGGTTTCTTCAAATCTTGAAGCCTCAATACCGAGGGCATCTGCACGGGTACGAACCACAGTCATTGCAGCGGTAATGGATTCTTTCATGACATCACCGAGGGAACCGGTGGTAATGAATTTACCCTTACCTTTTACCGCAGCAACTTCAATCGAAAGCAATTCACCACCGACTGACGTCCAAGCCAAACCATTTACACGACCCACTTGTGCTTCTTCTTCTGCCATACCGAAATCGAACTTATGTACGCCCAGGTAATCAGACAGATTTTCAGCAGTCACATCGATATGCAAGTTTTTGGCTTTTTTGCTCACCGCTTCTTTCACGACTTTACGTGCAATTTTTGACACTTCACGTTCAAGGCTACGTACACCCGCTTCGCGAGTATAACGACGCACGATGTCACGAATTGCTTCTTCATGAATAGTCAGTTCTTTACCACGTAAACCGTTGTCCTTAATGGCTTTAGGAACAAGGTAACGCTCAGCAATATTGACTTTTTCCTCTTCGGTATAACCCGGTAGACGAATCACTTCCATACGGTCAAGCAAAGCTTCAGGAATATTCATGCTGTTTGCAGTACAGATAAACATCACTTCTGACAGGTCAAGATCAAGATCTAAATAGTGATCGTTAAACTTGCTGTTTTGTGATGGATCAAGTACTTCAAGCAGGGCAGAAGCAGGGTCACCACGGTAGTCTTGTGCCATCTTGTCAATTTCGTCGAGCAAGAACAGCGGGTTCTTCACGCCTACTTTTGTTAAAGACTGCACCACTTTACCCGGCATCGCACCAATATAGGTACGACGGTGACCACGGATTTCCGCTTCGTCACGCACGCCACCTAAAGCCATACGTACAAACTCACGACCTGTGGCTTTAGCAATGGATTCACCCAGTGAAGTCTTACCTACCCCTGGAGGACCAACCAGGCAAAGAATTGGACCTTTGAGTTTTTTCACGCGTGATTGAACAGCCAGATATTCAACAATACGTTGTTTAACTTCATCCAGACCATAGTGGTCAGCGTCCAATATCTCTTGTGCTTTGTTCAGGTTAATGCTGACTTTGCTAGCTTTATTCCAAGGCGTATCTAAAATTGCCTCAATATAATTGCGCACCACAGCAGCTTCACTTGAAGCAGGTTGCATTGCTTTAAGCTTACGGAATTCAGATTCCGCTTTTTTGCGTACGTGTTCAGGTAAATCAGCTTCTTCAAGACGACGTTCAATTTCAGCAACGTCATCTTCAGCACCGCCGTTCATGTCAGAAAGTTCGCGCTGAATCACCTTCATTTTTTCATTCAGGAAATATTCGCGCTGGTTTTTCTCCATTTGGCGTTTTACCGAGTCATGCAAGGTTTGTTCAATCTGTTGTTCTTCAGATTGTTGTAACAAATAAGTCATGAGTTCAGTCAAATGTGCTTCAAAGTCATCATGTTCCAGAAACTTTTGTTTTACATCGATGTTCAATGGCACACGAGTAGCCACAAAGAACAATAGTTGCAATAAGTCGTCGATTTTATTTGCAGCAGTAATCAATTCACGTGCATTACGTAATTTTGCTTCTGCATATTGGGCAAATAAAGCGCGCAGTTCTTGCACACGTGTTTCTTGAGAGTCAGCTTCGACATTAACTGTCATTGGGCTAATAGCATGTTCGGCCGATAAATATTCATCATTGTCGATGATTTTTACCAGTTTGGAACGCTGTAAACCCTCAATGAGTACTTTTATACAGTTTTCATCATTTTCATGATTCACAACTTGCACAATCTTCGCGACAGTACCGTATTGATATAAGTTGTCGTGATCAATTTCTTCTGTAAGAGAATCTTGTTGTGCAACTACAAATACAAGATTGTCACTGTTACGAGCCACGTCAACTGCTTTGATCGATTTTTCACGACCTACAAATAACGCAATTTGCATGTGTGGATAAACCACTACATCTCGTAGCGCTAAAAGTGGTAATACGCTTGGAACCTGTGTAACTAAGGTTTCTTGATTCATAATAATTTCAGACATGGGCACTCCTAATGAGTAACAATGGTGTTGCCATATTTTTATAGTGAAGTGTATTTCAAAAATTACAAGGGTCGAACCAATGAAAATATATAAAAAATAGGTTAATGTATGATTTAGACGTGTTCATGGTGGTCAAAAAATACCGGATTAGCGTTTGAAATATAAATAACGTGAAGGAGTGAGTAAGGCATCCAGAGGTTGATCCCAAGTTTCACGATGCAAACGTTGCTCAATCAACTGAAAGTCATGTGCAATTCCTAAACGAAAAGGGCGCTGGCCCGCACTGGCTAAGGTTTTGTCATAGTAGCCGCCACCCATACCAATGCGTGTGCCATAAATATCGCAGGCCAATAAAGGCATGATTAACAGGTGGAGTTTAGATACATGCAAGCCGCGACTGGCCATGGGTTCTTTCATGCCGAAGGGATGATGGGAGAACCGATTGTTTCGATATTGTTGTTGCGTGATTTTAACCCAGTGCAATTGCTGGTTCATATTGCAAATCATCGGCAAATAAACTTGTTTATGCTGTTTAAAACAGTACTCGATAATCTGGTTGGTATTAAGCTCTCCAAAAGCATGCAGGTAAACACCAATTTTTTTTGCATGCTGAAAAGATTTTAGCCGGATAAGTTGCTGAAGTACTTTTTGTTGAGCTTGCTTTTGTTGAAAACTGGAAACGACTCTACGTTGATGTCGAAGTTGCTTGCGTAAAATTTTTAAATCCACTGACATCTTTTATTCGTTCCCAAAAAATACAAGAATCTTCATCGTAAAAGGAGTTTAACTGTTTTTCAGCTCTTTCAAAATCGGACAACCGCTGTCATTTGTAGTTTTACATTCATCTATCCAGCTGCTTAAACGGGTTTTGAGTGCTTGTAATTCCCGGATTCTTTGATCGATTTTTTTTAATCGTTGCTCAATGACATGTCTCACTTGCTCTCGATCATCGAGCTGAAGTTGCAGTAATTCCTGTATTTCACTAAGTTGCAAACCTGCATCTTTGCCTTTTTGAATAAAGCTTAAGGTTTCCATATCTTTATCATTGTAATAACGATAGTTCTGCGTGGTTTCAGGCACGCGCATTAAACCGATGCGTTGATAATAACGAATGGTTTCGACATTTACATGACACTGTTTGGCCAGTTTTCCGATGGTGAGCATAAAATATCCTCAAATAACTTGACTCTGTACTTGGGTACAGACTTTATGCTAGCACAATGAAAGAATAAAACAGGTGAGTCGGATGAATGAGCAACAAAAATCTTCCTGCTGTAAAAAACAGGCTTCAGGTCTTGAATTGGTAAAAGTTGATCCAGTTTGTGGCATGAACATTTCGGAAAGTTCAGAACATTATTTTGAATATCTGGGGAAAAAATATTTATTTTGTTGTGATGGCTGCAAACAAAAGTTTATTAAAAAACCTGAAGCTTACCTTCAAGAAACCAAGCCTAAATCAGGCTGTGGCTGTGCAAATAAAGCTAAAGTTGTAGCGGCCTCATCTTCATGTTGTGGCGGTCAAAAAGCTGAAGCGCAGCAATATATTGATCCGGTCTGCGGCATGACCGTGACAGATTTGTCCAAGCCGAACACGGAATATTTGGGACAACTTTATTATTTTTGCTGTCAGGGTTGTTTAAATAAGTTTGAGACCAATCCAAAACAGTATTTAGAAAAAAATAAATCTGAGACTTCGGGTTGTGGTTGTACATCTAAATCAAAAGCAGATGAAAAAAAGTCTTGCTGTGGTTCTCAAAATCAACAACCAGTAGAGCAATCATCAGGCTGTTGTGCGGGAAATAAATCGCAAACCGCAGAGCAGGTGAGTGAAACAACTGTTGATCCCGGCTGTGGCATGCAGGTTAAAACCAATTCTAAATGGCACAGCCAGTTTGAATCAAAAGATTATTACTTCTGTTCAGAACGCTGTTTAACTACATTTAACCAGCAGCCTGAGCAATATCTGCAAACAGCATCTTCTTGCTGCGTTTCAACAGAAAAAGCGGCAGTTGCAGAAAAGAAATCTGGCTGCTGTGGCGGAGCGCATGATTCACCATTACATGGTTCAGAGATCGATCCCGTGTGTGGCATGTCGGTAGATACTTCAACTGATTTAAAAACAGAGTATCAAGCTAAAACTTATTATTTCTGTAATCCGTCTTGCCTGGACAAGTTTAAAGGCGACCCGGAGTTTTATCTGATACCGGCGGATCAGCGACCTGTACCGGAAGGCGCTGCGGACATGGATTATACCTGTCCCATGGACCCTGAAATTGTGCAAAAAGGACCAGGAACCTGTCCAATTTGTGGGATGGCTTTAGAGCCGATGCAACCGACCTTAAATGATGCGCCGAATCCTGAGCTGGTCGATTTCAGTCATCGTTTCTGGATGACTTTACCGCTGACTTTAATTGTGTTTGTATTGGCGATGGGTTCGCATATTCATGCTTTTATTCCGCAGCATATTCAGCCTTGGATTGAACTGGTGCTTTCTATTCCAGTGGTGCTCTGGGCGGGTAAACCATTCATTGAACGCTGCTGGATCTCTTATAAAACCCGCAACCTCAACATGTGGAGCTTGATTGGTGTTGGGGTGCTTGCAGCTTTTATTTATAGTGTGGTTGCAACCATTTTCCCATCTTTAATTCCCATGCAGGCCAAAACCGGTCATGGGGTCGCTGTCTATTATGAAGCGGCTTGTATGATTGTTTCATTAAGTCTGCTTGGGCAAATTATGGAGTTGAAAGCCCGTGCCAAAACAGCAGACGCACTTAAATCCTTGCTGAAACTGCAGCCGCATACCGCAAAACTGGTGCAGCATGATCAGGTGGTGGAAGTGGATGTTGGCATGGTAAAACAGGGTGATATCTTGCAGATTTCTTCCGGTGATCAGATCCCACTCGATGGCATTGTGGTGGAAGGTAAAACCTATGTTGACGAAGCGATGATGACGGGTGAACCTGTTCCGGTCAAAAAAGAAATTGATGACCGGGTGATTGGCGGTACGGTGAATCAGCAGGGTAGTATCCGCATTCAAACCACGGCAGTGGGCGCAAATACCACCTTAGCAAAAATGATTCAAACCGTAGTCGAAGCACAGCGTTCAAAAGCACCGTTGCAACGTCTTGCCGATGTATTTGCCAAATATTTTGTGGTGATTGTTTTAGCAATTAGTGTGTTGACCTTTATTGCCTGGATGGTGTTTGGCAAAGCTCAATTTGATTTGGCACTCATGTGTGCAGTGGCTGTACTGATTATTGCTTGTCCATGTGCCTTAGGTCTGGCAACCCCGATGTCGGTGATGGCGACCACAGGCCGGGCAGCGCAAAAAGGTGTACTGTTTAAAGATGCAGAAGCGATTGAAGCTTTAAGCAAAGTCACGACTTTAATTATCGATAAAACCGGAACCTTGACTGAAGGTAAACCGAGCTTGAAAGAGATTAAACTGCTTTCAGATACAGTTCAGCAAGCGCAAGTAGAACAATGGATTGCATCAATTGAACAATATTCAACTCATCCAATTGCACAAACTTTGACAAAGCTCATTCCGAATAATCAATTGATTAAAGTTAATGACTTTGAAGATATTACAGGCTTTGGTGTCAAAGGTCACATTGAAAATCAAATATTGTATGTGGGCAGCCAAAAACTGATTGATCAACTGAGCTTAACGTTAAATGAAAATATTCAAGCGCAACTTGATCAGCAACGTTCAAAGGGTAATGTGATTAGCTTCTTGGCCAATGAACAGCAAGTTTTGGCATATATCTCGATTCATGATGCGATTAAACACAATGCACATCAGGTAATAGATCAGCTGATTGCTGATGGCATAGAGGTGGTGATGGCTACAGGTGACCATGAACAAAATGCAAAACTGGTTGCGGCTGAGCTAGGAATTCAGCAGGTCTATGGTAACTGCACCCCGACTGAAAAATTAGACATTGTGAAAAAATTTCAGGCGCAAGGACAAGTTGTGGCAATGGCAGGCGATGGTATTAACGATGCACCTGCACTTGCACAAGCCAATGTCGGGATTGCGATGGGCAATGGTACCGATATTGCCAAACAAACGGCTCAAGTTACCCTGGTCAAAGGGGATATCCGCGGTGTGGCTGATGCCATTCATATGGCGAAACTGGGCGTAAAAAATATGAAGCAGAACTTGGCATTTTCTTTTGTCTATAATGGCTTAGGCGTGCCAGTTGCGGCAGGTATTTTCTATCCATTAACCGGTCTATTATTAACACCGATGCTTGCCGCGGTAGCGATGTCCTTAAGTTCTTTATCTGTGGTGATTAATGCACTACGTTTGCAAAAATCTGAATAAGACTAAAAGCCTAGGCATTCATAGAGCATAGTCAAGATGAAAATTTTGGGTATTTTTTTGCCTAAAAAATAGTCATGAAAATAGATTGAAGAAAGTATTGAATCTAAGTATCTAAAAAGGGATCTGAAATAGATCCCTTTTTAATTTCGACCTGATCATAAAGTTATGCTAACGATTTTTAATGAAATATTTTTAACTAAGAGAGATATCTGCTGAAGTCTATTGGTCTGTATTGTCTGACAGGTCTGTGCTATGACTTTGTGCATTCAATATACGAGAGGGCGTAATGACAGCTCATTCATGCTCTTGTTTAAATGGACAATCACTCTACTTCGAAACTTTTCTAGAACCTTCTATAAATCATTTTCATTGTATAGGCATAAGACCATAACTGTTTTAAACCCGATTCGTTAGCACACTTTTTCATCTTGTTTTAGGGTGAGCAATACAACCGTACTCGTGCAGCTGCCATGAACAGTTAAAATATAAGACCTTTGCAGCATGTTAGAAACTTAGACATGCTTCTGGCAGAGTTTCTTCTAATCTCTACAATATTGCGAGCCTGAGCAGAACTGCTGCATAAATGAATGTATGATCATAATTGCTACGCTCTATAATGCTTTTTATCTGGAGATTTTTTTGATTGCTTACAAAAATAGTTTCCATTCATATAGAGATATACCTTTCATGTTGAAACAATAAAATCTGCATGTGCGATAAGAAAGGAGGAGAAAGGTTAATCAACTGGCTTAGAGCTTCTTATTCTAACCTTACTAAAAATATTAAATGAGTTTCTAACTCTAAAGAAATCATTACATATCTAATTATAAAATTTACAATTTTTACTTAGCGCCTTTTTATAATGTCTTGGAAAAATAAGAGAGATACAAATATGCCTAAACTTCATAAATTAAAAGAGGTCAGTGCTAAAAGTAGTTGCGGCACAGAGATTGTTGTAGAGCGAATTTATGAAAGAGCTCAACAGGAAGCCAGTAATGATGAAGCATGGATACCTTTGTTTAAAATTGCGCTTACAGACAAAGTAATTGATTTAAGTTATGACGAGACATTTACTCATCCTCGAACAGGAAAAGTATTTAAAGTCTTAACAGAGGAATATGCCTAAGTTATTAGGAGAAACTAGTATTTCTTTCAAGCCGCGTTGTCTTGGAAAAGTGGATCAGTACACAAAATAAAAAATTAAAAGCCCATGTGAAAATGGGCTTTTTTTGTAATAAAAATAAACAAATACTTAACAAATATTTTCTAAATATAAAGAGAGATACATGCACTATATATAGCTTAATTAACCACTTACTTGATTAAAAAAAATGAAAAATAGTGCTAATTTTCATATATTGCAGCAAGTTTATAACTTTATTGCAGAAAGACCTGGCTTTAAATCGAAAAGTGAGCTGGATTTATTGCTGGAGTTTTTTTCGGCAATACATGAAGATTTTCCTACTGCAATCAGATTTGATTCGCCTGGCAAGATTGTAGGTAAATTTGGAAGTCGAGAAATCATTAATATTAAATTGGCACCTCCATTAAGGGATAAAAATGAATTTTTGAAATGGGTATATCAACAATTGCATCGCTAATTTTATTTTCTGAACATTAACTTATTAATACAGGTGAAGACTATGATTAAGTTTCTAAGTAAATTATTTTGTATTCCTGTGCACGATTATGAGTCTAATATATTTACTGAAGTCGAATATCAGAAATATGACCAGACTAAATCTGAATAAATTTTCTTCAGTTCTGTACATACATGCTGCTAGATGCCCCATCGCTTGAGAAAGTAGATGGGGCTTTTTATATGGGGGATTTTATATAAAGCTAACAATGAACTTCTTATTTCATCTTATCTTAAATACCGCTATTGATCAGGGCTATATTTCATTATGACGACCTGATCGCAAGGTGAGCTTATGGGGCAAACCTATTTATTTTGAAATTATAGTTCTAAATTGAGTTTTATTGAAAAAAGGGCAATAAAGTTAATTATTGCTATTATCAAGGTTTTAAAAATTGCTTATAAAATAAATGAATGTTTACAGAAATATTCAATCAAATATTTCTCTAATTAATCTTGCTCACTTATACTCGAATAAACACACATTTCCTGTGATAATTAAGCTAGAGTTGGACTTGAAATGTAGCAAAGCCACGGAAGATAGGGTTTATAAATGAAAAAAAAATATGATGACCAGGGTACCCAGCATATTTTTAACCTCATTGGACAACATACAGATCTTACCTGTATTTTGAATGCAGTTACCCAGTGGCTTGAATTATGTATTTCAAATGCACTAGTCACTATTATGCTCTATTCAGAACAAGAGCAGACTTTAAAACTGGTCAGTGGGAAACAGCATTTTTCAGATCAGTATTGCACAGCAATCGATGGCTTAAAAATAGGTCCACATCAGGGAGCCTTTGGAGCGGCTGCATTTCTGCGCAAGGTGGTGATTAGTCCAAACTTGATGAAAGATGATCATTGGGAGGCGTATCGTGCCGTGATTAAAGCGGAAAAACTCTCTAGCTGTTGGGCTTCACCTATCATAAGCGCGACAGGCACCCTCTATGGAACTTTTGCAACTTATTACAAAACCTCAAAAATACCAACTGAACGTCATATTAAGCTTTTAGAACAAGCTTCAACCTTAGTTGCATTAGCGATTGAACTCAACGATGAACGCCAACGACGACTGGTCATGAATGAAAAATATAGTTCATTTTATACTTATCATCCCGATGTAATTTTTGAACTTGATATACACGGGCATATTCTAAACACAAATATTGCATGTCGTGAAATTACGGGTTTTTCTGAAAAGCAAATTCGGGGCCAACATTACTGTGCATTTATTCCTGCTGAATATCATCAATTGGCTAACGCTGCATTTGAAGAAGCGAGTCAAGGTAAGGCTCAATATTATGAAATCCCTATTTATAATGCCTCAGGAGAAATCTTGTGGCTTGAGCTAACTAATTTGCCTGTTAAACAAAATCAAAAAGTTACAGGGGTATTTGGGATAGCACGCGACATTAGCCTAAGTCGAAAAAATCAGGAAAATTTACGCCTATTGAAACTTGGGGTAGAAGCGAGTCCTAACGCTATATTTATTACTGATGCATCTGAAGAAATGTTAATGGTTTATGGTAATCCTGCATTCCTTAATTTAACAGGTTATACAGAGCAAGAAATAATCGGACAGAGCTGCAATTTTTTACAGGGTTTCGATACCGATCTAGAGCAGGTTTTATTACTCAAGCAAGCAGTGATAGAACAAAAAGAAGTTCAGCTTACGTTAAAAAATTATTGTAAGGATGGAAGCTGGTTCTGGAGCCGTTTAACGTTGGGACCTGTGTTGGATAAAGAGGGGAATTGTAGTCATTTTCTGGGAATTCAGGAAGATACGACTCAACAACGTATTCATGAGGAATATATTAAGCATCAACACAGCCATGATTATTTAACTGGATTACCTAATCAGAAAGCTTTTGAAATTTTTTTAGAGCAATCTTTTGAATCACAACGCGATAGTTTAAAGCCTTTAATCCTGTTTTACATAGATCTAGATGACTTTAAGTCTATGAATGATAGCTTGGGGCATCAGGTAGGTAATCAAATTCTCAAGAGTGTGGGTGAGCGGCTGCAAAATTTTCTAAAAGAAGATGATTTTCTCAGTCGTTTTGCTGAAGATGAATTTGCATTACTGATATCGGGTCCCCAGAATCAGAAGAGCGTCATTGCATTAGCCGAAAAGATTCTCGATCTTCTTTCACAACTTTTTCAGGTAGATAATCACCCGATCCATTTGAGTGCCAGTATTGGCATAGCCGTAGATAACGGTTCTATACAACAGTCTACTGAGCTCTTATATCAGTCTGTTTTGGCAATGAAGGAAGCAAAAAAACAAGGTCGTAATACTTGGCAATGGTATAAAGAAAGTAATAATAAAATTGTACCAGAAATAGATTATGCACATTTGCGTCTGGAACTTAGGGAAGCTATCCAGCAGAAACAGTTTAATCTGTTTTATCAACCTCTGGTTCACCCCTCGACTGGAAGGGTTAAGGGGGTGGAGGCGCTTGTACGTTGGTGTCATCCAGAGCGAGGTTATATTTTCCCGGATGTGTTTATCCCTTTAGCAGAAAGAACTGGACAGATTGTCGCGATTGGTCAATGGGTATTAGAAAAAGCCTGTTTAGATATTGCTGAATGGAACCGGCAACACAATACTCAGCTTACCGTTTCAGTCAATATTTCTCCCTTACAGTTCGGTAGAACCGGTTTTCTAGAGGGACTTAACTATGTGCTGGAAATAAGTCATTTGTCTCCTGAATTGCTTAAAATTGAAATTACAGAAGGTGTAATTATCACAGGGGCAGAAAGAACAGTAGAAATTTTAAAATCGGTACGTGCTTTAGGGGTACAAGTAGCAATTGATGACTTTGGTACCGGTTATTCAAGCCTCAGTTATTTACGCCGTTTACCCATCAATCAAATCAAGTTGGACCGTAGCTTTATTGAAGAATTAACCATAAATAATCAGGATGCTGCGATTGTTCAATCCATTATTCACCTGGCACATCAGCTTAATTTAGAAGTGGTGGCCGAAGGTGTAGAAACACTGAAACAGGCCAGTTTGTTATATCAGCAAGGTTGCGATTTGCTTCAGGGTTATTTTTATGCGAAACCCGCCCCGCTTACTGATTTAAAACTTATGCATACGGAATTGGGGAATTAGGGAAGCAGTACAGGTTTTATTTTATGTTGTAGGTATTTACTTCAGATAAAAATCTAAGAGCCGCTGTTAATTTTAAGTGAAATATCTGATATATGAAGAATATCAATACTCGAACTGAATACGGGTTTGGCCTGTAGATTAACTATATTTTTTGATTAAATCTTCAATAAATTAAAATAGGAATATTAATTTTCTTCTCAGACCTCTTTTAGTCTAACTCGCAGAGCTGGGAAAATAGTTTTATATATAGAGTATACAAATACTTAAAAAAGAACAAAGAAAGAGGTAGAAATTTTTATTAGATTTGTTTTCAAATAAGTAACTAAAAACACTCCGAAGATGCCGCTGCATGTCATTACCCTTGAACCCTAAAGTTCAATTTATTTTGTAATTTTTTACAATATTAAACAACAATAACGTCTTAATTATTTGTTTTAAGATTTTGAAATTTATATATTTTATATAATAATCTATATTAAACAATAATAGCCTAAAAAAATAGTGGCTACATGATGGTTACACGCTTTTTAAAAGTTTATGGCTACATGGTGGCTACACGAATTTCTAATATAAGAATAGAAAAGCAGCTTTTAATGCGGCTTTTTTATTCTTATTTTGAAGTATTGTTGATCTTAGAAATTTAGAGTATATGTGGCAGATAACCTATTTTCTAAATAATCTTTGGATGTACTATTTTTATAATCTGCGATAAGCCAACTGAGACCAAATCCTTTCAGTTTCTGTTGAGAAAACTCATAGTTCAAAATGAAGTCTAATTCTTTTTCAACACCATCATTTCCTGTTGAGGTTTTAATATTGTCACCGTAGTAATAACGTAGTGTTGATTTCAGACCATTGAATGGTGTTTCTTTAAAATCGTAATCATAGCGAATTTGCCAAGAATGTTCATCTTGTTGCATATAGGTGCCCACAGACCAATTGGCTAAATACAGTTGTGGAACCCAATTGGCTAAAAGTGGAAATTTCGTATCGCCACTCATATGTTTATAGCCTGCACTAAAGGTATGGTTACCGTAAGTCAGCATGTGAATCGTGGCTAAAGCTAAACTATCGATATTTCCCTCTAATGAGTCGCCTGAATCATAGGTATCAAACATATAGAAGTTAGATTTAAGGCGTAAATTTTCATTAAAAGCATGGCGATACTCATAACTTAGAAAATGTTGATTATAAATATTCTCTAAATCGGCAAAAAAGTATCTGAATTGTTGATCTTTATAATCATAGTCAGCTCCGATAAAATTCAGTGCATCAGTTTTGGCCTTAGTTGTACCATTGCTGAGTTGAAATTTCGAGTAATCTTCAGCATTACGACCACTGACTTTTGTTAGGCGACCAGTAGTAATTTTTGTATTTTTAATATCGGTAGACTCGATCATTCCGCCTAGGAAAGTCGTCGGTAGCTGCATCGCTACATCAGTATGAACAATTGGTAATTTGGGAGTGAATTCACCAATTTTTAGTTCAGTATTTGAATACTTAAGTTTAATTGCACCCCCCAATTTTAATTGGTCTTGTGCCTGTTTATGAGCATGCTCATCATAAGGCATGACGTTATCTACAATATCTTTTGCTGGACTTAAACGATAAGCATAACGAGCAGATAAATCTAAGCCCATTTGAATAGGTGTATCGGTATATCCAGAATTAACAAATAAGCTGACAGCTTGAGACCAGTTACTTAAGTCCGCGGTTTGATCACTATAATCTCGATCGAAGTAAAAGTTTTTTAAATAAATTTGTCCCTTGGTATCTTCAATAAAAGCCGCTTGGGTTGCAGAATTTAGGCAAGCAAAGGCCATTATCCCTAATACGAGATTTTGAATTTTCATCATTCTATCCTTATGATTTTCCCCTTAATACCTTTTAAGGGGAGTGGTCTTTTAATTTATTTATGTTGTCTTAGTTTTATGCTGACATGGTTTGCTCAACATGAGTAGCATCGATCAGCGGAGCCTCAGTCAAGGCTTGTAACTCTTTAAAGCTCATTCCATCCACTTTTTCAGTGACGACTAGGCCTTGTTTAGTCACATCAATCACGCAAAGATCGGTATAAATACGATCTACACAATGTTTTCCGGTTACAGGATAAGTTAAGGATTTAACAATTTTTGCAGCACCAGTTTTGGTTGTGTGATCCATGGTGACGAAAACTTTCTTTGCTCCTACAGCTAAATCCATAGCACCACCTACAGCTGGAATAGCATCAGCTTCACCTGTGTGCCAATTGGCTAAGTCTCCATTTTCAGCTACTTGAAAAGCGCCCAAAACACATATATCCAGATGTCCACCACGCATGATGGCAAAAGAATCACCATGATGGAAAAAGCTTCCGCCAGTGAGCATGGTGACATATTCTTTGCCAGCATTAATTAGATCTTGATCTTCCGAGCCTGCTTCTGGAGCAGGGCCAAAGGCCAATAAGCCATTTTCAGAATGTAGAAAAATTTCTTTATCATTGGGTAAATAATTTGAAATTTTAGTTGGTAAACCAATGCCTAAGTTTACATAGGCTCCATCAGGAATATCCTGTGCAACACGTGCTGCAATCTGATCACGAGAAAGTTTGCTATAGCTCATTGTTAACCTGCCTTGCTAAGTTCTACAGGATTTAGCTGTACAACATGTTGTACAAATATTCCTGGTGTGATGATGTGTTCTGGGTCTAAAGTACCCAATTCAACAATTTCATTCACTTGTGCAATTGTGACTTCGGCTGCCATTGCCATAATGGGACCAAAATTACGTGCAGATTTGTTGTAAACTAAATTGCCCCAACGGTCACCTTTATGCGCTTTGATTAAAGCAAAATCTGCTTTAATTGGATGCTCTAAAACATAGTCTTTTCCATCAATTGCACGAGTTTCTTTGCCTTCAGCCAACAATGTTCCAAATCCAGTTGGGGTGAAGATAGCACCAAGACCCATACCTGCAGCTTGAATTCGGCAAGCTAAATTTCCTTGTGGAACCAATTCAAGTTCCACTTTCCCTGCACGATACAGCTCATCAAATACATAAGAATCAGCTTGGCGTGGAAAGGAGCAGATCATTTTTTTGACATGACCTGCTTTAAGCAATTTGGCAAGCCCATAATCACCATTGCCGGCATTATTGCAAACAATCGTGAGGTTTTTTGCCCCGGTTTCGATGAGAACATCAATTAACTCCGCAGGTTGTCCAGCGGTACCGAATCCACCAATTAGAATGGTCGAACCATCTTTGATGTTCTGCATTAAATCCACAATTGAGGGTGTGATTTTATTCATTAATATAAATTCCATTTTCTAATTTCTTTCTTTGATGATTTCTCTTCATTGCAAAACTCAACATGATGACAGCTCCAATAAACATTAAAGTACTGCCGTAAAGCATGCCTGTTGCAAATGATTGAGTTAGATCTTTTAAGAAGCCGATTAAGAATGAGCTAACAATGGTTGCTGAATTACCAACAGCATTAATAAATGCAATCCCCAGGAATTTGGCACTGTTATCAAGGCTTTCGTCAGCAAAAGCCCAAAAAATACCCATAGTACTGAAACCTGCCATACAAGCTAGACATAGGCCAATCAGTTGTAGGCCTCCTATCTGAAGATATGCTGCCATGAGCCAACCTATACCGCCTAATAGCATTGGAATAAAGGTGTGCCAATAGCGTTCTTGTTTTTTATCGGAATGACTGCATAGAAAAAATAGGGCAAAAATAGTGACAAGATGAGGAATTGCAACAACAATACCAGTCATTACAGAACTAGCATTAGGTAAAGCTGTTGAAACAATTTGAGGAACCCAGATATTGACCATGCCACATGTGGTTACGATACAAAAATAGACTAATGCACAGCGGATAACGGAAGAGTTAATAAAAGAGAATGGGCTACTTTTTACAGTGGATTGAGATTTTTCATTTGTCTGCTCTTTTTCAAGCGCATTTATGAGAATGTTTTTTTCAGCTTCATTTAGCCATTTTGCTTCTTTAGGCTTATTTGGAAGTTTAGCAAATACAATAAAACCTAAGAGTATGCATGGTAAACCTTCCAATAAAAATACCCATTGCCATCCTGATAAGCCCTGAAAGTCATGCATATTTAAGATATAGCCAGTAACGACAGAACCAAACATCGCAGTAAATGGCATAGCTAACATAAAGATTGCATTTGCTCTAGAACGATGGCTAGAGGGGAACCACTGGGTTAAATACAGTAGCATGCCAGGCATAAAACCTGCTTCAGCAATACCCACAATAGCTCGAATGATGTATAGCGATTTTTCATCTGTAGCAAAGGCAGTACAACTTGATGCAACCCCCCAAACAATGATGATAAATCCAATCCAAATTCGAGTACCTAGTTTTCGCAACATAAGGTTGCTTGGCATGCCAAAACAAATATAAAAGATATAAAAAATGGTATTAGCGAGACCAAAGCTTAATGCAGTTAGACCTAGGTCAGCACTAAGTTGTTTGCCAACGAAACCGATATTAATTCTATCGAGAAAAGAAAAAATAAATAAAATTAAGAGAAAGTAGAGCAGTTTTTTATGAACTTTTTTTATGACAAAATTCAGTTTGTCCTGATCTTGTTTACCATCTGCATTAAAAGATGCATTATTTTGATTTGATTCCATCGTTTCTTCCTTTGAACACAATATGGAATAGGCGAATAAATCGCCTAGTTAGAGTTAAATCATTGCTAAATCGTATATATTTGCAGCCTTCATTAAGCCTTCTAAAGTTTCACGGTTATTGGCTTGCCCAAATACATATCGATCGGGACGTACCAAAATGGCAATAGCCTGATTATCTTCAAGCCATTTTTTAGGTTGGGTGGAGTCAGCAATTAAGGTCACCAGGTTTTCTGTATGATTAAGATTATCGATAAGATGTTTAAATTCCGGGTGAATAAATAGTGCATATTGATAACCAACAATTTCATCACTTAACTGATCATTTATAAGTAGAAATTGAGGCGAAATCTGCCCACTTAACTTATCTCCAGTTATATAAAATCCCTGTCCAAGCTGTGGTGTTGGGGTGATAAAGTTTTTCAGTTGATTCACTTGTTGTTGGAATTCAGCATCTTCACAATAATTTTGAATAATTTTTCCGAAATTAACTGCACCATTAACAAATTCTGTGACATGTGAAAGACGTTCAGAATGATAGCTTTCAATCAAACCAAGGTTGTTGTGTTGAATTGATTCATTTAGCTTCCATGCCAAGTTTGCAGCATCACGGATACCTGCTGCCATACCTTGGCCCATAAATGGTGGGGTTTGATGAGCAGCATCACCAGCAATGATTAACCGATTTTTACACCATTTTTTTGCGATAAGTGCATGAAATGTATAAACAGCAGAACGTTCGATAATTGCATCTTCTGGACGAATATATTTTTCCAAAAGCTTCCAGATACTTTCCGGTGTAGCAAGTTGCTGTACATCATCTTCTGGCATGACCATGATTTCCCAACGTCGGCGCATGCCTGTACCTTTGATATAACTCATTGGACGTTTTGGGTCACAGAATTGGATACTATAATCACCAATGTCATTGGTATTATTCTGGGCAATAAAATCGACAACCAGCCATTTGCTATGTAAGTCTAAATCTTCAAATGTTGTTCCAATCAAACGACGTATTAATGAGCGAGCACCATCACACCCAACCACAAATTTTGCTTGAGCTTGGTGAAGCGTGCCATTGGCTAAGTTTTCATAATGGATTGTACAAGCATCTGCATGCTCATCAATTTTAAACACTTCATGGCGTAATTTAAGATCCAGCAAATTATGGTCATGAATTTTAGCGCGTAAGACAGCTTCTAAATCTGGTTGATGGATTCGATATGCTGAGCTCCATTGATGGATACCTTTAGTAGTAGGTCGCTCCCAAGTAATTAATAAATTACCTTCAGCATCTTCGAACTTCATACCTGGACCAGGTGCAATTTCTTCAAGAAGTTTTTCAGTGATGCCAATTGTTTGGAAAACACGCATACATTCAGCATCAAAACGAATAGCACGTGGAAGTTGTAGAATGGCAGGTTCACGTTCAATAACGAGAACTTCTAATCCCATTTTAATCAATAAGTTTGCTAGTGTGACTCCAGTAGGACCGTAGCCTACAATTGCAATATCATAATTTTTTTGTAAATCCATTTTCAATTTCCTTTACGATTATTGAGGCTTTTTAAATTCATTTAAAAAGCCTCATTTCTTATTTATGCATCATTTTTAACAACGTTCTTAAGTACTCCAACTTTATCCACTTCAATTTCAACAACATCCCCTTCTTTGAGCAAAAGAGGTGGGGTACGTTTTAAACCAATACCACCTGGTGTACCGCTGACAATCACATCACCTGCACTGAGTGGGGTAAATGTTGAGATGTAGTTAATTAAAGATGGAATATCGTGAATTAACTGTGTGGTGAGTGCACGCTGCACTTCTTGTCCATTAACACGAGTAATTAAAGTCATCGTTTCATTTGCTTTGATTTCATCACTTGTTACTAACCACGGACCAAAGCCACCAGTCTGGAAGAAATTTTTACCTGGTCCCCATTGCGCAGTATGTCGTTGCCAATCACGTACTGAACCATCGTTGTAGCATGAGTAACCAGCGATATGATCCCATGCATTTTCTTTTGAAATACGACGGCCACCTTTACCAATCACAATGGCAATTTCACCTTCATAGTCAAACTGCTCAGCTTCAACAGGTCTTAATAGGGGTTGGTTATGGCCGATTTGTGATGGTGCCAAGCGCATAAAGATCATTGGTTTTTCAGTAACTTCACGTTGAGTTTCTTTTACATGTTCACCATAGTTCAAACCGATACAGAAAATTTGACCTGGATTAGGGATCACTGGTTCAAATTGAATATCTGTTAAAGCGTAATCACTTTCAGTATTTTCAATTGACTGAATCGTTTCAGCTAAATTTTCTACTGCAAGTAAGCTTTTTAAATCTTCAAATTTGCCATTTAATTTCTTTTTTAAATCAATGACAGAATCATTTTTGATTAAACCGAAAGATTGTTCGCCATTTACGCTAAAACTTAATAATTTCATAAGGGTCGTCCTTGATTGGTTTAAAATAATTATCAATAGTCGATAAAGATTGACACAATAATTCCAAAGATATAATGTTGTGTCAACACTTTTATCAATTATTGAGAAAAATATGAAAGGACTCAGCTTTAGCCATATTGGAATATATGTGAAAGATCTTGAAAAAATGGAAGATTTTTACACTAAGGTTTTAAATTTCTTTGTGACGGATCGGGGTAATCTGGATACACCACGAGGTAAAGTACAACTGGTATTTTTAAGTCGTGATCCAAAAACACATCATCAAATTGTGTTGGCAAGTGGGCGTCCAGAGGAAAATATTTTTAATCCGATAAATCAAATATCTTTAGAAGCAGATTCTTTAGAAACCTTGCAAGAATTATTTTTGAATTTTAAAGCATTGAATGTCCCAAATATTGATGCTATTACCCATGGCAATGCAATCTCATTCTATGCGCCAGATCCTGAAGGGAACCGCTTAGAATTATTTATTGATACACCTTGGTATGTTTCACAACCAATGAAAGTTCCATTAGATTTGACATTAGATGCTCAAACAATCATGAGTATTGTGGAAGGTCATGCACGGGAACTACCAGGTTTTTGCCCAAGAGTGGAGTGGGAAGGTAGAATGCAACAATTAATGTCAGCTAGCTAAATAGAGGAAAGAATGTCTACATCCAACAATATGTTGCAAATTTTGACGTTATTCACAATAGATCAACCTGTTTTGGATGCAGACACCATTTGTGAAAAATTGGAATTTTCAAAGCCTACAGGTTACCGATATATTAAAGACTTAGTGGTACATGGTCTTTTGGAACGTTTGTATGGGGGACAATATACTTTAGGTCCACGTATTTCAGTAATGGATTATATTGCCCAACGCTCTAACCCGGTTATTCAGTTAAGTATTCCGCTAATGAAAGATATTGTGGAACAGACGGAATTCAATTGCTGTTTAACACAATTTTATGAAGACTATTGTTTGGATATCTATCATGAAAGTTGTAAGGAAACGACTTTATTAGCATATGGACGGGGCCGACCAAGACCAGCATATGCGGGTGCAGCACCAAAAGTTATCCTAGCCAATACTGCCACGAAAATTCAAAAATCAATTTTTCAAAAATATAATGAGCAATTTCTTACATCAGGTTTTGCGCAAGATGAAGCCACGTTTATTCAAAAACTGAATGAAATTAAAAAGCAAGGCTATTACTTTTCAAAGGGTGAATTGGAATCGCATTTAGGTGCAATTGCTGTCCCAATCATTTATTCAAATAGAGCTTTTCCAATCTCACTCAGTATTGTGGGATCAGTAAAACGTTTCAATCTTATAAATGTTGAAACTATTGTCAATATATTGAGTCAATCTGCAAAATTTATTGAAAGTGAATTCAAAAAAATAGATTCCGATCATTTATAAGAGGTGTGTTTTGATTACGGTTTGGGGACGTCCAGATTCCACCAATGTACGTAAAGTTATTTGGTGTTTACATGAGTTAAATTTACCATTTGAGCATATTTTGGCAGGTGGTCAATATGGGTTGACCACAAGTAGTGAATACTTAAGTATGAATCCTAATGGTTTAGTACCGTGCTTAAAAGATAATGATTTTTTACTTTGGGAATCAAATACTATTCTCCTATTTCTAGTAGAAAAATACGGAAAGGAATCAATTTATTTATCTGATATAGAAAGTCGCTACTCTGCTGAAAAATGGATGGATTGGTGTTTGAGCACTTTGGTTCCAAATTTTAGAATCATCATGTTGCAACTCCAGCTTCCAAAAGATCAGCAGAATGCAGGTACCTTATCTAAAGCAATTGTGGTATTTGAGCAAAAATTAGAATTGCTACATGAACATCTTAAATATAACAAGATGATTGCAGGGGAAATTTTTTCAGTGGCTGATATTGCATTGGGAAGTTATTTCCATAGTTGGAATAAAATCAAGGTGAAAAAAAACTATACTTTTCCAGCAATTGAAAGATGGTATGCAGCATTAATCAGTCGTGATGCTTTTAAAAAGATAATCCCAGCGTGAACTAGTTTCTAGACAAAAGCATCAATCGCGTTATCAACAAAATCTACATAATTTTTAAATTTATTTTTATTACATATACAGCTAAAGGAAGGCTAAATGTTAAATGCATATATCTACGATGGATTTAGACCCGAATACTTTCACGGTTGAACTGAATGTTGAAGATACCAGTAATTGGTATGCTCAAAATCAAACCGCTACGGTACTGACGATCCGCTCCAACTCTCCTGACAATATTAATGCGACCAATGTGTCGATCAATAACGGTCAATGCAGTTATGAAGGTCACCGAAGAAAAATTCAGTATCCACAAATATTTAAGATGGGGCAGGTATTGAAATTACAGCTGACGGGATGCGGATACAACAATGTAGTGCAGGTGGACGTTGAAACTGAACAGGGCACAGCCAGTTATAGTTTTCAATAAATGATCTAAAAAACCAGTCACAGCTGACCTAAAGACCAAACCGCATCCTTCGGGGTGCGGTTTTTTTATGTCTGCACCCTACCGTATTTTTATAAGGAATTAATCAATGTCCTTTATCCACTGTCCTTATTGCCAGTCTGCCAATATCAAGCAGACCGAATCTGGACACCCTCATGAACAGTATTTCGAACAGCTGCGGCATTTTATTTCCCCAGCCCAGATGGCGCTGTTCGGAATCAAGATCGCAAAGCAGACCGGTGCTCCCCCTTTAGCCGGTGCGGTGGTTGGCATCGTTATCGGTGGTGTGCTGGTGATGGTGAGTCAGTATTGCTTTGAACGGCATTACGGTAATGCCATGAATTTCATCTGTCAGGACTGTCAGCAGTATTTTGCATGGGCCAAACCAACTTAAATAGCCTGTTCTGTAGATACAGGTACTTTTAAACACTATTCAGCTTTGATTTCACCATCTCACATTTTTCATCACTTAATTCATTTCAAGCATTTTACTTTTTAAATTAAGGAATATTTACTATGGCACATTTAATCGAAAACATGGCTTATGTTGGTCAAACTCCTTGGCATGGCCTGGGGAATCAATTGACACAACAACAACCGATTGATGTTTGGGCGAAGCAGGCAGGTATGGATTGGCGCATTGAATCCTCCGATGTCAGCTACATGGCAAAGAATGAACGTGGGCAAAGCATCATTATGCCCTATGAAGAACAGCGGGTGCTGTACCGCTCTGATACACATGCACCTTTGTCTGTGGTGAGTCAGCGTTACCAAGAAGTTCAACCTAAAGAAATTTTAGAGTTTTACCGGGATCTGACTGAGCAATCCGGTTTTGAACTGGAAACCGCAGGTGTACTCAAGGGGGGTAAAAAGTTCTGGGCTTTAGCACGTACCGGACAAAGCACCGCTTTAAAAGGCAAGGATGTCAGTAATGGCTATATTTTATTAGCAACCGCATGCGATGGAACCTTAGCGACCACTGCACAATTTACCAATATTCGTGTGGTGTGCAATAACACCTTAGCGATTGCCTTACGTGGACAGAGTAGTAGTGCGGGTGTGGTCAAAGTCCCACACAGTACTAAATTTGATGCGGACAAGGTCAAGCAACAATTGGGTATTTCAGTCCGTGCATGGGATGAGCATATGTATGAAATGAAACAGCTGAGTCAGCGTAAAGTTACTCAAGGTGAAGCGGCAGCTTTCTTTGATGCCGTATTTAACAACACTAGCCTAAGCATTGCAGACCAGGAGGAGAACATCATTCAGTTCTATCGCAATGTGGCTAATCCAACTCCAGCGAAAGAAAAGTCTGAACCGAATGGACGAGCGATGAGTAAAGCCCTGAACATGTTTAATGGACAAGGACGTGGCGCAGCACTCAGTTCAGCCAAAGATACCGCTTATGGCTTACTCTGTTCAATTACCGAGTTTGCCGACCATGAACGTCGTGCTATGAGTACGGATCATCGTCTGGACTCTGCCTGGTTTGGGGCAGGTGCTGCGTTAAAGCAGCGTGGACTAGAACAGGCACTCCGCTTAGTGGTTTAAGTTTTATTTAACCCAGTACCATTACAGTAACGGTCAAGGGTCATGTAGATGATCCTTCTCCAGTGAAGACCCCTCTTTTGCCACATCTCCAGATGTGGCTTTTTTTATGCCGCAAATTTTTACAGCCCCAGCTATTTATAAGGATCAGACCATGAATCAGATTGCACCCATAAATCCCCCTCAACGTCCTCGTTTCCCAATTCCGAATGAGAGCAATGAATCAAATACAGTTACTAAACGAACAGTGACCGCCAAGCGTTTAGCCAATACCAAAAATATGGATTATCAGGAATGGCTAGAAGTACGTAAACAAGGCATTGGCAGTAGTGATGCCGCAACCGCATGTGGATTAAATCCTTACATGTCGATGCTGGAACTGTGGATGATCAAGACCGGTCGAACTCAACAGAACATTGATGATGACAGCTCAGGCGTTGCACCATTGTATTGGGGCAAACAGTTAGAGCCTTTAGTGGCTGAGTATTACAGTCTACACACCAATAACAAAGTTAGACGAGTCAATGCCGTGCTTCAGCATCCCGATCCGGATAAGTCCTTTATGTTGGCAAACCTAGATTACTCAGTTGTTGGCAGTGATGACGTACAGATATTGGAGTGCAAAACTGCTGGGGAACATGGTGCCAAGCTTTGGCGAGATGGGGTGCCGTTATACGTGCTGTGTCAGGTGCAACATCAACTGGCTGTTACAGGTAAACAGGCAGCACATGTCTGTGTCCTGATCTGTGGGCATGAAACCAAGATCTTTAAAGTCAGCCGTTCTGAATCAGTGATTCAACACATCGTTAAGGCAGAGCGTTATTTCTGGGAATGCGTGGAAAATAATACTCCGCCATCGGTAGATGCGAGTGAATCCGCAGCCAAAGCTATCCAGCAATTGTATCCAGCCCATGTGCCACTGAGCGTTGAAGATCTATCACAAAATGAAAATGCCAATTTGATGTTCGATCAGCTCATCAAAATGAAAGAAGAGATCCAGCATAAGCAGGAACGCTTTGACCAGCTGAAGCATCACATCCAAATGCTGATGAAAGATGCAGAGCGAGCAGTGTTCAGTCGTGGCTCTGTAGTTTGGAAGAAAACCAAGGAATCAATCAGTCTGAATACCAAAGCATTGCTTCAGCACCAGCCTGAACTCATCGAACTTTATCCACTGGAAAAGCAGGGCAGTCGTCGATTCAACATCTATACCGACTAAGCCTGTTTCCGTCCATTCAATCACAGAAGCGCAAAAACCGCTCCCCGCCCTCCATTCGCTAGGAATAGAGGGCAATACGGTCGCGGCTTTTGTAGCGAGCTATATACATATTTATTGAATCAGGTGACCTACATAAAGGTGGATGATCTGTAAAAAATCAAATTGAGGAAAATAGAATGATTAAAGGTTTAGCGATTACACCACCAGCCCTAGGACGTATCAGTATTGGTCGGGTGGTAGAAAAGAACGGTAAGCGTCTGCCTGAAAAGGATGACCAGTTCACCATTACTTCCCAGATCCAAAGCAAAGAGAGTGGCTGGATAAAGCATCCACTTGATGAACAGCTTCGAGCACAAGCACCCAATCAAAAACTCAGAACTATCCCGGTGCGCCTGATTTTCAATGATCCTGATCTGAACTTACGAGCTGAATACACTTTGTTTGACCGACAGACCGGACGACCAGTGTGTGTCGGTAATGGTGAAATCTGCCAGCGTTTAACCAATCAAGGGGTCGAGCAACATCCATGTCCATCACCGGATTTATGTCCTCTAGCTCAAGGAGGGAACTGTAAGCCCTATGGTCGCTTGCATGTGAATTTGGATGACTCGGATGAGTTTGGAACCTTCATTTTCAGAACTACAGGCTTTAATAGTATTCGAACTTTGGCTGCACGATTGAGTTACTACAGTGCAGCTTCAGGAGGCTTACTGTCGTGCCTACCATTGCAACTCACTTTAAGAGGGAAAAGTACCACACAAAGCTATCGTCAACCTGTGTACTACGTCGATCTGACTTTACGGGAGGGTATTAGCTTGAATGATGCCATTACTCAAGCCAAGCAAATTGATGAACAGAGCAAGCAGGCCGGATTCTATCAGGAGGCACTGGATCATATCGCCAGACGAGGTTTTGCCAATGCACGGTTTGAGACGGATATAGAGGAAGGGTTAGATGTGCTGGAGGAATACTATCCTGAACAAGAACAGAACCGGGCAGTGGAGCAACAAGCTTCGCAGGATGGATTTGTGCAGGATATTAAACAGGGGTTGCAACGCAGTGTTAGAGCAGTCAATTAGATGCTATTGGATCTTTATGGAGTAAATTCAGAATGGATTAAATATTTTTGAGCTAAAGTCAACTCGCTCAAATAATCTAAGGAGAGTCGGTCATGAATACATTTGTTGGTCAAATATTCCAAATGAACCAAATCATTAATCTGAAAGAAGTAATCAAATTTACAGGCTTAAGTCGTGCAACGATTTATAGGATCATGGATGAGCATCATAAACAATATGATCCGACTTTTCCTAAGCATGTCAATTTGACTATTGGTCGTGTTGGGTGGTCAGCTTGGGAAATCAATCAATGGATTGAAGACAAGTTGACGAATCGATAAAAGATGGGAGCTTCAGCTCCCTTTTTTATATAAAATAATATTGAATTTTAAGATTTTTTTTTAGTTTCATTAATGTATATTAAAAAAGAAAATATGAAGTTTTGTATGGAAAAAATATGAATTGTAAAAAATGTAATGAAAAATTTGCTTTAACTGATTTGATTTGTTTGCAATGTGGGGAAATTACGGAAAAGTACAACGTAAAAGATTCTCAAGTTTTATCTAATATATCTAGTAAAGTTTCTGAAATTAAAAATGTAATCAATAAAAATGTTTTTGATTTACAACCCTATATGTGGAGTCCAAAGGTTAAAGGCTTTGCAGAGAAAATTGAGCAAACAAAAGTTTTATTAAATTGGGGCGATTTAGCTACTCAGGTTCCAGATGATTTAAATAAACAAATAGAAAACTTCTTAAAATATAGTGCAGAGGCTGAAGTGCATATTGCACTTGTTGGAGCGATTAAAGCAGGAAAATCTAGCTTAATTAATGCTTTATTAGAGCAAGATCTTGCGTCAGTTTCTGTAACACCAGAAACAGCATCTTTAACAAAATTTAGATCATCAGGTAATAACAAGAATACTATTAAGGTTAGCTTTTATAGTAAAGAGGAATGGGGTGATTTATGGAAAAGTGCAGAAGAAAATAATGCGACTGTTTTTATAAATGATTATAAAAAACTTAATGCGGATGAAATCAAAAATGAATGGATTGGTATACAAGACATCATTGTTGAATGTGATTCCTTAACGGGCTTAAAAGAAGAAATTTTTAAGTGGAGCTCTTCTAAAACTGCAACTCATTATTTTGTCAGAGAATTAGAAATTAGCCTTACAGATTTTAAAATGCCAAAAGGAATTGTGTTTGTAGACACTCCCGGATTAGATGATGTTGTTGATTATCGATCAAATATAACTCGTCAATATATTGATCGAGCTAATGCAGTATTGGTTTGCGTCAGATCTGAGGCACTTACTGGCAGCGAAATGAATACTATATTGAGAGTCTTTGCGAATACTCGTCATAATCCTGAAAAAGTATACGTAATTGGTACCAAGTATGATGCTTTAAATAATCCTGAGGGTGATTGGGACAAGCAAAAAAATGAGTGGTTAAAATATCTTGAAATTGATAGTGCATATGGTTCTAGAGAGTTAGCAGAAAAAAATCTCATTATTACTTCAGGAATGTTGTATCAAATTGCTATGCAAGAAAAAAATATTGAAAGTAATGATCCTAAATTTTTTAATTTATTGAGTGTCTTAGCTAAGTTCAAATTTATGCCAAATCAAATAGAAGAAAACCAGGATAAATTAATTGAATTATCGAATCTTAATTATTTGAAGAGCCGAATTGAAAGTGATCTAGTAATAGGTTACCAACAGAGATTAGTTGAAGATATTGAAGGTAAGTTTAAATCAACTAGTAAAGCAATTAAAAAATTTGTTGATGAAATTAGAACAGGTCAAATTGAAATTTTAGAGGTAACACAAAAAAGTGTTGAAGAAATTATAGTGTTTAAAAACAAGCAAGTTAAACTTTTGAAAGAGCTTGAAAGTGAACGTAATGAGTTGGAAAGCTATTTGGCTGATTTTGAGAGTCAAGCGTTAGCAAGGTCTTCAGAGCTTTTACATGATATTCGTAGTTTAAAACTATCCTAGGTATAGCCTGATATGAATAGTAAAAAGAAAATTTTGATAGAACGAGCCGAGAAAATTTTTCAAGATCATTGGTTGTCTTTTAATGATACTAAAATAAAAGATATTGTACCCAATATATTCTTGTCTATAGATAGGAATGAGTTGTTAAAAAGTGGAGTAATCGTTAAAAGAAATAAAAAATGGTTATTTAAACCAACAGGGGTTAAGTACGTATATAGAGTTTTTCAAAACTGTTTGATTAATTTTGAAGATGATTTAACGAATCGATTTTTAAAAAAAGAACGTGAAGTTGAAGAGATGAATATGAATGTTAATAGGTTAAATGTATTTATTGAATTCAGTGGCTTACAAGATATATTAAACAATGTTAATCGTAAGGATAGTCCACAAATTAAAAATTTAGTGGCATCAAGCCAAATTTATAATTTGTTTAGAGAGGATGTTTAAATGGGATTTTGGGGTAGTGTCGGAGGTTTTATTTCGAGTGCAGCTTCAGCTGTAACTAAGACTGTTGTTCCAATTATTGTTTCGACTGTTGTAAGTACTGTTAAAAATTTACTTACAGGGTCTGCAGAGAAGGTTGGTTCAACTTCTTCATATAGTTCAAATGCTTCTTCTGTAGCAGAAACTATTAATATTGGTGAGATATTGACAAGTTTTGGCATGAAAGTACGAGATCAAACAGATGTGATCGAAGAAAAGACTCTTGATGCAGTAGAGTCTTATTTTGATGAACTTCAAGATTTAGTCTCAGGTAAAATTGATAATAATATTCTACGAAGTTCTGTAAGAGAAACAAAAAAAGAAGTAAAAGGTATTTTAAAACAATATATTGCTCAAAAAGTTTCTTTAGATAATACGGAGTGCCTGGCTGTTTTAGAAATGAAACCGGGTCAAGAAAAAACTAAGAGTATGGCTGCATTTCAGAAGAAAATTATTAATGAAGCTATCGAGGAGTTGGATCGTAAGCTGACTAAAGCAATCCGGAAAAATGAAAAAATTCTGATTAATTCAATTAATAGCTCAATGAAAGGACGAGAAAGCCAATTGCAACAAACCTTGAAAAGTTCTGAGGATATTATCAATGAGAAAAATTTAAATCTCAAAGATAGTGATGCAACAAAGGCTGATCCATTACTACGAATATATCAAAGTCAATATATGAGTAGAATACTTGGAGTCTAATTTTTTTTAGCCTTTTAAATTGAAAACCTAATAGGACTTATTGAAAAATAAGGGAGCATTTGCTCCCTTATTTTTTTTATTTCTAGAAAACCCATCCTCATTTCAGGCACAATCCATCTAATTTAAAAATGCTATAGCTTTCACGCTTTGGAAATTGTTGGTATGTCGAATAATAACTTTTCTCAGGTTGCAGCCTTCATTTGGTCGGTTGCAGATTTACTTCGTGGTGATTTTAGACAATCGCAATATGGACGTGTCATTTTGCCGTTTACCTTGTTGCGCCGCTTAGAGTGTGTGCTTGCGGACAGTAAAGCTGCCGTTGTATCAGAGCATGAAAAAATTCAGTCATTGAACCTACCTGAAGAAGCACAAGAAAAGTTCTTATTACGTGCCACCAATGAATTGGCATTCTTTAATACTTCGCCTATGGATTTAGGCAAGATGGGTCAAACTGATATTAAAGCCAATCTCAAAACCTATGTGCAAAGTTTTTCTAAAGATGCACGTGAGATTTTTGAGCATTTTAAATTCGATGAATTTGTCGGTTTACTCGATGATGCCAACTTGCTTTATAAAGTCATCAAGATGTTCGCCACGACTGATCTCAGTCCTGAAGCTGTTTCTAACTATGAAATGGGTTTAGTGTTTGAGGAACTGATTCGTCGTTTTGCGGAAAGCTCAAATGACACCGCAGGGGAACACTTTACTCCGCGTGACATCGTGCGCTTAACAACATCACTGGTCTTTATGGAAGATGATGAAGCCTTAAGTAAAGAAGGCATCATCCGTACCATATACGATCCAACAGCAGGGACAGGTGGATTTTTATCCTCTGGGATGGAATATGTACTAGAGCTCAACCCGAATGCAGTGATGCGGTCTTTTGGTCAGGAGCTAAACCCTGAGTCTTATGCTATCTGTAAAGCAGATATGCTGATAAAAGGTCAGGATGTCAGCCGAATTAAACTCGGCAATACTTTATCCAATGACCAACTATCACACGATAAATTTGACTACATGCTGTCCAATCCGCCTTTTGGTGTGGACTGGAAAAAGATTGAAGCTGAGATTAAAGATGAACATCAAGTCAAAGGCTTTGATGGGCGTTTTGGTGCAGGCTTGCCGCGTGTATCCGATGGTTCTTTACTATTCTTGATGCACCTGATTAGTAAAATGCGTGATAGCGATAGCAGCAACCAACAAGGTAGCCGGATAGGAATTATTCTAAATGGTTCACCATTGTTTACAGGTAGTGCCGGCAGTGGTGAAAGTGAAATCCGTCGTTATATTCTAGAAACTGATTTGCTTGAAGCGATTATCGCTTTACCAAATGACATGTTCTATAACACTGGCATTGCGACTTATATTTGGGTACTGAGCAATAAAAAAGACGCTGAGCGCAAAGGAAAAATACAGCTGATTGATGGTAGTAATCTGTACAGCAAAATGCGTAAGTCTCTCGGCTCTAAGCGTAATGAGATGAGCGAAGACGATATCAAGACCATTATCCGCAGCTTTGGTGACTTTGAAGTGATGGACGCGCGCACACTGGATAAACCAGCAGAAGTTAAGTCTAATCGTGGTCGCCAGTCAGCTAACCCTAAAAGTGAGCCTGCCAAAACCTTTGCCAGTAAAATCTTTAATAGCTATGAATTTGGTTATCGCCGCGTGACCATTGAACGTCCATTGCGTTTATCTGCACAGATTAGCGATGAAGCCATTGCTTCTTTACGTTTTGCACCAAAGCCATTTAATGCGGTGATGCAAAGCATTTATGAACAGTTTGGTACGACATGGACAGATGCACCTACAGATGAAAGCTATGGAGATTTATCCGAGGTTGTACTTGAAGTACGTGCCTTAGTTAAAGCTGAATATCCAGAGCTTAAAGAAAAAGACATTAAAGATGTACTGGATAGCAAAATTTGGTTATTCCAAAAAGAACTCATGCAAAAGGCTCACGCTTTACAAGACCACATTGGCACAGCCCAATGTGATGACTTTAATCGTTTTGATGAAACCTTAAAGCAAGCCTTTAAAGCGACTGATATCAAGCTCGATACCAAAGAGAAAAAACAATTCCTCGATGCCATTACCTGGAAAAACCCTGAAGCGGAACCTGTTATTAGTAAAGTGGTAAAACAAGCTGAAAACCCACTTTATGGTCAGTTTACTTACAACGGTAAAGTAGTTGAGTTTGTACAGGATGGTGATTTGCGTGATGCTGAAAATATTGCTTTAAATCCAAACGTAGACACCACCGATTTAATTGAGACTTACTTTAAACGTGAAGTTCAGCCGCATGTACCTGATGCGTGGATTAATGCCGATAAGCGTGATGATAAAGATGGTGAAATTGGTATAGTGGGTTATGAAATTCCATTTAACCGTCATTTTTATGTTTACCAACCACCGCGTGATTTAGCGGAGATTGATGCGGATTTGGATGCGGTCAGCCGTGAAATTATGGCACTTTTGCAAGAGGTGCATTCTTAATGGCGAAGTACCAGAAATATGCTGAATATAAAAATTCAGGTGTTGAGTGGTTAGGTAAGATTCCTAGCGATTGGAAGGTTGTTAAATTAAGTTATAAATTAAAATTATTAAGTGGTGATGGGATAACCGCTTTTGATATTGAAGACACGGGAACTTATCCCGTATTCGGTGGTAATGGTCTAAGAGGATTTACTGAACAATATAACTGTGATGGCGAGTATGCATTAATTGGTAGACAAGGCGCACTTTGTGGAAATATCAATGTAGCAAGAGGAAAGTTTTTTGCTACTGAACACGCTGTTGTTGTCTATCCATACGAAACCTTTAACCTTACGTTTTTATCAGAATTTCTTAGATTTATGGATTTAGGGCAATATTCTGTTTCTGCCGCCCAACCAGGAATTGCAGTTGATCGTATTAATACGCTTCCGATAGTTATTCCTACATTAGGTGAACAAAATGCTATTGGTGCTTTCCTCGATCATGAAACCGCAAAAATTGACACTTTAATTACCAAACAAAAAAAGCTAATTGAACTGCTTAAAGAAAAACGTCAAGCGGTGATTAGCCATGCCGTGACTAAAGGGCTTAATTCAAATGTCCCGATGAAAGATTCTGGTGTTGAGTGGTTAGGGCAAGTGCCTGAGCATTGGATTGTTTCAAAGCTAAAATATGAAAGTGAGGTTGTCGATTGTCGAAATAAAACACCTGAATATTTTGAAAACGGTGAATATTTTGTAATACGCACTACGAATGTTAAAAACCAAAAATTAAATTTTAATGGTGCTTTATATACAGATAAAAAGAATTTTGAAATATGGACTCAAAGGGGAGTTCCACCAGCAGGCTCAATATTATTTACACGAGAAGCTCCAACCGGTGAAGTTTGTCTTGTTCCTGAAAATATTAAGTTTTGCATGGGGCAGCGCATGATGAATTTTATTGCAAATACTAAAAGTTATAGTGATTATCTATTTGATTATCTGATTTCAGATTGTTTAGAACGCTATATCAATAGCGTTTCTCATGGTAGTACAGTTACTCATTTGAGAGTAGAACAGGTTGAAAATATTCCTGTTCTTGTACCATCGGATGCTGAAATAAAAGAAATCCATCACCATATTTTGATTATTAAAAATAAATATGATGCGATTGAAAATAAAGCCCACCAAATCATTCAACTGATGCAAGAACGTCGAACCGCACTTATATCTGCTGCCGTCACAGGAAAGATCGACGTACAAAACTGGCAAAATCCAACTGAGGCTAAAATGGAGTTTAGCGCATGAGTTTAGATGCTACTCGGGAAAATATCTTCCAAAACGATATGATTCAGCATATGCAAGCCAACGGTTGGGTGTTGGGGACAGCCAAACACTATGATCGTGAAAATGCCCTGTATAGCGCAGATGTTTTAAATTTTGTCCAAACTACGCAGCCTGAAGAATGGAAAAAGTTTTGTCAAAGCTATCCTATCGATTCAGAAAGACATTTTATCGATGCCTTGGTGGTACAGCTTAAAAAAGCCGACATCAATGCTACTGATCAAGCCTCACGCAGTTACGGTACATTGGGTGTGTTGCGTCATGGGATAAAAATCCGTAATGCACGTTTTAAATTGTGTCAGTTTAAGCCTGAGCATAATCTCAATGCCGATACCTTGGCATGTTATGAGCAGAACATTTGCCGTGTGGTGCCTGAGTTGGTGTATAGCCCATATGCCACAAAAGCAGAATTAGAAAGTACCGGTGTGCAAGCCAAAAAATGGCGGATTGACCTAGTACTGTTTATTAATGGCTTACCAGTCTCTACGCTAGAGCTTAAATCTGAATTTAAGCAGACTGTGCAAAACGCGATTACCCAGTATAAAAAAACGCGCTTGCCGAAAGACCCTGATACCAACAAGCCTGAACCCTTACTGACCTTTAAACGTGGTGCATTGGTACATTTTGCCGTGAGTCAGTATGAAGCCTATATGACCACACACTTGGCAGGCGACAGCACCTTTTTCTTACCCTTTAATAAAGGTACGCATGACGGTGGTGCAGGCAACGATGCACCCGAAGATCAAACCCGCTATGCCACCGATTATTTGTGGAATGAAGTATTAACACCTGACAATTTGCTGAATATTCTTGGACGTTTTGTTCACTTGAATATTGAAGACAAAGAAGATGCGGAAGGACGTAAATACAAAAAAGAAAGCCTGATCTTTCCACGTTATCATCAGTGGAATGTGGTAACCAAACTGGTTCAAGATGCCAAAGATAATGGCACAGGGCATAAATACCTGATCCAGCACAGTGCCGGTTCAGGTAAATCCAATTCGATTGCATGGACAGCGCATCAGCTTTCTACCTTGTACGATGAACATGGCAATAAACAGTTTGATTCTGTAATTGTGGTGACGGATCGCACCATCCTAGATGCCCAGCTACAAGATACGATTTATCAGTTTGAACATGCCGATGGCGTAGTGGGACGAATAAACAATAAAGAAGGCGATGGCTCGAAGTCGGAGAAACTGGCAACGTCACTGGAAAAATCTCAACCGATTATTATTGTCACCATTCAGACTTTCCCGTTTGTACTCAAAGCCATTGAAAACAGCACCGCATTAAAAGAAAGACGTTATGCCGTTATTGCTGATGAAGCACATTCATCGCAAAGCGGCTCAACGGCGCGACAGCTCAAAGAAGTCTTGATGACTGACAGCAGTGATGAAGATGTCATGCTGTCATCGGAAGATATTTTAGATGCTACTTTGGCAGCGCGTCGTGCCAATCCGAATGTCAGTTATTACGCCTTTACCGCAACACCTAAAGCCAAAACCCTAGAATTATTTGGACGTTGTCCAAATCCTTTATTACCGCCATCGGCAGAGAATAAGCCTGAAGCCTATCATGTCTATTCCATGCGCCAAGCGATTGAAGAAGGCTTTATTTTAGATGTGCTGAAGAACTACACCAACTACAAAGTGGTGTATAAGCTGACACAAAAACTGGCTGAAAAAGACCATGAGGTGGATGCTAAAAAAGCTAAGGTTAAAGTCAATCAATGGGTACGATTGCATGACCACAATATTTCACAAAAAGTAAAAGTGATCATTGAGCATTTTAAAAAGAATGTGATGGGCCTATTGGGTGGTCAAGCCAAAGCCATGGTAGTGACCAGTTCACGTAAAGAAGCTGTGCGTTATAAACTGGCCTTTGATAAATATGTCACCGAACAAGGTTATCAGTCGATTCAAGCGATGGTGGCATTCTCGGGTGAAGTTGAGTTTAACGATTCAGATCCCAACAGCAGTGCCTTGGCCGGGAAGAAATTTACTGAGCACAACATGAACCCGAATTTAAAAGGGCGTGAAATGCGTAAGGCATTTGACAGTGATGACTACCAGGTGATGTTGGTCGCCAACAAGTTCCAGACTGGCTTTGACCAACCGAAACTCTGTGCCATGTACGTGGATAAAAAACTCGGTGGGGTAGAGTGCGTACAAACCTTGTCTCGCTTAAATCGCACGTATCCGGGTAAAGCAGAGTCAGGTACTTTTGTACTGGATTTCTTTAATGAACCCGATGAAATTTTAGAAGCGTTCCAACCCTATTATCAAACCGCTGAACTGGCGGATGTGACCGATCCAGATAAGGTCTTTGAGCTGTTTAACAAGCTCAAAAGCAATGGCATCTTTTTGTGGTCGGAAGTCGAGCAGTTTGCCACGGCATTCTTTAGCCGTAATAAATCCAACGCTGTATTGGCGAATATTTGTAAGCCAGCCATTGAGCGTTGGCAACAGCGTTATAACACAGCCATTACTGCATATAGTAAAACCAAAAACATGCTGGAACGCTGTAAACAAACGGGTGATGCGGTATTGATTGGTAATGCGGAAAAGGATTTTGCTGAAGCCAAAAAAGCCAAAGATGAACTGGAAATTTTTAAAAAGGATTTAGGAACCTTCACTCGCTTTTATGAATTCATGTCACAGATCGTCGATTATGATGATAAAGAGCTGGAGAAGCTGAGTCTGTTTGCACGTAACCTGAGACCGATGCTACGTGAAAATATCATCTTGGATGATGAAATTGATTTAAGTAATGTCGAGATGAGTCACTATCGCTTATCTAAGCTACGTCAGATTGATATTGAATTACAAGCCAATAGTAACGAGCATCAGCTAGAGCCAAGTAATGATGTCGGCAGTGCGACTGCTAAAGACAAAAAGGAAGATTTTTTATCCAGCATTATTCATCGTTTAAATGAAGTCTTTGTGACAGATAAGCTAACAGATCAAGACATGGTTAATTATGCCAATACCATTGCAGACAAGGTTTATGAAAATAATGGTGTGATGTCGCAAATTGCCAACAACACACGTGAGCAAGCGATGCTAGGTGATTTCCCTCGTGCCATTGATGATGCCATTCTAGGGAGTCATGAAGCGCATAGAGAGCAAATGATGCAATTGCTTTCCGATCCATCTAAAGCCCATGTTTTTGGTCATTTAATTTTTGATATGTTGGCGAATCGCGGGCAGATGCCGTTGAGATAAAACTAGTGATTTAGAATAGATTAAAATTTACAGGGGGAATTTTGAAAGACTTAATAATTAATTTATTGGATTTAAATCCAAATTTAACTGGTAGAGAAATTTCGAAAAAACTAGGGATTGATAGAAAAGCTATTAATTCATTTCTGCATGAAAATGCAGATAGTTTTTACCAAAATGAATCAACTTATCAATGGTGTAATTTAAAAAAATCTGATGAGGAAATAATTATTGCATGTTCATCTGGCTGGATAGATGCAGAGATATTTGAGAATAACATTTTAATACATTCGAATTTATTCGAAAAAGACTTAATACGTTTTGTTTTTAAAGGAACTCAGTTATTACTTGATGCAATTTTAAGATTGTTGTGTATTACAAATCAGTTAAGTTTTGCAAAGAAAAAGGTGGTATTAGATTTTAATAATTGTATTAATACATATAACTATATAAATCGTATAGGTTTTTTTAAGTGTTTATCAAAGGATGTTATCGTTTTACCTCGTAGACCAAATGAATTCTTAGCTAATAAATATCATGGGAATTCTGGTAATTTAGTGGAAATATTTAAAATCATTCCATCTAATCAGGCAAATGATGAAATGGCAAAGATTTCAGCAGTATTTGAAGATAATTTTAGCAAAGAAGAATCTTTATTTCTTTTGCCAAAACTTAGATCTTTTATTGCTAACTTGATTGATAATGTTAGAGAGCATGGACATTCAGATTTAGATGGATTTTCAGCATTACAAATTTATCACCCAAATAAAAATTTGGATCAAAAAAAAATTATTTTAGTTGTGGCTGATAATGGTTTAGGATTGACAAATACACTTAGGAAAGCCCTAAAGCTAAATAAGTATAAAGATATAGCAAGTCAACTTTCCAAAGAAAATTTAGATCATACGAAGAAATTAATATCACTTGTATTTAATCTGGGAGGTATTTCACAAACTGGCGATGAAAATAGAGGGTTAGGACTGCATGAGATACATCGGAATTTGCAGAAGCTTCCAAAAATACAAACGATGGAATCACTAAATTTAAATAATATTCAAGTAACCGTATCAATTCGACAAGATACTTATCAAATTAACTTCCCTTATAAGGATAAGCCTTTGGTTGTTGAAGATATGACTAGTCTAAATCATCTTACAAAAATTAATGGCACACAATTTATTTTGACAATACTATTGACAAAATAACTTATTCTGATTAAAAGAACGACATGAACGAGAATGTATGCACCATGAAACTAATAGAGTTATGTGATGGAAATAGGATGCCTTTTGGAAATAAAAAAGGCAAAGATATTTTTCCTAAATTAAAAGCAATTATTGACTCAAATCCTTCAAAAAATATTTTTGAAATATCCTTTGATGAAATTGAGTTTACAGACTCATCCTTTGCTAGAGAAAGCATTTTGTTATTGGCTAAAATGTTTCGTGGTAATAAGGGAATTTATCTATCCAATTTTGATCCTCAATATATTGATATGATAGATAATTGGGATTATGCGGCAGAAAAGGTGCAACAACCAATTTTAGCTAAAATTGGGGATAATATACGGTTGTTAGGTGATAAACTTTCAAGTTCTAATAGAGAAGTATTTGATTTGGTTATGAAAAATAAATCAATTACAACTAATAAAGTAGCTAAGCAATTGAGCTTGTCAGTTCCAAATGCTAGTAGCAAATTAAAGAAATTAGTAGATGAAGGTTATATACTTAGAATAGAGGAAGTTGCTGAGTCTGGCGGGATAGAATTTATTTATAAAAGTATTTGCTAAAAAATCTGCTTAAAAATCTTTACTTAATCAGAATAATCAGGTTATTATAGTAATAAGGGCATAAGTCCTTTAATTTTAATATCTGATTAATCGGATTTACTTAAGCAGAATAAGGTGAAAGCTATGGCTACAAATCCTCCATCAGGCGATGGTCATCGGAATGGCGCGGTACGTGATCGTTCACAAACACAAACCCCGAGTGGACATTGGGTAAAGCGTGATACAGATACAGGGCGTTTTATGGATGTAAAAACATCAGATAAAACACCTTTTAAAGGAGTACGTAAGGAAAAATAAAGGCTTAAAACGAAAAAAGAGGTGGCTTTTATTAATTTAATGAAACCACTTCCATTTTGAAAAAATTATCACTTCATAAAATTTCACAAGGATTAAATAGTATGGCTCGTAAGCGTACAGTTAACTATGCAGTTGTAGATATAAAATTATTGAAAGAAGGTGTAACACCTGAAACTTATATAGCTCTTTTTGAAGAACTGCAAAAGAACTACAGAGAGATACCATTAACACGTAATAATTATTTAAAGCTCCGCTCCATTAAACCCATTAACGACAATAATTTGGTTAATGGGTTTACTGGGGAGGTCTTTAGAAGTAATGGGCTCACAAACGATTGGTATGATGAAGATAAAGATGAAAGAAACCGTAATCAAAATGTTGGTGAGAGTTATATTCCATCAAACTTAAAAGCAAATCCGAGATTTTTTAAATTTGTATTTTTTCCATTGCATCAAAAATTAATTTGCGAAGTAAAATATCCAGAGAATCAGATTAGTGTGAGTACACTATTAGATTTTCTAACGAACTTAATTATTACAGATAGACTGCAAGCTCAATTTGGTCGAATCGTAGTTAGCATTGTACCTGAAGTAATTACCGCTGAAAAAATTGCACATTGTAAGAAGCTTAAAAGAGTTCACTTAAGCATTGAAAGACCATACGCTGAAAACCCTACTGATTTAGAAAAGAAAATCCTTTTAGAAATGACCGATCAAAATGTTGAAGTTTACATGCAGACATTGGTGGCCGGAAAAAATAATTTTTTATCTATAAATCAGAAGGTAAAAGATTTAATTAAACTTGCAACGGATTATGGTGTTGTTGAATATAAAATCGAAAACGAAGAGGGATTGATTGAAGATAAAAGTACAGCAGAATCATCACCTTTAATTGAAAGAGTCCAATATGATCCTGATGATACTGATCAGCATTATTTAATTCAGGCAAAAGGTCTTGAAATTGTTAGTAGTATACAAAATGGATAGTTTAAATTTTATGAGAAGCATTTATGCTTCTCATATTTTTTATTTTGTTAATTGCATAATAAACATGGATTAAATAAAAGCTGAATTTATCTGGGTTTTTTAAATCCCTAAAACAACCTGATAAGGCTTAAATCCTTCCAATACGGCATCAGCAACCAATTGATTAAAGGACTCAGTTTTTCCAAAGGCCATCCATTGATCCAAAGCTTCATAGTAGGCAAGACGATTCTCAACTGTAATCACACAAGGTGGATAGCCAGCTTTCATTAACTCTAAATTCATGAGTAGGCGAGAGGTGCGACCATTACCATCAATAAAAGGATGTATGCCTACGAAGTCTGCATGCACTTTTGCTGCTCGTTCAATAGGATGTAATTGGCTAGATTCTGAATTATACCAATCTACGAACTGAGCCATCTTATCATTTAGTAAAGTGTAATCTGGTGGCGTGTTAGTAGCACCTGAAATGAGCACATTCTGCTGACGGTATCGACCAGCGTTGTCATCATCAATGTTTTTTAAAATCAGTTGATGAATGTTACGAATTTGCCATTCAGAAAAAGGCTCTTCTTTTTTGATGATATCTTCAACGTAGTAAATCGCATTACGATGATTAATCGCTTCAAAGTGTTCTCGAAGCGCTTTGCCACCTACAGTAATTCCTTCAAGAACAACTTTTGTTTCGAGTAGAGTAAGTGTATTGCCTTCAATCGCATTGGAGTGGTATGTCCAACGCAGAATCAAATCTTCTTGTAAATTTTTAACCATAGCACCAGACAAGGGGCGGTATCGATCCAATTTTTCTTTTAAAGTATCAATGGTTTCATACATTGCTTTGTCCCTAGATGGAGTTATTTACTATTGAATAATCATACCTTAAAGCATACATCTATCCATTATAAACCTATCTATAATAGGTACTATTGATAAGGGTACATGCTTAAAATATGAAGAATGAAGGTTTTAGATTTTATATTCTCGGTTGAGTATCAGTGCTCTTGCATCATTAGGAATTAATACACCTTCTATCAAATTCATAGCCTTACGTAAATCAGTAAATGATACTTGAACATAGCCATCAGTTACATCATTGGCATTATCTTCACTAGTGTGATTGATGAGGCGTTTAATCGTATAACTTCCGATAGCTAGGCTGTTAGCAACTGAGCTAAATGTACGGCGTAAGTCATGGAAGGTGAAGGGTACCCCACATTCTTCAGAAATTTTAACTCGTACTGCTCTACGGTCACTTATATGAGAATTCCCACTACGATCAGTAAAAACATATTTTAAGCCAGTGGCATGTTTTTTACGTTCTTTCATTATGTGCCATAGAAGATCCCCCATAGGTAACATTAAATCTTCTCCATTTTTTGTATCAGTAACTTTGATTGTTCCAAATGCCAAATCCACATTTAGCCATTCCAACCTTTCTGCTTCAGTCCGTCTAAATCCAGTTAAAGCTAAAAGTAATAAAAAATCCTGATTGGTATAAGCTCTAAAATCATTATTTTGTTCACCGACCCATTTCGAATTAACCACTGCATTAGCCCAAACTTGATGTTGCTCAGACCTTATATAAGTACGTCTGCGTTTAATCTTATTTAGTGAATTATTTTGGGTAATGATCTTAGCTGGATTTTCAGTTGTGATGATATATTCATCTTTATCATTTAAATAATGCTTTGAACAATAGTTAAAGAGTGCATGTAAAAATTTAACCGATAAATTTGCTTGTGCAGGACTCCGCTTAGATAGGCTAGAAAAACGATCTAAAAGCATTTTCTTGGTAATAGATGTTAGTTTTATTTCAGCCCAATCCTGATAATAGTCATTAATGCAAATATCATAAGCAGTCAGTGAGGATTGAGAGAGGGTTCTGTTTTCTTTATAAAAAATATAGGCTTCATGAAGGGAGGGGATTTGTTTGCTATTAGCATTGTCTTGCTTGATAGTAGCCGTTGTTTCCTTCTTTATATTATTTGGATTAATTCCTTTAGCAATCATGAGTAGATATTCACGTGCTTGTTCACGCGCCTGTACGACCGTCCAGATACCATGCTGCCCTATAGTTACACGGCAGGTAACCCCACCAGGTAGTTTTTTTTCAACAATATAGCTTTTGGTTTTAGTAACACGTAAAGCAAAGCCGGGTAGTTCTGAATCTTTATAAAAAGTTTGTTTATTAAGAGATAGAGGAATATTTTCTACGAATGTTTTAGTGAGCTTATATTTTTCTGTTGCCATGGATAACTAACTGTTTATGCAATAATTAGCTATAGTAGGAAATATAGAACAATATTACTAGTGGCTACATGGTGGCTACATTTAAGAATTTAATAGATTTGTGTAGAAATTTAAGATTGTCTATTTTGACATAAGTTTTTGTAATTATTGATAAAATAAACACTCCGAAGATGCCGCTGCATGTCATTACCCTTGAACCCTAAAGTTCAAGGTGGACGCGGCGCATACTTGCTGGGTTACCTACACGAAGGCAGGCATACACTCTAAATATACAGAACGCATCCGGGGATGTAGATATCGGCTCAGGGGAATCTGACTCGCTGGCGAACATCTCAGAGATGAAACAAGTATAACCAATAATCGCGTATTGGCAAATCATCCGTGTGCAGGAACTGTAAACTTAGATTTCAACTGCCGATACTTTACCCGATTTTAACAAAAATTAAGCCAAATCATCCACATCTTCTAAAATGGTCGCCAATAAGCGTTCGCAGTGAGCGTACTCTTGCAACGATTTATTCATCGCGAGCACTTCTTGCATCAACTCCAGCGCAACCATAATAATAAGTTTGGTTGGCTCTAGACGTGGGGCTTTACGACGAAAATCATCATATTTTCCATTTAACAATTCAGCCGCACGTTCCAAATCAGCCTTTTCAGTTTCAGTGGTGGCTAAACGAAAATTATGTCCCAATACGCGCAGCTCAACAGCAATTTGTTCACTCATGCTTAAATGTCCTCATTGGCTTCTGTCGGATGGGCAAGTTGTTGAATTTCTTGCGCGTGCTGGTCTTGAGCAGTTCCTAAAATAGACAAACGCTGAATAATGGCTTCAACCTTAGCCTTGGCATGTTCATTTTTTTGTAACAATCTTTCTCGTTCCTGCTGCAAACCCTGAATTTCTTGTTGAGCAAGACGTTGTTCATTTTGCATTTTTTCTTTAATGACACGTAATTCATTACGTTCAGCCAGAATTTCCTGAAAACGATTTTTAAGATCAGTACAACTTTTTTCCAAACGGCTATAACGGTCTGCTAAAGAGCTCGCATCTGTATTCAATTGTTTGAATTGAGACCGTGCATCACTTAATTGTTCACTCAGATCGTCTATTTCTTCTTGTTTCTTGGTGATAATGCCGTTCTTTTGCACAATTTGAGCGTGGTGATGCTCGGCAGAATTTTCTTTTGCCGCGGTGAGTGCACTATTTTCACTTTCATAATGCGTAAGTCGCGTTTTTAAAACGCCAAGATGCGCCTGTAGACGCTGTAATTCTTCTAACATATCGTAGTCGCACAGTATTGCAAACAAAGGTAATATATACGAAGTATAGAGATTGGATAAGCGAATGCAAGACGATATTTCAGGTTGGTCGGAATGGCACCACAATTTTTCAAAAATTGAAGAGATTTCAAGCCCAAGTGAGTTACATGGGTTACTTACAGGTATTGTTTGTGTTACTCAAGCACCTACCAGTGATGAATGGCAACAAATTTTAGCAAGTCTTGAAATTCCAGCATTGGATGAACATGTTCTGAATCTGCTCGCAGATGAAGCGGAAGATATTGCCCATGCTTTATCAGATGATGAACTCGACTATTTACCTCTTCTTCCTGATGACGAGCACGTTCTTGCGGATCGTGTACAAGCGTTGGCAGACTGGTGTGCAGGGGTTGTACTTGGTTTTGGTTTGGCTTCAGGTCACATCCGTCAAGATGAAGTCGAATGGGTTGAACATCTTCAAGATGTTGCAGCAGTTGAGTTTGAAGAATCTGATGATGACGAAGAAGGTGAAGAAAGCTATCAGGAGTTATATGAATTTGTACGCTTAATTCCTGTCAGCTTATCATTGGGACGCAAGAAAGTAGAAATTGCAGAAATACCTTTGCTGAAAAAGATTCAGCCTCAATTGAAAAGTGCAGCGCCTACAGAGCCAAACAGTGTTGTAGAAATGTTTACCCCCCATCGTCCGAGCTAATTCGGGCGATTCTGGTTCAACAATAGACCATTTAAAAAGTTATAAACTCCACTCATAAAAGACAAAAGTAAACTTAATGATGAAACTGACTCAAGCAGATTTTCAGGAACGTCGCGACCGCCTGGCAGAAGAAATGGGTCCGCACAGTATTGCGATTATTGCCACCAGTCCGGTTGCCATGCGTAACCGTGATGCAGATTATAAATTTCGTGCGGACAGCAGCTTTTTTTACCTGACAGGATTTGCAGAACCTGAAGCAGTGGCTGTCATTGAGACTTTTGAGTCTATTGATGAAGGTTATACTTATAGCTTGTTCTGCCGTGAACGTAACCGGGAAATGGAAATATGGAACGGTTACCGTGCCGGTGTAGATGGTGCAGTAGATGATTATGAGGCTGATGAAGCGTATGCCATCGATCTGTTAGATGAAGAGATTATCGAGAAATTGCTCGATAAACAAAAACTGTTCTATCGGATTGGCCAGCAAGCTGATTTTGATGCACGTGTAGCAAAGTGGGTTGCTGAGGCAAATGGTGAATCACGTCGAGGTACGTCAGCGCCTGCACATATGATTCAGCTGGATCGTATTTTAGATGAAATGCGTTTGCACAAATCTACAAAAGAAATTGCCTTGATGCAAATTGCATCGAATATCAGTAGTGAAGCACATATGCGTGCCATGCAAACGGTTAAACCAGGCATGATGGAATATGCACTGGAAGCAGAGCTAAATTACATTTTTGGCAAAAATGGCTGCGTTCCTGCCTATAACAGTATTGTTGGTGGCGGTGCCAATGGCTGTATTCTGCATTATGTGGAAAATGACAAAGAACTAAAAGATGGTGATCTGGTTCTAATTGATGCAGCAGCTGAATATCAACTGTATGCATCGGATATTACCCGTACTTTTCCGGTTAATGGCAAGTTCAGTCCTGAACAGAAAGCTTTATACCAAGTTGTACTAAAAGCACAACTAGCTGCGATTGACGCGGTACGTGTCGGCAATTCCTATAAACAACCGCATCATATTGCTGTTCGCATTATGGTTGAAGGTTTGGTGGAGCTTGGCTTAATGAAAGGCGATATTGAAGAAATTATCCGTACTGAATCCTTCCGTCAGTTCTATATGCATGGTACGGGGCACTGGTTGGGTATGGATGTGCATGATGTGGGTTCATATAAAATGGACGGTGAATGGCGTACCTATGAAGAGGGTATGGTCGTTACCGTTGAGCCGGGCTTATATATTGCACCAGATGATGAAACGGTTGAGACGAAATGGCGTGGTATTGGCATTCGTATCGAAGATGATGTGGTCGCTACTGAAAATGGGCCACTCGTACTCACCAAGGATGTGGTGAAAACAGTAGAAGATATTGAAGCATTGATGGCTAAAGCGAAAGTAACCTAAGCGAGTTTCATAGTGAGTTAAAAGCCGGTCAGATGATCGGCTTTTTTATTAAAGATGCATTATCTTTGAGTGAAACATTTATATATTTTAAGGAGAATTAACTTGATTTAGGAAGAAAATGTGAACGCAGGATAAGCATTCAATCAAAAGGCAATTTAATTTACGTTTATCAAGCATAACTCGAATAAAACCAACCCAGTTAAAATTTAAGTTCTAAAAACTGACACGAATTCAACATAGGAAATCGGTTTTTAGCATCAAAGCAACATATTAAAGCTGATTTTTTTCTCATACTTTCTTTGATCCTCAAATAAACTTAAAGAAGAGCAGGAGAAAAATTATGAGATTAAACACTATAGACTGGATTGCTTATGCTTTAACCATTATTGGTGGCATCAACTGGGGATTAATTGGTGCATTTGATTTCAATTTGGTCGCTGCAATCTTTGGTGAAATGAGCCCTCTATCTCGAATTGTTTATGTCTTGGTTGGTTTATCTGCACTTTATTTGATTTATACAGCTACTAAATTAGGTAAATCAGTACATCATGAGCCTCAGACAAGAGTAATGCGTTAGCAGAGAGTAGGATCGAATACAAAGACTAACTTGGATCCTAATTAAGTCAATTCTTCCGTAATTTATATTATTGGCTTATTTTAATAACTGAGTTGATCTGGAAAAAACGGAGCTTAAGCTCCGTTTTTTTTATGAGAAGAGCTAAAACTTATATATTTCTGTTTACATTTTATCTCAAAAGGCAAGTTAGATAGCCGAAATTTACCGACAATCGAATATCACTTACAAGCGAAGCGCTAATTCATTATAAAAATGAAAATCTTTGAGGTAATATAAAATCAATCAAGATTATAAGTATCTAAAACTTACTAGATACGACATAAAAGGATCAAGGCATGCAGCAAGAAGTGATCATCGTAGGCGGTGGTATGGTGGGGCTAAGTTTGGCCTTAATGTTAGCTAAAGCAAACATTGGGGTAAAGCTGTTAGAAGCCATCAAATATCCAAATTATGATGATGCCAATCTTGCGCCGTATCACTCCAGTTTTGATGCGCGAAATAGCGCATTATCCCGTCGTAGTGTACAAATTTATCAAGAACTGGGTTTATGGAATGCCTTACAAGAACATGCTACGCCTATTCTGGAAGTCAATATTACTGAACAGGGCAGTTTTGGTAAGGCACGTTTAAAAGCAGATCAAGAAAAAGTCGAAAGCTTTGGCCAGGTAATTGAGAATGCCTGGTTGGGCCGTGTGCTGCTCACTGAAGTGCAAAAACAGCCCCTGATTGAATTAATTGATGGTGTACAAGTCATTTCACTCACACAAGATACTGATCAAGCTCATATCGAAGCTGTACGTGGTGAAGAAAGCTTCTCTCTGCAAGCTAAACTGGTCATTGCTGCTGACGGTCGGGACTCTTTTTGCCGTCAAGCTCTTGGCATTGGTGCAGATGAGTATGATTATGATCAGGTCGCTATTGTTACGACGGTACAAACCTCGAAACCCCATCACCATGTTGGTTTCGAACGTTTTAGCCATTTAGGGCCTCTGGCACTTCTACCTTTACCGGGTGAATATCGTCGTTCAGTGGTGTGGCCAGTGAAAAAAGGTACAGAAGGTGAATGGCTCGGTGAAGAAAACGATCAGCACTTCCTAGATGCTTTGCAAGAAACCTATGGCGACCGGGCAGGCAAGTTCCAAAAAACTGGTCGTCGTTTCAGTTTCCCATTGTCACAAGTACTTGCTGAAAAACAGGCAGTCGGTCGTGTAGTATTAATGGGCAATGCTGCACATACGATTCACCCAGTTGCAGGGCAGGGCTTTAACCTGTGTATGCGAGATGCTTATGTATTGGTACGCTCTCTGATAGAGCAATTATCCAAATCAGAAGATATTGGTGAGCCAAGTATGTTACTTGCTTACGAGCAGGCACGATTAAACGATCAACAACGTGTGATCAAGTTTTGCGACAGTGTGGTACGTGGTTTTAGTAATCAAAATCCAGTGCTCAAATTGATCCGTAATACCGGATTGCTTGCTTTTGATATGATTCCGGGCGTTAAGCCATTGGTAGCAAATTATGCAATGGGGCTAAAAGCATGAGTGACGTTCTGGAGGTGTTAGATGTCGTTGTGATTGGTGGTGGCCTGGTGGGTGGCTTAACCGCATTGTTGCTGGCTCAAGGTGGTGTTCAGGCGACTGTACTCGATGCCGCACCTATTTTAGATGAACAAAAAGTTCTTTCTATTACAAATCCGCGTGTTTTGGCCCTTAGCCAGGCCACGATTCATTTGCTCAAAACAGTGCATGTGTGGGAAAAGCTTGCACGTCAGATGCCCTATAGCGGCATGCAGGTCTGGAATAAAAATGGTTATGGTGAAATCAATTTTGGTCAAGCCAGCCAAAATACACCTGGTGCTGAACATACGTTAGGTTCGATGGTTGAGCCGAGTATTTTGAATTTAGCCATTCAGCAAAAAATGCTGCAACAGCTGCAAGATTACCGTACCCAAGTCAAAGTCATACGTGTAGAACAGGGTGTAGGGGTTTGGCATATTCACCTGGCGGATGGTACCGAGCTTAGAACCAAACTGGTGATTGGTGCAGATGGTGCAAATTCATTTGTCCGGGAACAAGCCTTTATTGATCTGGACATAATGGATTACAAGCAAGCAGGTTTAACTTGCGCAATTCGAACTGCACAGTCCCACCAACATGTGGCCCGTCAGATTTTCCTTGAAACCGGCCCCTTGGCATTTTTACCGATGGCCAGTTTAAAGCCGGAACAAAACGGCTATTGGCAATCGATTGTCTGGACATTACCTGATGATTACGCAGAAGAATATGCAGCTCTAGATGATGGCGCATTTACTGAACTTTTAACGCGCGAGAGTCATCACATGTTGGGTGAAATATTAGAAGCGACACCACGGGCACAATTCCCGCTTAAAGCACGTGCCGCACAGCAATATGTGAAAGCTGGTTTAGCCCTGATTGGCGATGCTGCACATGTGATTCATCCTCTTGCAGGGCAAGGGGTGAATATTGGTTGTCTGGATGCAGCAATTCTATGTGATGCATTACTGCATGACAAAAAGCGTGGCGTATGGGCACATGAACAGACTTTGCAGCGTTATGAACACCGTCGTAAAGGACAAAATGATGCCATGATGCATAGCATGTCTGCGATTGGCTGGATGGAAACCGCACAACTTTTCCCAGTGGTTTGGGCGCGAAATTTTGGCTTAAAACAAGTGGAGCAACATGCTGCCTTAAAAGATGCTTTTATGTCGCAAGCGAATGGATTACAGACTCTAAAAAACACTTGTTATGCAGTTTGAGCCTGAAATGCTGCTTTTTGTACAAATATTTATATAAGTTTACTTTTTTGATTAAAAAAGATACGATTTTTTTGTATTTCACTCTATCCGAAATGATCAGAGATTGCTAAATTTCTTCCTAATTCAAAACCAATTCACATTGGAACGCTAGACATTATTTATGGGGAGAAACAGCCATGACAGATATGAATGACTACGATGAAGTAGAAGAATCTGCAGTAGATGAAGATGAAGCGAAAGCTGCTGAAAAAGGTGCATCTGTCAGTGAAGTTACGCCAACTGATGGCGATGTGGCTGAGGCAGAAACTTTAACCGTGACGGCTAAACTTAAAAAGCGCCAAGCCTTAGAAGATGAACTTGCTGCTTTTCTTGCTCAAGGTGGCCGTATTACCGAAGTTCCTGCAGATGAATCTGCTAAGGGTTAATGGTCTAATCCTTGATTTTGTCCAAGGCTATAAAAAAGCATCACACAAGTGATGCTTTTTTTGTTTTTAGTTATGCATTTTAAACATTAGCGGTGAGTTCTAAAGCACGTTGATAGGCTACTTTCTTTTTAATGCCCGTCAAATCAGCGGCCAACTGTGAAGCTGCTTTTACCGATAAATCTTGCAATAAGCGAGTCAATAACTGATCCAGTTTTTCTTGATCTAAATCCTTTTCTACCGTTGCACCCCCAATGACTAAAACAATTTCACCTTTTTGCTGGTTATGATCGGATTCAATCAGTTGAATCAAATCGGCCAAAGTCATTTTTTTGATGGTTTCAAATGTTTTGGTAATTTCACGGGCAAAGCCAACCGGGCGGTCTGCACCAAAAATATCAGCCATATCTTTAACAGAATCTAAAATGCGATGAGGCGCTTCATAAAAAATTAAAGTTTGGGTTTCATCTTTCAGTTTTTCCAACTGAATTCGGCGCTGGGATTGACGAGAAGGCAAAAAGCCTTGAAAACTGAAACGGTCGCTCGGTAAACCGACAGAACTGAGTGCGGCAATTGCAGCACAAGCACCCGGCACAGGAACCACACGAATATTTTGCTCTTGCGCGGCACGAACCAGTTTAAAGCCCGGGTCACTAATCAGCGGTGTCCCTGCATCACTAATTAAAGCCATATTTTCGCCATTCAGCAATCTTTGAATCAATATATCTATTTTGTTGCTTTCATTATGCTCATGACACGCAGTTAGGGGAGTTGATATATTATGATGCTTTAATAATTGAGCAGAAGTACGCGTATCTTCTGCCGCGATAATACTGACTGACTTTAAAACATCAATCGCACGATAAGTAATGTCATCTAAGTGCCCAATTGGGGTCGCTACAACAAATAACTGAGCACTCATAAGGTTTCTCCAATGTTGGATAATAAAAATAATTTAATGGACTTCATGCTGTATTGCATTTTTAACCATGCACAAGCTGAAGTATGGGGCATTTTACCTGAATCGGGTCCCAGGGCGCGAGTCGGATTAAGCGTCAAACAGGGTTTTATGAGTGCTTATCAAGCATCAGGCCAGAAAACCCCGATTAAATTTGTAAACTCGGATACAAAACAAATCGCCCAGCTGTTAAAAATAAATGTCAATAAAAAAAACCAAATGGTGATTGGGTCTTTAGCGCGCAATGAAGTGGAAGGCTTAATCAAGAGTAAACCCAAAGTTTGTGTTTTTGCTTTAAATGAAGTGACCCACCAAGCAGATCAGGTAGGGCAGTTTAGCCTGTCCAAGAAAGATGATGCTTATAGACTAAATCAAATCTTGCAGAAGGATAAAATTAAGCAAATTTATGTATTTCGCCAGCCGGGAATAGAAGCCGACAGTGAGCTTTTTGTCATGTCCTTAGTTTCAAAAATAGATTATCCCTTAACTGTGGTCGAGGAATTACCTGAAAAGTTGAATAAAAAAAGCAGTTTATTGCGAATCGGAAATAATCAGTGGAGCAATAGTCTGGCAAAGTTACCAAATAAAAATATTTATGTAGGGTGAAATGGCATTGAACAGCAACAAGCGATTCCCCAAAAATTGAAGTTTTGTGAGGTACCAGCTTTATATAATCTGGCAGGCTCAGATGTGATTGAAGCTTATTCGTGTCAACAAAATCCTGTTGCCATGCCATATAAACGGCTACAAACCTTTGGTGTTGATGTTCGGCATATTGCTCAACAATATCTTGATGAACCAAATTTAAAAAGTATTGAATTTCAAGGGCGAACAGGGCTGATTCAAATCAGCAATCCTCATATTCAGCGGCCTCCACATTGTTTTGAAAATACTAGAAAAGGCATTAGGAGCTTGTAATGACAAAAAATATGCAACTCAATTTAAATTTAGGACAATGGGCTGAACAGCAGGCTTTGGGGTTTTTACAAGCACAAGGTTTTGTCCTGATTGCCATGAATTATCATTGTCGTTATGGGGAAATTGACCTGATTGTAGAAAAGGATCAAGAATTGATCTTTGTAGAGGTGAAAGCACGCTCTGCAACTCAATATGCACAATCATGTGAAACAATTTCACTCTCTAAACAAAAGAAGATTATGAAAGCAGCATTATACTTTTTAAATAGTCATCCAGAATTTCAACAATTTTATTGTCGGTTTGATGTGATTTGTTTTGATTTTTTTCAACAATTTGCAAAAACCATACAGCAAGATTTTTCTAAATTCACTTATGATCAACAATGGATAGAAAATGCTTTTACTTTTGATCAAGAGTTCATTAACCTTTGAACAAAATCAGAGCGTAAATGCTGAAATAAAATAGAATTGAAATTAATGATGAGGAGTCTTGCTGAGTGTTTAACCGTATTGCAATGACGTTACTGTGTGTAGCAAGTTTATCTGGTTGTGCAAGTTTCATCTCTGGTGGCACAGGACCAGCCCCGGTAGGAACAGAGAGTGGTGCCCGTTCGCTTGGACAGGTGTTTATTGATTCTTCTATAGAACGTACCGCTAAAATCAATTTATATAAATTAGATAGCCGCTTTAAACAAGCCCGAGTCAATATTGAAAGTTTTCATGGCAATGTCTTACTGACTGGCCAAGTGCCAGATGCCCATTTAAAGCAATTGGCTGAAGATAATGTGCGTGCAATGACGGATGTCAAAACTGTACATAATTATATTACTGTGGGTAACCAAATTGGTTATAGCACCATTATGCAAGATACTACGGTTACAGCCAACACACGTGGGCTGATAATGAAAGCTGCCGTAGTATCGGATAGTAAAGTCCGCATTCACACAGAAGATGGCATTCTATATGTAATGGGACGTTTAAATAGTGCTGAAATCAAGGATCTTAATCAGATACTTGAGCAAGTTGGAAATGTGACTAAAATTATTACCCTGATTGATAATGTTGAAGAATCACGTGCAGTGAATTCAAGTTTTAGCAGTCCTGTGGTGTATGCACAACCTGTTGAACAAACCCCTGTAGCGATTGATCCTGACCAAGCTGAGCCTACGAATGCTCAATAATGTAACTCAATTGGTCAAGAACAAACTGGAACAAAATGTCGCATTGGTGAAAATGTTTTACAAAGATTTTCGCCTTTACGATTTTGGTAGTTATGCATTGAATCGTTTAACTTCCAGAAAGGGCTATTCGGTCATTGAAAATGTTGCTTATGGCTTAAAAGCCCGGCAACGCCTTGATATTTTTACCGCTGAAACACCACGTGAACACCGTCCTTTAATTGTATTTGTACATGGCGGGGCGTGGTTACATGGAGATAAAAAAGATTATCGTTTTGTCGGTGAAGCCTTTGCGAAGGAGGGCTATGATGTTGCGGTGATCAATTATCATCTTGCACCAGAACATGTATTTCCCAGTTATATTGATGACCTGAGCCTGGCATTAAACTATCTGAACCAACATCAATCTAAACTGAATATTCGGACTGAAAAAATCGTGTTGATGGGGCATTCGGCTGGCGCATTTAATGTCATGTCGGCACTGTATCATCCAAAGCCATATACCTTGCACTGTCGTGCCCAAATTCAGGCGATTATTGGATTATCTGGGCCTTATCATTTTGATTATAAAGATGATCCATTATGTGCAGATGCGTTTGATCAGAGCGTGCCTTATCAACATGTGATGCCATATTATTTTATTGAACCGAACACAGTGAAGCATTACCTGTTTTTAGCAGCGAATGATCAAGTGGTTGGTCATAATAATTCAAAAGATTTGCATCGTATTTTGCAGGAAAAGGGCAATCATAGCCAAATGATTACCATCCCAGGTACGGGGCATATTTCCATTATGGGATCGGTTTCGAGTTTGTTTAGCCGCTTTTTTCAGACCAAGAAACAAATTTTAGCGGCTTTGGATGAAGCGCTAAACCCCTAGCTTACAACCATTCACGAGTGTCATCTGCAACAGGGTGACCTTCGGTAATGTGTTTAATCATTGCGTAAGCAATACTGCCTTTAAAAGGGATTTCCGGCAGTTGATCGAGTTTAAAAAACTGTGCATCGCTAATTTCTTCTTCTTGAAGCTTGATGTCACCAGAAGCATATTCAGCACGGAAAGCGAGCATTAAATTACTCGGAAATGGCCAGGGTTGACTGGCAAGATATTGTACATTTTTTACTTTTAATCCGACTTCCTCAAAGGTTTCACGGCGTACTGCTTCTTCTAAAGTTTCTCCAACTTCGACAAAACCAGCAATCAGACCATACATATTGGTTTTGTTTTTTGCATTTTTAGCCAGCAAGATTTCGTCATCACCGCGTGTGATTACCGTGATTACGCAAGGCTGTACTCGCGGATATTGATGGTAGCGACAAGCAGGGCAAATCATGGCATATTCAGTCTGATGTGCTTCTGTCTGATGTCCGCAGTGGCTACAGAATTTATGGTTTTTACGCCATTCTAAAAGTTGAATTGCACGACTGGCATGTTCGAATTGCTTGGTATTCCAAAGTGTCAATAGCTGACGGATGGGAACCAACTGCAAGCCCTGAGGAATAGGTTCGTGTTCGAGAAGATCACGGGCAATCACTTGATCACCCGTGTTGAAGTGAAGATCACTTGCTAAACGTTCTACTCGAGGAAGTTGAAAGTTTTCATCCACTAACAGTTGATGTTGATGAAAAATATAAGCAAGTGATAATTCAGACATTAGGCAACAGTTTTCAGTTTTTCGCTACTTTCCAATGCTACATTAAACATTGACTGCAATACAGGTTGTTTGTATTTTAAATTGTCAATCATCATATCAGCACTGGCTAAAGTGTCGAGAGTATGATTGATTTGTTCAGCATTAATCACTGTTGAACTTTCAATTTGCTGCTGAATAAAGTCTGCTGCAGTTTTTAATGCAGTTTGACCTGCCTCAGCATTTAGGAACAAGAGTGCGCCACCAATTTCACGCAATTGCGTCGGCGTATTTTCTACAGTTGCCAAATTGTTGTCTTGTAAGTATTGCATCAGAGTTTGGCTGGAAAGGTCAATCACAGCTTTAGTTTCATTCAGCAAAGCAGCATGTGCTTCATCTAAACGGTCTAAAGAGATATTCATGTTATGCACACGAAGCTGTAAACGGCTTGAGGTGTGATGACGTTCCAATACGCCAATTGAATTCATCGCAGATAGAATGCAATTCATCAATTGTTGTGCAAAATCTTCATCTTTTAGCACTTCAGCACTGCTAAGCAAACTGGCTTGACGCGACAAGTCATTAAAGGCTTCATTCAGATTTAACACTTTGAAAATATTAGCAAGACTGGTTAATTTGTCTTGTAACTCTCGCGTTTTTTCTGGGGTCATATTCTGATAGTTGTATTCAATGTCGTTACGAATTTGTGCCATTTCTGTGGTTACAAGTTCACTAATCGTATGCATGGTATCAAAATCGGGACCATAAAGATGACGGCTGAACACTTGTAATTGCGTATCGGTCAGGTGGTCTTCACTCAAATTAAGCTGGCTGCGGATATGCTGCGCAGTCTCATCTTCTTGGCTAATGCACAAACTTAAAATATTGGCTAAATCCGGCAAGCTTGGTTTGAAACGATCAGGAGTAATGAAATATTGCGCAATGTTACGTTCAATGCTAATCAAGGTGCGTAAACGTGGATCATTCAGAAGCAAGTGATCAATTTGGTCAAATGCAACATGCACCAGATTCCAGTATTGCTTGCTTGGCGTATTTTCAGCAAGACCTGCTAAATATGCACCGACCAATTTAATGGCTTGTAAATCAAATTCAGTTTCTTCCTGCTTAATAAGCTTGTTTAAAGACAGTTTATACAAGCGATGCACATATTTAGATTTTTCTAAGCTCGGTGCTTTAGGAAGCTGGAAGTCAGGGGTGAAGCTATCAATTAATGGCTCAATATGCTGACCTTCAGGGGTAATCGGCTTGCCTAATACAATCTCAAGGCGATTCAGAGTATCAAGCAAAAATTGCGGAATTTTAACTTCACGCAAGCAAATAAATTCGATATAGCGTTTCATCATGGTGGTGCCTTCACTTAAGGCGATCACCTCCTGCGTATTAATTTGCGCAGGATTGCTCATGATTTTACGCATTAACTCGGCAGAATATTGAGCGATTTTAGCCAAGCTTTGCATATCAATCAGCGCAAGTACTTGGGCACATTGCTCAAACTGATTCAGTGCATCATCAATACCAAAAGGTAAAGTTTGATCCTCTGCTAAGCTGCTAACCGCTGATTCGACTAGTTTAATTGAGTTATCAACCTCATTTTTTATTATCAGCAATGCAGTTGGGTCAAAATGAATAGAGGTTTGGTAAGACATGGATCTGCACCTTTCCTAGTGTTTTATCTGTTTATGAGCAGCCGGTTAAGGGCGAAACTTCTTTACATTCAACTATAACTTAACTGTTAAACGTTTAAATACAAAAAACCACTAGAAATGTAGATTTTATTTTGCAAAAAGACAAGCTGTTCCATGTTTTTCTTCAAATTGTTTGACCCATGTCTCATGTGCTTCAAGTTCCTGTTCTGAAGGCAGAATAATAGGAAGCTCGATTTGTACACTTAGACGTGCTGTCTGTGCCTGTTGTTGCTCACTTTCGGTCAAGGTATCCATATCGAAGGAGACTTGACCACCCGTCATCGCTAAATAGACATCAGCTAGAATTTCAGCATCGAGTAAGGCACCGTGAAACGTACGGTCTCGTTGTGGAATTTCATAACGGCGAACCAACGCATCCAGGGAGTTTTTCTGCCCAGGATGTTTGCTTTTCGCCATAGCTAAGGTGTCAGTAACCTTACACACCTCTGATAAAGCCACAAAGCCCGCCCGTTTGAACTCCATATTCAAGAAGTTCATATCGAAGTTGGCGTTATGCGCAATAATTTCTGCGCCTTTTAAATACTCAAAAAGTACATCGGCAATTTCTGCATATACAGGTTTATCTTGCAAGAAGGCATCTGAAATACCATGAATATTCTCAGAATCACCGACTGGTTTTTTCGGATTGATATAAATATGAATGGAGCTACCGGTCAGTTTACGGTTGACCATTTCAATGGCGCCGACCTCAATAATCCGGTCAGTGTCCTGGAAGTAGAAACCGGTGGTTTCCGTATCCAGAATCAGTTGACGCGGACCATGAACCTGTTTGGTTCGTGGCGTAATCATAATATGAGGATGCTCTACGTTTAAAAGGTCAGGCGCAACACTTTCTATAAGCTCATCTTGCACTTCAGCTTCGTCATTCATCTCTTCAGGCTGAATCATTTCTTGTTCTAAGTTTTCTAAAGCTTCAGTATCATCTTGCACATCCGATTCGATTAAATCGAAACCAAAAGGATCATCTAGGAGCCAGTCCTTTTCCACTTTTTTTTTATCTAAAACGACAGTTTGTTCTAATGGTTTTTCTGCTTTTGATGATGCATTTCTCATGGCTTCTAAGGTTTGATCTGCACCTAAGTTGGCGAGTTGATCTGCCATTTCATTGCCTGGGTGTCCAGCATGACCTTTAATCCAGTTCCATTCAATGTCGCGGCCCTGGCAGGTTGCGTCAAGCAATTTCCACAGATCAGGATTTTTAACATCTTTCCAGTTTTTCTTTTTCCAACCATGAATCCACTCGGTAATGCCTTGTTTCACATAGTTGGAATCTGTCCAGATAATCAGTTTAGCATCTGTTGGGCAGAACTTAATCCCTTCAATTGCTGCAGTTAGTTCCATACGGTTGTTGGTGGTTTCCGGTACACCGCCATACAGTTTATGTTCTTCAGTTTCAGTAATGACATATGCACCCCAACCGCCTAAACCTGGATTGCCGCGGCAAGCGCCATCGACATAGAGTGTGATTGTTTGAGTCATATAAACCAAATCCGAACGAGTGAAAGTCAAATTGAACAGCGTCAATAGTATATTGTATAACGCAATTGCACTTTTGAACTGTATAACATGCTTATTTTTTAATTTCTTGTAACATTTATAGTGAAATCGCGCTAAATTATTGCCTTGTGTCTAAGACATGCTTCACTACAATGGCATATCTAAAAAATAAATTTTATACGAGTTGTCTGGATTTCTTTATGTATAAACCAACCGCGATTTTGTGGCAGCCTTTATTACCCAAATTTTTTAAAATTACCGTATTGGGTTCAGCTTTAGCTGCGCTAGGTCTGACTGGCTGTTCCTCGAGCCAAAGTGCAACGCAAGGATCAAAATCGAAACTGGTGGGTTCTGGATATCTGGATGCCAATAGTTTGGACTCTTTGGAAGATTTACTTTCCGCCACAGATATGCGCGCGGTAGAAGGGGATCGTCTGCTTATTTTAAAACACGGTGACGTTTGGAAGCGTATGACCGTAGGTTTTAAAATGGATCAAACCCATTGGGACTCTCGTATTGAAGCGCAGCGCGGTTGGTTTATTTCACGTCAACCGTATTTGGATCGTTTAAGCGCACGTGCTTCACGTTATCTTTATCATACGGTGAAAGAAGCCGAGCGTCGTGGCTTGCCGACTGAACTGGCTTTATTGCCGATTATTGAAAGCTCTTATGACCCAGCTGCAACCAGTAGTGCAGCAGCAGCCGGCATGTGGCAATTCATTCCAAGTACCGGCCGTATTTATGGTTTAAAACAAACCAGTTTATATGATGGTCGCCGTGATGTGGTTGAGTCAACGCGTGCAGCGTATGAGTTCTTAGGTGGCTTGTATAACCAGTTTGGTTCATGGGAATTGGCTTTGGCGGCTTATAATGCAGGTCCGGGTCGTATCCAGCAAGCAATTAACCGTAATAAAGCCGCAGGTTTACCAACAGATTACTGGTCACTGAAATTGCCTCAGGAAACCATGAACTATGTGCCACGCTTTCTTGCAGTTGCACAAATTATTAAAAACCCGAGCGCCTATGGCGTGTCTTTGCCTCCTATTGCCAACCGTCCACACTTTAGAGAAGTGCCTGTTGGTCCGGTAAGCTTAAATGAAATTGCTTCAATTACCGGCTTGAGCCGTGCTGAGCTATATCAGTTAAATCCAGGGCATCGCGGAGATTTGATTGATAGTGAAAGCCCAATGCGGATTATTATTCCGGCAGACCTGAGTCCATCAATTGATGCGCGACTTAAAAAATTATCTTCCAGTTCTGGTGGTTTATGGGCAAGTACTGCCAAACCCTTTACGCCAGAAAAATCTAATCCGCCTGACTTAAACACTCAAGTGATTAATCCGATAAAAACAGCTCCACCCGTATTAACCACGACGACTACAAAAACATCTCAAGCTATTACATCTGCAGCGGTTAAAGCTACGAATCCTGTGACAACAACCTCCACATCAAAGGCACCTCTTTCTACCCCTCAAGGTTCAGCCGCATTGGCATCGTTTGCATCGAATAGCGATATTCCAAGTGCACCACGTATTCCTGTAGCCGTGAATCAAGTAGCAAATGTTAAGCCGATAACCGTTGAGCCGCCATTGTCTTCGGCTGAGCGTGAGCAAATTTTGGCTGCAGTAAGAGCTGAAGGTGAAAATAAAACAGTCGAGCAAGTGCTACAACCTGTAGCCAGCAAAGCTGAACAAGATAAAGTAGTTGCAGAACTTAAAGCCTTGGCACCGCAAGGTACAGAAATTATCGATCCTTTTGACGGTAAAATTAAACTTACCGCGATTCAAACCAGTCAATCTGTAGCAGAGCAACAAGGGAAAGAACTGACCAAAGCTTTTTCTTATCCTAAAGGGGTAGCGGAAAATACCAAAATTGATTCTGACGAAGCGAAACGTAACCAAGGTAAAAACTACGTTAAAACGGATTTAGAAATTGTGGTGGTCGCACCTAAAGGAAAACGCAGTACTTATACTGTACTTCCAGGAGATACCTTGGCTGTTATTGCCATGAAAAATGGCTTGAACTGGCGTGATGTGGCAAAGTGGAATCAGATTGATCCAAACTCAGCGCTTTATGTCGGAACCAGTATTTATCTATATGATGCTAAACCGAAACAGACAGAAACATCTGCCAGCAATAAGTCAAAAGCGCAGCCTGAAAGTTATGTGGTTCAAGCCAATGACAGCTTGACTGGGGTGGCTAGCCAGTTTGGCATGTCAGTTAAACAACTTGCGGATTACAATAATCTATCAGTCAGTAGTAGTTTGCGTGTTGGGCAAAAATTGTCGTTAAAGGAAACGGCGCCAAGTAATTCCGATCTGGCTGAAACTAAAATCAGTAACGCAAAATTCAATGCCAAAGTGAAAACCAAGTCTTATGTGGTCAAACGTGGTGAATATTTAAAACTGATTGCAGACCGTTATGCCTTGTCTAATCAGGAGCTGGCAGATTTAACCAAAGGTTTAACTGCGGGCAGTAGTCTCATAGTGGGGCAGAAAATTAATGTGCCATTACAAGAAGCTGAAACTAAAGTAGAAGCGAAGCAAGAAGAAAAAAATACTGCAGTTAAAGTAGAAACGGCTAGTGTAGAACCATCGTATAAAACTGAAGGCTATCGTGTGCAACGAGGTGATACTTTATCCAGTATTGCTGCACAGTCGAAAATTTCTTTAACTGAATTAGCCCAGCTCAATAAATTATCCAATAGCAGCGGCTTGCAAGTTGGTCAGACCCTTAAAATTCCTGCAGGTTCAACTGTTCCTGAAAATTACACTGTGCAATCGGGTGATAGTTTGTCGGCTATTTCAGCTAAATATAATTTAGGCATGGATTATATTGCCAATATTAATGGCATTAACCGTAATACAGGCTTGCGTGCTGGACAGCGCTTAAAACTCACGGGTGAAGAACCAGCTCCAGCCAAAGTTGAAGCAAAAATTGAAAAAGTGAGCTTCGACAAACAGCCAGATACGCATACTGTAAAATCAGGTGAGACATTAAGCAGTATTGCCAAAAAATATCATTTACAGCTGGATTATTTATCTGCACTAAACGGCTTGACCCGAACTTCAAGTGTGCGTAGTGGGCAACGTTTGAAAATTGAAGGCGATCTTCCAAAGCTAGAAGCTAAAGTGGATGAACCTGTAGCAAAAGCGATGAAATCATCAAAAAATGCTGATGCTTATACTGTGAAACCAGGCGAGTCTTTAAATGTGATTGCCAGTCGGGCCGGAATAACAGTTGCTGAATTGGCATCGTTAAATGATCTAAATGCACGGGCAGGTTTACGTGTCGGTCAGCAGATCATGGTCCCTAAAACAGTGATTGACTATAAAGTCAAACGCGGTGATACCTTGATTGGTCTAGCCAACCGTTATGGTTTGGAAAGCAGCAAACTGGCTGAAATAAACGCGATTCAACCGAATACTCAATTGCGTATCGGTGATGTCATTAAAGTGCCAAACTTATAATTATACGCAAAGACAGGGAGCCATTTCAGATGTCATTTGCTTTCGCAAAACGCTTTGGTTTTGCCTGTGGGGTGAGTCTTCTTACGCAAGGGCTGTGGGCTGCAGTACAGACCACCCCTTATATCGCAATCCATAGCCAGCCGAAATATGCAGGCTTGTCGGTCATGCCTTATGCAAATGCCTATGCTCCAAAAGGCGGTTATTTAAGTACAGCAAGTAATGGCACATTCGATAACCTGAATAGTATGAATGGCAAAGGCAGTTCAACAGAGGGCGTTGATCGTTTGTTTGACTCGCTGATGTCGGCGTCACTGGATGAGCCTGGGGTGATGTATCCACTGTTGGCGGAGAAAGTCACCTTTGATCCAGATAAAACCAAATATGTCATTTTTCATTTAAACCCCAAAGCACGTTTTAGTGATGGCAGTGCAGTGACTGCCGAAGATGTGAAATTTAGTTTCGATGCGTATCAGAACAAGTCTAATCCGGGTTTGCAAATGTATCTGGCAGATTTGGATACAACCGAAGTGTTGTCCAAGTATGCGGTAAAGATGAGTTTTAAGTCTGACAATAATTCAGAAATGCCGCTGATCTTGTCGCAACTGCCCATTTATTCTAAAAAAGATTGGCAGAACAAAGATTTTACCCGGGTCACCATGCAGCCGATTCTAGGTTCGGGACCGTATCTGATTGATCGGATTGATGCTGGTCGCAGTATTACCTACAAACGTAACCCGAATTATTGGGCTAAAGATTTACCGGTCAATAAAGGGCGTTATAACTTTGATCGGTTGAAGTATGTTTATTACCGCAGTCTCGATATTGCTTTTGAAGGTTTTAAGTCCGGTCAATATACCCTGCATGAAGAGTTTACTGCGCGTAAATGGGTTACGGAATATCATTTTCCTGCAGTAAGGACAGGGATGGTAGTAAAATACAGATTCAAGCATCAGAATCCCATTCCGACGCAAAGTTTTGTGTTTAATACTCGCCGTACACCTTTTCAAGACATCAAGTTCCGCCAAGCCATCACTTATGCATACGATTTTGAATGGCAAAATAAAGCCCTGTTTTATGGACAATATCAGCGTTTACAGAGTTACTTTGCCAATAGTGAACTTGAAGCGAAAGGTATCCCAAGTTCAGCGGAGTTTAAGGTTCTCAAACCGTATTTAGCCAAACTCAATCCGATTCAACGTCAGGGTGTCCTGAAAGTCTGGAAATATCCAGGGTCTGATGCCAGTGGTTTTAATCGCAATAATCTGCTGATTGCACGCCAACTTTTATTAAAAGCCGGTTATAGCTTTCAAAAAGGTCGATTGCTTGATTCCAAAGGCAAGCCGATTCAGATTGAGTTTTTAATTCATCAAGACGGTTTACAACGTACGCTGATGCCGTTTGTCCGCAATATGAAACGTTTGGGCGTTGATGTGGCCATTCGTCATGTCGACGTGCCACAGTACATTGAACGTATGCGCAGTAAGGACTTTGACATGACCACCAGTGTGATGCCACAGTCGCTTAATCCGGGGAATGAGCAGGCGCAGTTTTGGGGCAGTGCATCGGCAGATCAGCCCGGCAATTATAATTATGCAGGTATTAAGAATCCGGTGATTGATGCTGTGATTCAGCAGGTGATCCGTGCCCCCAATCGTGAAGAGTTGGTGGTCAGAACCAAGGTGCTGGATCGTTTATTGCGTGCCGGTTATTATCAAATTCCGACCTATGGTAAAGGTGAAAACTGGTTTGCCTACTGGAACATGTATCATCAACCCAAGGTTAAACCCAAGCTTTCAACAGGGATTGACTATTGGTGGAGTGATGCGAAACAAGCAAAAAAAGTCACACATTATTTAGGTCAACAATAAGCAAGAGCACAGGCACAAGGAACGTCGTTTCGATGGGCATATATATATTAAAAAGACTGCTGCTGATTATTCCGACACTGTTTTTCATTTTATTGATTAACTTTGTGGTGATTCAAATTGCACCAGGAGGTCCGGTTGAGCAAGCCATTCAACAAGCAGAAGCTTTTCAGGGGCTAGGTGCGACTGGTGGTGAAACCGCTGCGACCAAAAGCAATTATCAGGGTGCAAAAGGCTTGAGTGAAGAAATGGTCGGGAAGATTAAAGCGCAATATGGTTTTGATCAGCCTGCACCTGAACGCTTCTGGATGATGCTGAAAAGTTATGTCACTTTCGATTTTGGCACCAGTTTTTTTAAAGATAAGCCGGTGACCCAACTGCTCTGGGAAAAAATGCCGGTGTCCTTATCATTAGGATTATGGAGCACTTTGCTGATTTATCTGGTCTCGATTCCTTTAGGTATTAAAAAAGCCCGCCAACATGGCATGCTGTTTGATAAATCTACTTCCATGTTGTTGGCTGTTGGCTATGCGGTGCCTTCTTTTGTCTTTGCGGTTTTGCTAATCGTGTTTTTTGCGGGTGGTTCCTATTTTCAGTGGTTCCCATTACAGGGACTGGTTTCAGAAAATTTTAGTGAACTGAGCGTATTGGGAAAAATTAAAGATTATTTCTGGCATATGACTTTGCCTTTGCTGGCGATGGTGATCGGTGGTTTTGCCAGCCTCACCTATTTAACCAAATATTCGTTTATGGAAGAATTAAATAAACAATATGTCTTGGCGGCGCGCTCTAAAGGTTTAACCGAATCAAGGGTATTATACGGTCACGTATTCCGTAATGCGATGTTGATTGTAATTGCGGGCTTACCGGAAGCGCTGATTGGTATTTTCTTTGTCGGCAACTTGTTTATTGAAATCATCTTTAATTTGGATGGTTTGGGCTTGCTCGGTTTTGAAGCCATTCAACAGCGTGATTATCCAGTGATTTTTGGAACCTTGTTCCTGTTTACCTTGCTGGGTTTGATTCTGCGTTTAATTAGTGATGTGCTATATCAGGTGATTGACCCGCGTATTAATTTTGATTCGCGAGGTGCAGAATAATGTCGCCTTTAATGCATGCGCGCCTGAAACGATTTAAGGAAAATCAACTTGGTTTTGCCTGTTTAATTGTTTTCACGGTCATTTTTGTATTGTCGCTGGCTTCTGAATTAATTGCCAACGATAAACCGCTGTTAGTGAAATATGATCATTCACTTTATGTGCCGGTTTTAAAATCCTATCCGGAAACTACCTTTGGCGGTGTCTTTGAAACCGAAGCCGATTATAAAGATCCAGTGGTACAGCAACTCATTAACGAGAAAGGCTGGGCAGTCTGGCCGCTGATTAAATACTCTTACCAAACACCTAATCTGGAACTGGCGGTTCCGGTACCCTCTGCACCGACTTCCCAAAACTGGTTAGGCACGGATGACCAAGGGCGTGATGTATTGGCGCGGATACTCTATGGTTTGCGTGTGTCGCTGCTGTTTGGTTTTGCTTTGACCATTGCTTCAGCCATTCTCGGAATCGCCGTTGGCGCCATTCAGGGCTATTATGGTGGATGGATTGATCTGCTTGGTCAGCGCATTCTGGAAGTGTGGGGCGGTTTACCGATGCTATTCATGGTGATGATTCTGGTCAGCATGTTTACTCCGAATGTGTACTGGCTGTTTCTGATTATGCTGTTATTCGGCTGGACCACTTTGGTGGGACTGGTTCGTGCTGAATTTTTAAAGGCACGTAATCTGGATTATGTCCGGGCCGCACGCAGTCTGGGTGTGGAAGACCGAACCATTATGCTGCGTCATATCTTGCCGAATGCCATGAGTTCGAGTTTGTCGCAGTTACCGTTTATGTTAACGGCCAATATTACTGCTTTGACCGCCTTAGACTTTTTAGGCTACGGCTTGCCACCGGATGCGGCATCTTTAGGTGAATTATTATTACAAGGTAAATCCAATTTGAATGCACCGTGGTTGGCACTATCGGGCTTCTTTACCTTGGCAATTGTCCTATCTTTATTAATTTATATTGGGGAAGCGACACGTGATGCATTCGATCCAAGACGCCAATAATCCGCAAGCGCTCTTAACTGTAGCGCATCTTAATATTCAGCATCAACAGCAGGTTTTGGTGGATAACCTGAATTTTCAGCTGCATGCAGGTGAAACCATTGCCATTGTCGGTGAAAGTGGTTCCGGTAAGTCAATTAGTAGTATGGCTGTGTTGGGGCTTTTACCGAGCACCTTAAAAATAAAAGGTCAGGCTAGACTAGGCCAACAGGATTTGCTGACCCTTAAAACTGAACAGCTGAGACAAATTCGTGGCCATAAAATTGCCATGATTTTTCAGGAACCGATGACGGCTTTAAATCCGTTGCATCGGGTAGAAAAAATTATTGGTGAAACTTTGTTGCTGCAAGGCTGGTCAAAGCAGAAGACTCAGGCACGTATTATTGAATTGCTGAATGATGTCGGAATTAGCCAGCCTGAAGAGAAATTACGCCGTTATCCGCATGAACTTTCCGGTGGGCAGCGGCAACGGGTGATGATTGCCATGGCATTGGCCTTAGATCCGGATATTCTGATTGCTGATGAGCCCACCACCGCTTTAGATGTCACTTTACAGGCGCAAATATTACATCTGCTTAAATCATTACAGCAAAGCCGCAATATGGCGATGATCTTAATTAGCCATGACCTAAATCTGGTACGTCGCTATGCTGACCAAGTGATTGTAATGAATAAAGGCGTAGTAGAAGAACAGGGCAGCGTTGCGGAAATCTTTAAAAACCCGAAACAGGCCTATACCCGAGATTTGCTGAATCATGATTTTGGCGAAGCAATTCAAATTGCAGACAGTCCCAATATCTTGGCTTTACACAATGTCGCGGTAAAGTTTCCGATTAAGCAAGGATTGCTGAACCGGGTCAAAGAATACTTTGTTGCAGTTGAACCCCTAGATTTGCAGTTGGCACAGGGTGAGTCAATTGGCATTGTCGGCGAAAGTGGTTCGGGTAAAAGTTCGCTGGCTTTGGCGATTACGCGTTTAATTAAAAGTGATGGTGAAATCGTTCTGCTTGGCACAGATTTAAATCAGTGTAATGAAAAGCAGTTACGACCATTGCGTGCCGAGTTTCAGATTGTGTTTCAAGACCCATTTAGCAGTTTAAATCCGCGGCTGAATGTCGAGCAAACCATTGGCGAGGGGTTGGGGTTAAAAAAACTGTCAGCCACAGAAATATCGCAGCGGATTGATGAAGCTTTGGAAAAAGTGGAATTACCCATCAATTTTAGAACGCGTTATCCACATGAATTGTCAGGCGGACAGCGTCAGCGTGTAGCCTTGGCGCGTGCATTGGTATTACGACCGAAGTTACTGATACTGGATGAACCGACCTCGGCACTGGATCGCACCACTCAGCGTGCAATCGTGAAATTGCTCAGACGTTTACAGCAAGAGCACCAGATCAGTTATTTATTTATCAGCCATGATTTACAGGTGGTGAAAGCATTGTGTCAAAAAGTGTTGGTGCTGCGTCATGCCCAAGTAATGGAATTTCAAAGTACAGAACAATTATTTTTAAATCCAAAAACTGAATATACCCGTCAATTGATTGAAGCAAGCCAGTATGTTTAAAATTACTGACAAGTCATATTGTCAGAATTGCTCTTGACGGATTGCATAATCAGTTTAGAGTCTTAGCTCTATATAAATACAAATAAATCAGGATATGAATATGAGCCATCTTGCCGAAGCAATCAGTATTCGAAATACTCCCTTTAAAAATCGCATTATTAAAGGTGCGATGAGTGAAGCCTTGGCAAATGATGCAGGTCAGCCGGGTCAGTTGCATTTGGGTTTGTATGAAGCCTGGGCAAAAGGTGGTCTGGGTTGTGCAATTACCGGTAATGTGATGGTGGACTTCCGTGCCAAAAACGAACCGGGCGTGGTGGTAATTGAGTCAGATCGTGATTTGGTTCAGCTGAAGCAATGGGCAGAGATCGGTAAACAACATGGCATGGTGCAACTGATCCAGTTGTCCCATCCAGGCCGTCAGTGCCCTAAAGGTTTAAATAAAGAAACCGTGGCGCCATCGGCTGTGCCTTTTAGCCCAATGCTTGCGACCACGTTTGGTACACCGCGTGAATTACTTGAAGAGGAAATCCTCGATATTATTCAACGTTTTGCCACCTCTGCTCAAATTTGCGAGAAAGCTGGCTTTGAAGGTGTACAGTTACATGGTGCACATGGTTATCTGATCAGCCAGTTTTTATCGCCATTGACCAACAAGCGTCAGGATCAATGGGGTGGTTCGATTGAAAATCGCATGCGCTTCCTGTTGGAAATTTATAAAGCAGTACGAGCAGTCACTTCGGATCGATTTATCATTTCTGTAAAATTGAATTCAGCGGATTTCCAACGGGGTGGCATTACTGAAGATGAAGTAATTGCAGTCTTTAAAGCGATTGATACAGCGGGAATCGATCTGATCGAAATTTCTGGTGGAACTTATGAAGCACCAGCAATGGCTGGAGCTAAAGCAGATAAACGTAAAATTAGCACCATTGCTCGTGAAGCCTATTTCCTCGATTTTGCGGAGCAGATTCGTCAGCAAGTAAAATGCCATTTGATGGTGACTGGTGGCTTTCGTACGGTAGAAGGGATGAATGCTGCACTGGATAGTGGTGCATGCGATTTTATTGGAATTGCGCGTCCGTTGGCGGTCGAAACTGATTTAACCAATCGTCTGATTGCTGGAGAGGATGTTCGTTATGCGGTGGATAAAATCAAAACGGGTATTCCAATGGTCGATAAAATGGCAATCATGGAAATTATCTGGTATGCCGCACAGTTTAAAGAGATCGCACGAGGCAAACGTCCGAATCCAAAACTCTCGCCACTGAAAGTTTTCTTTAAATATGCTAAAGGTAATATTACGGCCATGATTAAAGGGCGAGTCAACTCACGTCGCAGTGCTTAAGTTTGGATTACCACGCTTTTGACCAATAAGATTTAAACTCTACAGCAGACCATTGACCTTTCTTTATCGCGCTATGAAAGGCGGGTCTGCTTTGGATTTGTTGCAGATAGCACTGAATATTTTGCAGGGATGAAAATTCTGTACTGGCTTGGGTACAAGCCAATAGTGGAAACCATAATAAAAGATCGGCAATGCTGAAATGATTACCGGCTAAATATGGGTGACTTTTTAAATGTTCATTTATCATCAACAAATGCTGCTGCAATGCGTGATTTAAATAACCTCGATCAAAGCCAAACTTTAGAAACTTACTGACCAGTCTCACGGGGAGAGGGGTTCTTGCTACAATTTGAGCAAAAATCTGTTTCAGGGCTAAATCGGGTATAAAAGTCGCTTCAGCAAAATTTTTCCAGTAAAAATATAAATGTGCTTCTTGGCCTGAGAGCAGGGATATACCTAAAGCATTCAATTGATGACTTAAGTAATCGGCAATTGCAGCTGTTTCAGACAGTGTAATGACCTCTGTCAAATCATCATGAAAAATTTGTACAGTCGGAAATTTGATGGGTGGATGATTGCTTTGGAGGGGTGCTAATTCTTGAGTCGGGATATTGGCATCACAAAAGACCACTTCATAATCAAGCTGCAATTCTTCTAATAACCAGAGGATGCGTTGAGAACGTGAATTGGTTTTGTGGAACAAACGAATATACATAAGGTTAAATTTATTATTTTACTGTCTTGAAATTATAAAGCAGAAAGCAATACTAAATTTAAGAATATTTAAAAAAAAGCCTGAGTCATTATGCTCAGGCTTTTTTTGAGATTTTTCAATCTCGAATATGGCGACCCTACGGGGATTCGAACCCCGGTTACCGCCGTGAAAGGGCGATGTCCTAGGCCTCTAGACGATAGGGTCATCTATATGAATTGGCGTCCCCACGGGGATTCGAACCCCGGTTACCGCCGTGAAAGGGCGATGTCCTAGGCCTCTAGACGATGGGGACGTTTCAGAGGTGGGCGTATAATAGGGTGGATACGATACCCTGTCAAACCTTTTTCCGGGATAATCTTTAAAAACTGAATCAAGTGAATAAAAATAAAACAAATAGGTGAAATATACGCTGAAATGCCGTGTTTTTTCAGTTTAAGGCCTCAACAATGCTTTTAATCACATCAGAATGCTGCAAGTAGCCGCTAATATTATGTGGATTATTGATCAGTGTCATAATTGCCTGATTAATAATCGGGGGGTCGAAATTAAAAGGGGCTTCAGAGAGGGGGAAGGCTGTTAAAAAGTCTTCAGGTGAATAAAAATTAAACCAGTCGCCCTGCAGTTGAGGCGGTCGGGAAATCGGTACAACCAGTTTGGCTTGAACCACTTTAAAGGCGAGCGGTGATCCCAGAGTAATAAAACGCTGTAATCTAAAGCTTTTGAATCGATGGAGGAGGTTGTAAGCAATCACAGAACCTAGTGAGTGGGCCACGATAATATGATCTTTGTTGGGAACAAGATGCGACATAATCCTGTGATGTACCTCATGCATAAAATCTGGATTAGATAAATACAGATAAGTTTCAATTAAAAATTTATGAATCAGTGTTTCATGCAGTTTGGGATAATGATTAAGAAACAAGGACAGTTCCCGGAAAGCATGGTCTTTGGTGAGCGCAGAAATGACGGATAAACGTTGGGTAAGCGTTTCAGAATGATTTGGATTAAAAGTGGGTAAAGATGTGACGCAAGGTCTATGTTCTTGATCAATACAGGTATTGTGGCCTAAGTGAAAGGGGAGATGCAGATGTGAAATTGATTTGGGTAAAAATGTGTCTAAATCCAGAGTGTTATACAAGTGATGCTTGCTGAGTAAATCACCATAAAAGGGCAGCTTGATTTCCAGTGAATTAACATCAATATCGTACCCGGAATGGTTTAAACCGATTTGAAATACATTTAACCAGTGTTTTTTTAATGACTTTTCATCATAATTTTGTTGGTTCATACCGTGAATAAAAATGATTTTCATACCGGCTCATGTTTTTTATAGAAGTTATTATCTTTATTTAGCTTAAAAAAAAGAGTGGTACTTGACCACTCTTTTTCTGTGTTAGTTTTGCTTTCGGTAGAAAACATAGTAACTGAGATAACAAGCTGCAATGAAGAGCAGGCACCCAATAAAGCCAGGCAGCATTTCAGGGTCGAATGCCATACTTATTGCCGTGATAAAACAGAACACAAAACCTAAAATGGGCACAATAGGAAACAATGGCGCAGCAAAACCTAAGTCTTTTGCGCTGTGACCCTGTTTATACCACTGACGACGGAAATTGAACTGGCTTAAACAGATACTCATCCATACAATCACCATCGTGAATGCTGCAACACCCAGTAAATTCTTAAAGATAGTCTCTGGGGCAAATTGTTCAGACAATAAACCAGGTAAGGCACCCAGCATGGTGACCACTACGGCCACAAAGGGAATACCGCGATGATTCACTTTAGAGAAAACCGCAGGTAATTGTTTTTTATCAGATAACGACCACATCATACGTGATGCAGCAAATAAACCCGAATTTGCCGCAGACAATAATGCCGTGATAATCACAAAACGAATAATGTCTTCAGCGTATGGAATACCGATATGGGTAAATACAGTAACAAAGGGACTGCTACTGACGCCTTCGGCATTTAGGCCGGCCATTTGATGCGGTAACAGCGCACTGATTACCACGATGGTACCGACAAAGAAAATCAATAAACGCCAAATAGCTGCATTGATGGCTTTAGGGACATTCTTGGCTGGATCTTTGGTTTCACCTGCAGCCACACCAATCAATTCAGTACCAGAGAAGGCAAAATTGACAATCAGCATGGTTGCAAAAATAGGGAACACGCCTTGTGGGAACCAACCTTGAGCGGTTAAGTTGCTAAACAAGGGAGCAGACTCATAACCATTAAAGTTTAAAATGCCAAAAATAGCCAATAGTCCCAGTAAAATAAAGGCAATAACAGTCAATACTTTAACTAAAGATAACCAAAATTCGGATTCGGCAAACCAGCGGGTTGAACTCATATTTAAGCCGAAAACCACCGCAGCAAAAATAATGGTCCATAACCAGACCGATACATGAGGAAACCACTCCTGCATCAGCAATGCAGCAGCAGTAAATTCTGTACCGAGCGTCGCTGCCCAAGTTAACCAGTAAAGCCAAGTTACGGTATACCCGGTACCTGGACCAATATAATTTCGTGCATATGTACCAAAAGAACCCGATTCGGGCATATGTACCGCAAGCTCGCCTAAGCAAAGCATAACAGCGTAGGCAATTAAACCGCCCAATACATAGGAGATGATTGCACCTACAGGCCCCGTTTGTGCAATGACTTCACCCGAACCTAAAAACAAACCTGTTCCGATTGCGCCACCAAGCGAAATCATGACCAGATGTCGAGTACTCATAGCGCGTTTTAAAGGCGCAGAATTGCCCTGATGCGAAGCATCATTCGGAGTATGAGATGACTGCATAAGAGAAAAACAAAAAAGACAAATGAAGCGAGCTATTGTAGTGAAAAACTACAAATCTGCAATGTAATAATGAGAAGTATTGAAGCTTGAATGATCGTATAGCACGATATATGGCGACCCTACGGGGATTCGAACCCCGGTTACCGCCGTGAAAGGGCGATGTCCTAGGCCTCTAGACGATAGGGTCGTTAGGAGGTGATGCGTATATTATGGATTTTTAATGGGGCTGTCAAACCTGGAATTGGATTATTTTTTAAATATTGAATTACTTGCATAAAAAATGACAATTTAAAAAGTAAATTGCACGATAAACAATTCAATTTGAAAATGGTCTGAATATTTTCTTGCCATTAAAATATATTTACATTTAAAAAAGGATGAAGTTAAGAGCTATAAAACCGATAAATTACCCTTTACAGTAAGGCAGGTTGTTAAAATTATGCATTAGTGGTCCGGGGTTTGATATTTTTGTGATTGTTCTTGTGCAGGTATTTGTTTAGGCGTGGCAGAGGAGGATTCACTAGCATGCTCTGCATCTTTGCTGGCGAGATATAAATATACAGCCGAAGGCAGCAAAATCATTAAAACAATAAAAACTTTTTTCAACATACTGGGCATAACCTTCATTTAGAAGCGGTAACGTTAGCATGCAAGCTGCTATAAAAAAAGAGCACCGTAGTGCTCAGGAGTTAAACTGATAAAATTAGAATTTAAAAGTAATATCGGCAATAAAACGACGACCGATTTCTGAGTAGAGTTTGCTATTGTAGACAAATTGATTGTTGCGGTTGGTCAGATTGTTGATGTTCAGGCCAAAAATCGCATCGTAATCTTTACCAATTTTCCAATCATAGGTTGTACGCATATCCCAAGAGAAACGCGGTTTAATTTTTTCCACCACATAGGTGTCCAGCTTCACACCTTCATATTCGACTTTATTGGTTGAACTAATAGCTTGATTGTATTCATTTTTGTAGCTAAAAAAGTGGTAGATTTTTAACGGTAGTGCATTAAAGCCAATATCCCAATTCAGGCGAGCAGCAAAGGGTTGATTGAAGTTAGAGGCGGGGCGGTCTGCATACTGCATGATTTTACCATCATATGACACCAGCTTAGTCATGTCTGTATCAATGGTATTCTCCGTATAGTCTGGTGTGCCACGGACACGTTTATTGTAATCTAAAGCAAGACCAAATTGATGCCAACTCCCTTTGAAATTCAGTGGGTTGACCATATTTATGCTCAGCGCATAGGTGTCTGCACTGCCATAACCATCATTGCCATATTCATATGAATATTTGTAGGTTGAATCTAAAGGGATATCGGTACGGTTACGGGTGATTTCATCTTTATATTCGCGATTTACCCATTTAAGTATCACATTGGTATTTTTAAATTGGCTGTTTAAGCCAAGGATAAATTCATCAGCATAAGGCATATCTAAATCTGTTTTGCGTGTGCTGTTATAAGTCACATTTGGTGATTTGACCCATTCTGAATTTTGATCTGCACGTTTAATGGTATAACTTAAGCCTGCGATTTCACGCTGAAGGTCGGTATTGTAGGTGGGCGCGCTATAATAGCGATTCCAGCCTGTCGTCAGCGTCAATGCATCGTTAGTAAACGGTTTGTAGCTAAAGCTGCTGCGCGGTGCAAAATTTAAGTTATTGTTGGCGCCGTCGTAATCAGCACGAACGCCAAGACGGGCTTTAAATTTATTCCAATTAATCTCATCTTCTACATATAGAAAAGACTGCTCATAGATACCATCAAAAGTGCCTGCCTCATGTAGCGTTCCACTCACATAATATTGACCATTATAAGTATATTCTTGATCTTTATAGGTGAAAGGTGCGGTCACGGCTTCATCACAAAGGCGGTCACCAGCAGCGCATTTTTCGCCATTTAAATTTTTGAGCGTTACTAGATTGGGATTGGTTGAGTGGGTAGTTGCTACATACAAAGATGCAGTATTTGGACGTGACCAAGAGACGTCATCACGCTGATAGCCTGCACCGGCTGAAATTTGATGTACGCTTTGACCCCATTTAAAATGATTGAATATAGCGTCAAATTCATAATTGAAGGATTCTTGTTTTAAGCGGATATCTGTCCCTAGTGAACCTTCTTTTACCTTATCTGTATCTTGCCAGTCCTTGCTGCCTTCAGCATACAGCCAAACTTTACCTTCATCGTCTAACCAATCACGGACATTATCAATTTTTTGATAATTCAATTTGTGTTTGAGTTTAGCCCAGTCGGTTTGCTGATTGAGTTCACCGAAGATCATTAACGAATCATTGGTTACCGTATTTTTTGAATTGCGGCGCGATGCTGTATAGTTATTGTCTTCAAGGTCGCCGAGGGTAAAGCCGAATTTGCCCTTCATTTCGTCATTCGGGGTATAGAAGGCAGTCGCGCCAATATTGCTATTGTGCTTTTTTTGCTCAATGTGTGCTGGGGTATCAAAACCGCTGGCTACCGGAATGACAGAGCGGCGCTCTGAGCCGTATAAATTGATGCCCCATTGTTCAGACAATTTGCTGTACATGTTGGCACTAATACCTTGGCGGGTATATTCGTTTTGGTTGGCCTGAGTGGTTTCGTCTTCAAATAGGTCTTTATCTGCATCTGTTTTTAGGTGATAGCGGGACCAATCGCTTTCCGTATAGTCGTAGCTAATGCTGCCGTGGATTTTACCAATTTCCGTATCAGGTGCACAGGTATCAGCACTGATCACGCCGCCGGTAAAACTACCATATTTTGCGCTGACGTTACTGTCCAATACGTCTAAATTACACAATAAGTCTGTATTGATGGCAACACCTTGAGAACCCGAAGCAAGCTGTCCCGTATAGGAGTTGCCATTGCCTTGTGGATCCAAAATATTAGTATTACTTACACCATTGATGATAAATTTATTCTGAAAAGACTGTGCGCCATGAATTGAAAGTTCGGCGGGTTTTAAATCCGCTTGTGTGCTGGCTGCTAAATGGTCATTTGAGAATTGTACATTCGGATTGACCTTTAAAAAATCAGTGATATTTTTTGAGCTATTCGGTGTTTTTTCTAGATCTTCTTTTGTATAGCGGATGGTTCCTAGGACAACAGTTTTTTCTGCCTGCATCACAATGGGGGTAAGAGGAATAGGTGAATCAATTGATGCAGATGTTGCAGCCTGTGAAAGATCATTAGCGTAAATAGAAGTACTCAGCGCAGTTAATATAGCAAAGCTAAGAGGGGAGTAAGCAAAACGCATATTTATTGGAAAATTATGTAAATCGTAATGCGATAGATTATCATTAACTTTAACAACTTAATCAATAGAAATGAGAATTATTTTCAATAATATATTTTAATAGAAAGTAATATAATCAAGAGGATAGAGAAATTAAGAACATGGAAAAGCTGAACAATAGAAATTTGCTTAGTGGGGATTTAAAAGGAGATATAAATAGATGGCGTCCCTACGGGGATTCGAACCCCGGTTACCGCCGTGAAAGGGCGATGTCCTAGGCCTCTAGACGATAGGGACGTATAGAAGATGGCGGTATCTTATTGATCCGCCATCAGAGTGTCAAGTAGGTGAGGTGCGAGTTTGTTCAAAATATAGCAAAACAGTTCAGCAGTCTTTTGAGTATCGTATAAAGCAGAGTGTGCTTCCTTACCATCAAACTCAATTCCAGCGTGAATACAGGATTTTGCCAGTACGGTTTGACCAAACATGACTGCACTTAAAGTCACGGTATCGAATACAGAAAAACTGTGAAATGGATTTTGATTTTTAGTTCCAGTACGCGCAATTGCTGCCTGTAAGAAACCTAGATCGAAATGCGCATTATGACCGACTAAAACCGCATGGGTACAATTCTGCTGGCGACGAACTTCATTTACAGATTTAAAAATACGTTTTAAGGCATTTTTTTCATCTTCAGCCATAGCCATGCGCATCGGGTTAAATGGATCAACCCCAATAAAATCCAGTGAACGACGGTCTAAATTAGCCCCCTCAAAAGGATTAATATGTGCGTGATGGGCTTCGCCTGGCACAAATTGACCTTCTTCGTTATAAATGATGGGAATTGCTGCAATTTCCAATAAGGCATCGGTCTGTGAGTTAAAACCTGCTGTCTCGACATCGACAACAACAGGTAAAAATCCACGGAAACGCTGACCAATTATTGGTTGGGTTTCATCTGTCACACTTTTCTCCATTGAATGGTATTACCCGCATATAGTGGGATAATTTTTTCACCATCCAAATAGTCTAAACTTGTCGGAATAACTTGCTCTTCTTTTACTAGGGTAATGGTATTGGTATTACGCGGAAGACCATAGAAGTCAGCACCAAAATGGCTGGCGAAACCTTCCAAGCGTTCAATTTTACCCACTTGGTCAAAAGCTTGAGCATATAATTCAATTGCGGTGGGTGCACTATAACAACCTGCGCAGCCACATGCATTTTCTTTGGCATTTTTTGAATGCGGCGCACTGTCTGTACCCAAGAAAAATTTAGGATTCGAGCTGGTCGCCACTTCAAGTAAAGTTTGCTGATGGGTTTGACGTTTTAAAATTGGCAAACAATAAAAATGCGGTTTTATACCACCTACCAGCATATCATTACGGTTAAACAATAAATGCTGAGGGGTAATTGTGGCTGCGACATTGCGGTCTTGTTCAAGTACAAAATGTGCAGCTTCACTTGTAGTAATGTGTTCAAGTACAAGTTTAAGCTTAGGGAACTGTTTTAATAGCGGAGAAAGAACTTCATCCAGAAAGCGTTTTTCACGATCAAAAATATCGACATGATGATGAGTGACTTCACCATGTAGCAGTAAAGGAACTTGATGTTCTTCAAGTTGTTCAATTACAGCATAGACTTTACGAATATCGCTTACGCCATTGTCTGAATTTGTGGTTGCACCAGCAGGGTATAGCTTAATGGCATTTACATGTTCAGATTCTTTAATTTTTTTAACTTCGCTAGGTTGAGTGAAGTCCGTAAAGTAAAGCACCATACGTGGATCAAATGAGATGCCTTCAGGGACATGGGCCAAAATTCGTTCACGATAAGCATTAGCTTCTTCCACTGTTTTCACAGGAGGAACAGTGTTTGGCATACAAATTGCGCGCGCAAACTGTTTGGCTAAATCTGGAACCGTACGTTTTAAAGCAAGACCATCACGAAGGTGAGCATGCCAATCATCTGGCTGGAGAAGAGTGATTGTATTCAAGGTCATCTTAATCGGACAAATAAAACAAATGATAATCCATAAAGTGTGAAAATGGTAACGACAATTAAAGACAAAAGGCGATATATATTTAAATATAAATCATAAAATTGTGTTATTTTTAAGTAACTAAAAAACAAATACATAATGCTTGCAAATGGAATACAAGTATAATCTCGCGAAATTACAGTACGATAAAGAAAAAGTAGAAGAACTGGTTACGCAGCAAAGTCGCCGTGTAGGACAAGTTTTTCCAAAAAGACTGGAACAGGAATTTTGGTCTAAAAATTTAGAACGCGCGCGTAAACATGTTGAAAAATATTTCTGGGGTGGTGTTTTAATCTATTTTCTTTTCGTAGTGGTCATGATTCCAAGTGATTACTGGATTATCGACAAGCAATATTTTGTCCATGATTTTATGCACTGCCTGTTAGGACTGGTGAATGGTGGCGCATGTTTGCTGGTTCTATTTTGGTTTGCTTATTTTCCTAAAGTACGTCCATATTTTGCCCATGCTGCGATGGGAATCAAGTTTTGGGCCATTGTATCCATGTCATGGTTGACCATAACGGTTGAAACGGTGGTGCTCCAGCATCAGGCCATGGCTATATTATGTATTATTTATATTCTTGGTTATATTCTTACCGGGGTAAAACCGTTTCATATGTTGTTGACCGGTGTGTCGGCAGCCATATTTACAATTGTTCTGCTTTTAGGACTGCATATCAATTTTGATGCGATGGTATTGGGACGTATTCTCACGGGAAGCTGTGTACTGGGTTATGTCATTAGTCATATGATCTTTGCACGTGAACGTATGATTTATTTATATTCAATGCGGGCTAAAATTAGTGAAAAAATTCACCGCATTCATAATTCAGAATTACTGCATCTTAGTCAGCACGATGAACTGACCAAAATTTCGAATCGCCGTACTTTTGATGAAATGATGGAAGTTTTTTATCAGCAAACTCGTCTTGATCACACTTCTTTATCTATTTTGTTTATTGATGTCGATTTCTTTAAAAACTATAACGATTTTTATGGCCACCAAAAAGGCGATGACGTGATCTCTTCAATTGCCAAATCGATTAAAAATGCCATTCGGCATATGGATTTCGTTGCACGTTATGGTGGTGAAGAGTTTGTGGTTTTATTACCTGAAACAGATGCGCATGGTGCCTATGCGGTTGCATCGAATATTTTTAAAGCAATAGAGCGTTTAGAAATTCCACATGCTAAATCATTGGTGTCGAGCTACATTACAATTAGTTTGGGGATTACGGTTTATCGTGGAGAAAATGAGATTAGTAAAGAAGAATTACTCAAGATTGCCGATCAAGCTTTATATCGGGCTAAACAACTGGGAAGAAACCAAATTTATTATCAATCTATTCGTACGACAAATATCGCCTAAAGACTCCAACTTCAAGCATAAAAAAACCGCCTACGTAGGCGGTTTTTTTAAAATAAAACAAACTTATTTGTTTTTGTCTTTTAATTGAGGTACTGCAGAACCTGTCCCCACAGCAAGAAGACCTGCGTTGGTATAGATGCCGAGTTTCGCACGCGTATCTGTAATGTCCAGATTACGCATAGTTAACTGACCAATACGGTCCATAGGCGTAAACATAGAATCACCTTTCTCCATAGTCAAACGCTCAGCTTCATAAGTGAGGTTAGGAGATTCAGTGTTCATGATGGTGAAGTCATTACCACGACGAAGTTCTAAAGTTACTGTACCGGTTACTGCTTTAGCGACCCAACGTTGAGAAGTCTCACGAAGCATTAATGCTTGTGAGTCGAACCAACGACCTTGGTAAAGCAGGCGACCTAAACGTAAACCGTTAATACGATACTGTTCAATGGTATCTTCGTTATGAATACCCGTTACAAGGCGTTCATAAGTGATATGAAGAAGAGCCATCCCCGGTGCTTCATAGATCCCGCGAGATTTTGCTTCGATGATACGATTCTCGATCTGGTCAGACATGCCTAGACCATGACGACCACCGATACGGTTGGCTTCAAGAATCAATTCAACCGGATTGTCAAAACGTTGGCCATTCAATGCAACTGGCGTACCTTCTTCGAAAGTCACAGATACAAGTTCAGGTTTAACCTCAACATCATCTTTCCAGAACGCAACACCCATAATTGGATCTACGATTTTGATACCGGCATTCAGGTATTCGAGGTCCTTGGCTTCGTGAGTTGCACCCAACATGTTTGAATCAGTTGAGTAGGCTTTCTCTTTTGACATTTTATAGTCGAAACCGTTGTCGATTAAGAATTGCGACATTTCGGCACGACCACCCAATTCGTCAATAAACGTTTGGTCTAACCAAGGCTTATAGATTTTAAGGTTCGGGTTAGTCAGCAAACCATAACGGTAAAAACGTTCAATGTCGTTACCTTTATAAGTTGAACCGTCACCCCAAATGTTTACGTCGTCTTCTTTCATTGCGGTAACAAGCATAGTACCTGTTACTGCACGACCCAATGGAGTTGTGTTGAAATAAGGAACACCACCCGTACTAATGTGGAATGCGCCACACTGAATTGCAGCAATACCTTCAAGTGCAAGCTGTAAACGGCAGTCAACCAAACGAGCTTTTACTGCGCCATAAGCTTCAGCTTTTTTAGGAATCGCATCGTAGTCTTCTTCATCTGGCTGACCCAAATTTGCTGTATAAGCATAAGGTTCAGCACCTTTTTGTTTCATCCACAATAAAGCAGCTGAGGTATCAAGGCCACCAGAGAAGGCAATCCCGACTTTTTTGCCTACTGGTACATTCTGCAAGATAGTTGCATTGTCAGTCATTGTAAGTCCTAACGATATGAAATAGGCACCACGATAATTGGTAGCCGAGGAGAATCTATAGTTCCCTCAATTGTAGCACTTTTAGGTGAAATTTTTTTCGTAAAAATAAGCAATCAAAAAAAATATCTGTACTTTTTAAGCGGATAGTATAGTGAAAAATCATCAACAGGTGATTTAAGGACATAGAAAGTAAGTTAACTTAAATAAATTAAACCATAAATTAATGAAGTAAATCGTTTGAGCTTAGCAACCCACTCTGGGGGGACAGAACAGAAAGATAAAAAAAATTGATTAAGCCAGACTTTACTTTACTCAATTGCAACTCCTTTCAAACCGTTAAAATAAATGACCGGCCGATTTAATCTATATCGAGATTGAGAATCTTAGTGAAGAGGTAAGCAAGAAATCTTGAGTATTAAAAACATACAGTAAGAAGTGAAAAATTAGAGGATTAGACTAAAGTTGCATAAATATAAAAAGATTAAAACTTTATTCAAAAAACTTAAGTAAAAACAAAGGTAGTAATTCTTTTAAGTAGTTTTAGGAGCGTTTTGAAAAATTAATTTATTATTTAAATTTAGATAATATTGGTAGGACCAATATTATTTTAATCAGACCGCTATTGATCTTTAATTAAACAAAAACTAGTATATTTGCTGAAATATGAATTATTTTTTTATTTAACTCAATATTGGTCGTACCAATTACGAGTTAATCGTTTAAATAATCAGACCAATTCTAATAGAGCCGTGAGCATTTCAAGGAGAAGACAATGCTTCAATCTTGGCAACAAATTTATGATCCTATGGGCAATATCTGGATTTCCAGCGCGATTGCCCTTATTCCAATTATCTTTTTCTTTCTCGCATTGGCGATTTTCCGGTTAAAAGGTAGTGTGGCGGGAACAATTACGGTTGTTCTAGCACTGTTGGTTTCTCTTTTTGCTTATCAGATGCCTGTTGCAATGGCTTTTGCCTCCATGATTTATGGTTTTTTCTACGGCTTGTGGCCGATTGCCTGGATCATTATTGGAGCAGTGTTCTTATATAAAATTTCAGTAAAAACCGGCCAATTTAATATTATCCGTTCTTCCATTTTATCCATTACCGAAGATCAACGTTTACAAATGCTGCTGGTAGGTTTTGCTTTTGGTACCTTCCTGGAAGGTGCTGCAGGATTTGGTGCACCGGTCGCCATTACTGCGGCCTTGCTGGTCGGCTTGGGCTTTAAACCGTTATATGCAGCGGGTCTATGTTTAATTGTAAATACCGCACCTGTTGCCTTTGGCGCAATGGGGATTCCGATTATTGTCGCAGGGCAGGTGTCTGGCGTGGATACCATGGAAATCAGCCAGATGGTGGGCCGTCAGTTACCGTTCATGGTGCCAATCGTGTTGTTCTGGATTATGGGAATTATGGACGGCTGGCGCGGTATTAAAGAAACCTGGCCTGCTGTGATTGTGGGAGGGGGGTCTTTTGCGATTGCACAATATTTAACGTCTAACTTTGTTGGTCCAGAACTGCCGGATATTACTGCAGCGATTGCATCTTTAGTGACCTTGACGATTTTACTTAAATTCTGGAAACCGAAACATATCTTCCGTTTTAGCAATGAAGATGCCAATCTGGATGTGAGTTTACAAGCCGATCAGCAAAAACAATACAGTCTTGCACAGATTACCAAAGCTTGGTCTCCATTCATGATTTTAACCGCGATGGTGACCATTTGGAGCATCAAACCTTTTAAAGACTTGTTCACCAAAGACGGTGCTTTACACGATTTGGTCTTTTCAATCAAAGTGCCTTATTTGCATCAACTGGTGCAAAAAATGCCTCCTGTGGTACCCGAAGTAAAAGATTATGATGCCATCTATAAATTTGACTGGCTTTCTGCCACAGGTACAGCCATTTTTATTGCCGCACTTATTACCATTATTTTCCTGAAAATGAAGCCAAAAGAAGCTGTAGTGACTTTTGGTGAAACCATCAATGAATTAAAAACACCGATTTATTCGATTGGCATGGTGCTGGCCTTTGCTTTTATTGCCAATTATTCGGGCATGTCGGCAACTTTGGCATTGGCACTTGCGCATACCGGACAAGCCTTTACCTTCTTCTCGCCATTTCTAGGGTGGATCGGGGTGTTCTTAACCGGTTCCGATACTTCAGCAAATGCGTTGTTTGCAGCGCTGCAAGCCACTACAGCTCAACAGATTGGTGTTCCTGAAGTTTTATTGGTTGCAGCAAATACCAGTGGTGGAGTCACCGGAAAAATGATTTCACCGCAATCCATTGCAATTGCCTGTGCCGCGGTAGGGCTTGTGGGTAAAGAATCTGATCTGTTCCGTTTTACGGTTAAACACAGTATCGTCTTTACCATCATGATGGGTATTATTATTACCTTACAAGCTTATGTGTTCCCGTGGATGATTCCATAACACGCAATTGAGGACAGCAAATGAAAGTTTCCGACAAAGTCGTACAAAGTCTGCGCATATTGATTGAACAAAATAATATGCAAGTTGGAGACCGTTTGCCTGCCGAACGAAAATTATGTGAACAACTGGGAGTGTCTCGTTCCTCTTTACGCGAAGCCATTCAGCAACTGACCAGTCGAGGAATGTTGCTGAGTAAAGTGGGAGCAGGTACTTTTTTGCAGCAATTGCCGACCAATTGGTCACAACATCAAATCGTGCAGCCTTTAAGTGATTTAATTGATCAAGATCCTGCTTACCGTTTTGATGTGCAAGAAGCACGAACTATTTTGGAAGGGGGAACAGCGTGGTATGCCGCAGAGCGTGCCACGCCCGAAGACTTGCAAAACATTCGTGATTGCTATGCACAGATTAGCCATTTTCAAGCCATCGGTGATGATGATCAGGCAGCACAGGCCGATGCCAGATTTCATCTTGCTATTGCCGAAGCTTCACATAATTTGGTGCTGATCCAGATGATGCGCGGCTTATTTGATTTGTTGCAATTCAACGTGGTGCTGGGACGCCGGAAAGTGTATTCCGAACCCCATCGTTTTGATCAGTTGCATTTACAGCATCAACAAGTGATAGATGCGATTGAACGTCGAGATCCGGAAGCTGCCAGACAGGCAGTGTGTGGACATATTGAGTTTGTTATTCAACAAGTACGCTCGATTGATGAGGAAGATGCCCGTCGTCAGCGTGCGAGTCGATTAAATAGGATTTAACCATGATTATTTCTTCTGCCAATGATTACCGCGAAGCCGCTAGACGTCGCTTGCCACCCTTCTTGTTTCATTATATTGATGGGGGTGCATATGCAGAATATACACTCAAGCGTAACGTAGAAGACTTATCCAAAATTGCCTTAAGACAACGTGTTCTGAACGATATGTCGTCTTTAAGTCTGGAAACCAGATTGTTTGATGAAACCTTGTCGATGCCTGTCGCTTTATCGCCGGTCGGATTGACCGGGATGTACGCGCGTCGCGGTGAAGTGCAGGCGGCGGTCGCGGCAGATAAAAAAGGCATACCTTTTACTTTGTCGACAGTTTCAGTTTGTCCGATTGAGGAAGTGGCACCGGCCATCCAGCGCCCAATGTGGTTTCAGCTCTATGTGCTACGTGACCGCGGGTTTATGAAAAATGCCTTAGAGCGTGCCAAAGCGGCAGGTTGCTCAACTTTAATCTTCACGGTAGATATGCCCGTTCCAGGTGCGCGCTACCGCGATGCCCATTCTGGAATGAGTGGCGCCAATGCCGCCATGCGCCGTTATTTGCAATCGGTATTGCATCCACAATGGGCATGGGATGTGGGATTGCATGGCCGTCCGCATGACTTGGGCAATATTTCAAAATACTTGGGTAAACCGACTGGACTTGAAGATTATATCGGCTGGTTAGGCAATAATTTCGATCCGTCTATTTCATGGAAAGATCTGGAATGGATTCGGGAATACTGGGATGGACCCATGGTCATCAAGGGTATTTTAGATCCTGAAGATGCCAAGGATGCGGTACGTTTTGGTGCTGATGGGATTGTGGTGTCGAATCATGGGGGACGTCAGCTGGACGGCGTTTTATCCAGTGTCCGCGCTCTACCGCCGATTGCCGATGCAGTCAAAGGCGAGATTAAAATTTTGGCCGATTCCGGTATTCGTAATGGTTTAGATGTGGTGCGCATGCTGGCTTTGGGTGCAGATACTTGCATGCTCGGTCGTGCCTTTATTTATGCTTTAGGTGCAGCAGGCGGAGCCGGTGTTTCTAATCTACTGGATTTAATCGACAAAGAAATGCGTGTAGCAATGACTTTGACCGGGGCTAGAACGATTCAAGATATTACGTCAGATTGTTTGGTGAAGCTGAATAGAGAGTTGGCTGAGTGATGATCTATCCGAACTCTTTTTTAAAAAAAGAATGAGTTCCCTCTCTTTATTAAAGAGAGGCTAGGGGAGATTTTGAGAATTTATAAATTCTAAATTTCAGAAAAATGGCTCCGCTTTTTTAGTTTTTCTCCAGGTATCTGTTAATCCTATACATAAGAAATTCAAACAAGACGAGTTTAGACGGAGTCTTATCATGAAAAAGCAAATACTTGGAGCTCAGCTATTACTTTGGTTTCGCCCAAAGTAACCAAAGGCATTTGTCATCCGTTGAACTCGTCAAATAACAAAATGAATGAACCTCTCGCAGAAACATTGAAGCTCCTATTTTAGTCTGCCTCAAACAGCAACGGATGACTTTTTCGCGTATCAAATATTAGTTATGACGTTATTTTTTAAGCATATTAAAAAGAGCAGTGAGTAGCTCAAAAGGACTTTAGAAAAGGATTGGAAATATGTTCACGCAATCAGCTGCACCGCACACTATTCAAAAACTCATTAATATTGTCGGTAGGCAACATGTATTGACCGATGAAAATGACACCCGTTTATATCGTCAAGGTCGTCGTTACGGATCAGGTAAGGTTCTGGCGGTGGTGGTGCCTGGTTCTTTAGTTGAGCAATGGAAGGTATTACAAATTGCTGTTCAGGCTGACAGTATTGTGATTATGCAGGCAGCCAATACTGGACTCACTGGAGGTTCAACGCCTTTTGGTGATGATTATGATCGTCCTGTAATACTCATCAACACTCGGCGTTTAGTTGGCATTCAAGTGATTAATGATGCAAAACAAGTGGTTTGTTTGCCTGGGGCAACTTTGGATAAATTAGAAAAGCAGCTGGCACCGTTTAATCGTGAACCACATTCCGTGATTGGTTCATCCTGTATTGGTGCGTCAGTATTAGGTGGAGTCTGTAATAATTCGGGTGGAGCCTTGGTTCGCCGTGGGCCGGCTTATACTGAACTTGCGCTGTATGCACGAGTGAATGATTCAGGACAGCTTGAACTGGTCAATCATTTAGGCATGAATTTAGGAACCACCCCCGAAGAAATCTTATCAAAATTAGAGAATCAGCAATATCAGATGAATGATATTCAAGATGATGCTAATTTTTGTGCCTCAGATCAGCATTATGCACATGATGTCACTCAGGTCGATGAAAATACTCCGGCACGTTTTAATGCCGATCCATCACGCTTGTTTGAAGCATCCGGTTCGGCAGGAAAAGTTTGTGTTTTTGCGGTACGTCTGGACACTTTTGAAAAAATTCCCAGTCAGGTGTTTTATGTTGGTACCAATAACCAAGAAGATTTAACCGCAATCCGCCGTTTCCTTTTGAAAGACTTACCGCGCCTGCCGATTGCAGGAGAGTATATTCACCGTGTCGCTTATGATATTGGCGCCGAATATGGTAAAGATGCTTTCATGTTTATCGAGAAATTCGGGACTGCCAAAGTACCCGCTGCTTTCGCCATGAAAGATAAAGTCGATGGCTACTTGGAAAAAATCGGCATGAAAGGGCTGTCAGATAAAGTCTTGCAACTGGTAAGCAAATTTTTGCCATCGCATTTGCCGAAACGCATGAATGAATTTCGTGATCTGTATGAGCATCATTTGGTGTTGCGTATCGAAAATCAGGATGTGGCACAGGTTCAGCAATTTTTAAAACATTATTTTTTAACCTCTAACACGGGAGATTATTTTCTCTGTACTGAAGAAGAAGGGCGTAAAGCCTTTTTACATCGTTTTGCCGTTGCAGGCGCAGCCATTCGTTATCGCGATACCCATCGTAGTGAAGTGGAAGACATTGTCGCCTTGGATATTGCTTTACGGCGTAACGACCGTGAATGGGTCGAAACTTTGCCTAAGGAAATGGATGAGCTGATTATCCATAAACTGTATTATGGTCATTTTTTATGTCATGTGTTCCATCAAGACTATATTGTGAAAAAAGGTGTTGATCCTTTAGCGATAGAACATCAAATGTGGCATTTACTGGATCAACGTGGGGCCGAATATCCTGCCGAGCATAATGTCGGACATTTATATGTGGCCAAGCCTGCACTCAAAAATCATTATCAAAAGTTGGATCCCACCAATAGTTTTAATGTCGGGATTGGCCATACCTCCAAATTAAAAGGTTGGAGTTAAAACCTAGAATTAAAATATAAATAATCATGGTTTTTATCTGTAGTGCAGTCTAAAAACTGCACCTTTTTTATGGAAAATTGACTGTTTCGTCAGACAATGTTGCAAAGATGTCATAAACAAATAAATAAAAATAGGTAAAGTAGTATGCAACAAGTTGCAAAGCCAATAAATTAAGGATTCATCATGACAACTCGCTATGCAAATATTTTAAAACCGCTACATTTGGGCTTTACGACCATAAAAAACCGTGTCGTGATGGGTTCTATGCATACCGGTCTGGAAGACCGATTTTATAACTATCCAAAATTGGCGGCATATTTTGGGGAACGTGCAAAAGGCGGTGTGGGGCTGATTATCACTGGCGGAATTTCACCAAACCGTCAAGGCTGGTTACTGCCGGCTGGGGGAACCATGAACAATTTGGGCGATGTGGCGCCACATCGTTTAGTGACCCATGCAGTACATAAGCATGGTGCAAAAATTTTGATGCAGATTCTGCATTCTGGCCGTTATGGTTACCAGCCTTTTGTGGTTTCTGCCAGCCCAATCAAGTCACCGATTTCACCATTTAAACCGCGTCAAATGAGCGAAAAGCAGATTCTGGATACTATTGAGGATTATGCTCATACTGCCAGTATTGCTAAAAAAGCCGGCTATGACGGTGTGGAAATCATGGGTTCTGAAGGTTATTTGCTGAACCAGTTTCTAAGCCGCCATGTCAATATCCGCGATGACCGCTGGGGTGGTGACATTGAAAACCGCATGCGTTTTGCAGTAGAAATTGTACGAGCGATTCGTGGAAAAATTGGTGAAAACTTTATTATCTGTTTCCGCCTGTCGATGCTTGATCTGGTGCATGATGGCAATACCATGCAGGAAGTGATTACAGTGGCTCAAACTCTGGAAAAGGCAGGAGTCACCTTGCTGAATACCGGTATCGGCTGGCATGAGGCACGCATTCCCACCATTGTGACTTCAGTTCCGCGTGCTGCATTTGCAGACTACACCGCAGAAGTGAAAAAGCATGTCGCAATTCCAGTGATTGCATCTAACCGTATTAATATGCCTGAAACAGCCGAAGCCATTTTAGCTGCTGGAAAAGCAGATATGGTGCAGATGGCGCGCCCATTCTTGGCAGATGCTTTCTGGGTCAATAAAACAGCGACCAATCGTGTTGATGAAATTAATACCTGCATTGCCTGTAACCAGGCCTGTTTAGATCATACTTTTAAAAATAAACTGGCAACCTGTTTGGTGAATCCACGCGCTGCCTATGAAACTGAGCTGGTTTATTTAAAAACCAAAACACCTAAAAAGGTCGCTGTTATTGGTGGGGGTGTGGCAGGAATGTCTGCTGCAACGGTGGCGGCAAGTCGCGGTCATAAAGTTACCTTGTTTGAAGCTGCAACAGAGGTTGGCGGGCAATTTAACTTAGCTAAAGTGGTACCGGGTAAAGAAGAATTTCACGAAACCATTCGTTATTTTAAAGTTCAAATTGAAAAAACAGGGGTAGAGCTTCGCTTAAATACCAGAGTGAACCGTGAACAGCTTGAACGCGAAGGCTTTGATGAAGTCATTGTTGCAACAGGTGTTGTACCGCGGAGTTTAAAAATTCAAGGTATTGAGGCACCTCAAGTCTTGTCTTATGCAGAGGTGTTGCGCGGCGCTCCAGTGGGTCATAGAGTTGCCGTAATTGGTGCCGGTGGTATTGGCTTTGATGTGTCGGAATTTTTATTAAAACCGGCACATCAGCCGCAACCCCAGCCCTTGGCAGACTGGCAACGTGAGTGGGGTATTGATCCAAATCCGAACTATATTTCTGAAGGTGGCATGCAAGCTGCTGAAGTAGATCATCCTGTTCGCGAAATTTATTTATTGCAACGTAAAACGACACCGCTGGGTATGGGTTTAGGCAAAACTTCAGGCTGGGTGCATCGTGCGCAATTGAAAAAGCATGCAGTGAAGATGCTACGTGGGGTGCAATATAAATCTATTACCAATGAGGGCTTATGGATCGAAACTAACGGCTATGATCAACTGTTACGTGTAGATACTGTTGTGGTTTGTGCCGGGCAAGATTCGGTAAAAGACATCATGCCGAATGACGATGAATTTACCTTGGCGAATTACCATATTATTGGCGGTGCCAAACTGGCTGCAGAGCTTGATGCAAAGCGTGCAATCCGCGAGGGTGCGGAATTAGCAGCCAAATTATGATTTTTTAAGTTAATTTGGCGAAACAATATTCATTTGAATGGTTTAGTTGTAATTTTTACTTGTCAGTTTTTAAAAAGATCCGTATTATGGCGCACATGGAAGCGTGGCAGAGCGGTTTAATGCACCGGTCTTGAAAACCGACGAGGGTGTGAGTCCTCCGTGAGTTCGAATCTCACCGCTTCCGCCACATTGAAGTTTCTGACACTGTTTAACACTATATAAATAATTGATTTATAAGGTTAAAATTAGAAACAAACGATATAGCAAGCTATGACACACGACGTCAATGAGCGGTTATAAAGTAGTAAAAAATGCAGTAAGATTATCTCTTACTGCATTTTTTTTGTTTATACGTTATGACTGCACGTGGAATCAATAAACTGACTGCCTTACAGGTTAAAAAGGCAAAAGCGAACCCTGATAAAATGTATAAGCTTCCTGATGGGGGAAACCTATACCTGCGTATTGACTCTAATGGTAAAAAATACTGGATATTTAACTATACACGGCCCTACATTGCGAAACGCAACGATTTATCATTAGGCACATATCCAGAAGTCACCTTGGAAGAAGCACGTACAGTCCGTGACGATTATAAGAAATTGATCAAACAAGGGATTGATCCAGCGACAGTACGTTTAGAAACCAAGAATCAAAAACAGAAAGAAGCAGAGCATACCTTTCGTGTAGTCAGTGCAGAGTGGCTTAAAAAACGAGAATTGGAAGGTAAACAGGATGAAGAAACACTTCGTCGTTTAAATCATGATGCCTATCCTTATATAGGCGATATGAGCTTCCCACAACTGACTGTAGAGGTATTAGAAGCAAAAGTATTCCAGCGTATTATTAACCGTGAAGCCTTATCGGTTGCCAAACGCTTAAAGTCAGACTTAAACCAAATTTTTAAATCAGCACGTAAAAAGAAACTCATTCAATATAATCCCATCGAAGATATTGAATTACCCAATCCACAAGGGGGTAATTTTGCAGCGGTCACAGAAGAACAGGATTTAGCACCGATGCTGAATAAAATCTGGAATTATTCAAAATTACATGCACGCTGTTTGATCACCACGCAAGTTGCCTTAAAGCTCTCAGTTTTGACTTTTCAGAGACCTGGAGAAATCCGTAAGCTTAAAAAGTCTTACTACTATCCAGAAGAGCGGTGCTTTAAATTCATCGCCAGTAAAACCAAACAACAGCATGTGGTTCCGTTATCGGATCAAGCATTTGAATTGGTACAGTCGATTATTGATTTGTATCCGCATAGTGAATATCTATTTGTCGGACGTGATTCTAAAACCTATCTGTCAGACAACACTATTAACACGGCATTGAAACGTTTGGGATATGGCGGGAAGCAAACGGCACACGGCTTAAGAGCAACAGCCCGTACCATGCTCGATGAGATTCTAGAACAACGTGTAGATTTTATTGAACATCAACTGGCACATAAAGTGAAAGACAATAATGGTACTGCTTATAATCGAACTAAGTTTTTAAATAATCGTCGAGAGATGATGCAGGAGTGGGCAGATTATTTAGAATCCCTGCTAGATCAAATTGGTTAATGAATAAAAAATCTTAAACTGAATTGTTTAAATGTAATTTAATCTAGACAATCCAGTTTTGACTATTTCATACCAGATGTCGGTATGACTATATTTAAATAGTGTCGATTCTATATTTTGTCATTGTTGACAAGATTATTGAACTCTATCAGATATTCATTTTCATGTTCGGCTAACCATTTAACAATTTCTACGTTATTCAAGAGTCTTTTAATAAAATGTTTGATCGAAGTTAGTTTGAGGCTATCGATGGTAAATGTTTGAAAAATATTTTTCTGTTTAATTCTGAGATTAGAGATTTCGCGTTTAAGCTGCGCCATACTAGCAGTATCAGCTGCAGTATTTTTTTTATTTTTAAGTGGGATTAATTCATTTTCATTACTGGTGTCCTTTAGAAATCGGGCATGTCTAACTGAAAAATCCTGTAAATTCTTCATGCATGTTACAACATCAAGCTGTCGAAGTTTTTTCATTTGTCTTAGGAATGGAAAAACTCCTAAAGGTACTTCCTGATCAGCCATGATTTTAATAGATTCGTCACAAATACCTGTAAGTAAATTAAATTTATTAATAATGGTCTGAGGGGCTAGATTAAGCGCATGCGCCAGTTCATTAACGGGAACACCGGCCTTCATGGCACGAATAATCATGTGAACTCCTTGTATGGATGCGAGCCGGTTAACTTTACTGTTATAACTATAGGTATCATCTAGAGTACTGATCAGACATTTGGCTTGTGTTTGTCCACAAGACTGTAGGGCAATTAATCTAGAATACCCATCAAGGAGTAAATAGTTATTTTCTTTTTGAGGATCAGGAAAAACAATTAATGGTTCAACTAAACCAATAGCCTTTACGGATTGCAATATTTGCCGATATTTTTTACTGGTTTTAAACTTTGAGTGAAAAATTTTCAAGGGTGTAATTTGGTTAATCTCGATAAAATAGATACGAGGATTAAAAGCAGCTTTAATAGGTGGGTTATTCTTCTTCATAGGTTAATCCATTATCAATGAGATGCTGTAATATCTGGGGGATCTGAGAAAAGCCTTGCTGTTGTAATAAAGAATAAAATGTAGGATTGGTGATGAGTTTTTTAAAAGCGTGTCCTAGAAAGATTAAGGTTTCTTGACAGAGCTGGGCTTTTTTTCCAGATAACTCATGTTCTTCTGCTTCTTCCTGACAGATTTTGTATAATTCTTCTATACTGGTTTTATTTGATTTGATTGAATTTCGACCAAATACGTTATTCTGTGGCTGAGCCTTTAATCCCTTTTCTCGCTTATCGAGAATATTCCGAATAGCTGCAACTTTTCTTGGCTGGATTTTTTTGTTTTCAAGTGCTTCAGTCAGTAAGTCTTGAATTTCAGCGGTACTACTGCGAGCAATATCTATCGCAAGCCCAATAGGGATCGTTTCATTTTCAACAGCAGCGAGCAATCGACTTTCACCACGGGCCAGTAGGGATAAAACCATTCGAACCCAACTTTCTGTCGTACCAATTTTTTCTGCAATATTCTGATGGGAGTTGCCTCGCTTACGTAGCGCTTCAATTTCTCTTAATTGTTCTATAGAAGAGTGATTAAATCGTGCAATGTTTTCTACAAGGCTCATGATCATGCATTGATCTTCGGTTATATCAAGAATGCATGCCCATATTTCATCTTGTCCAAGTATTTTAAAAGCTTCTATTCGACCTTGACCACAGATAAGGTCATATTCAAATTCATGGTTCTGATCAGTTCTAAGTCTTACTGAAATTGGTCTTCTCAGACCAGTTTTTTTGATACTGTCAACAATTGCTTGGTGCTGTTTACGGCTGCGAACTCTCGGATTAAGAATATTAATTTTATTGATTGGAATTAATTGTATTTGATCAAGTTCCTGCATAATTAACTTACTCCAGCTAATGGAACTCGGGCCACAAGCCTGTATAGGAAATCCAGTGATTTAAATTGATAGACATCCAGTCCAGATTGATTATGGGAGTTGATTTTCAAAATTTCTTTACTGAAATTCTGATGCGGAAAAATATAGTAATCCAGAACATGATGATTATCTGGTTGCATGCGAACAGCGACAGTGATGTCTGGATTCAGACTACTTTCAAAGCGAAATAACCACTGTTTTTGATGCGGGGATTTGACAATGCAGCGTGAAATAATAATTGAGATGGAAATTTCATGATTGGCATGGATCAGGTGATTATTACAGAGTTCAATTTCTGCACCATGTTGTTCCATCTTGTCTATAATCTGATTTAGAAGTTGCTGATGAAAGACTCTCAGATTTTTATTGATCTCAATATAACGATAATCCCGTTCGGGATTAAAACCAATTAAAGTATAAGCCTTGAGTAAACTTCCAAATTGAGTACGGTAGGTTGAGGAAGAAGGCATATTATCTTGTTCATCAATAAGAAGCCCGGATAAGGTTCCCTTGCTGGACAATAATATTTTTAAAAGTTTCAGCATTTGTTCCTTGGTTATTTTTTGAGAACGGTTCAGTCTGATTTGCTGTGCCTTCATAAATAGTTCTAAAGGCACAATCGCTTTAAATGCGTTATTTTTTCTTACCCATTGTTCAAACGGATTTGGTTTTCTCGGTGTTTTCAGACGTGCTGAAGAGCGGTTAAAGACGTTATTTCCGATATATTTTTCATTAATTAAAATTTGATATACAGTACTTCTTGTCCAAGGTCTGTCCAGATCAGTTCTAATTCCTTGTGCATTTAAAAGGTTAGCAATCTGTTGTTCAGTTTTATTATCTTCAATAAACCATTGGTAAATCTGATTAACAATCTCAGTTTCGTCATCTGGGCCGGGACGAAGGATCACGCGATCAGTCTGAATACTTTTCCACTCACCACGTTTCAAAGTAAGTTTTTCAACCCCATTTTCATCAATCAGTACACGACGCAGGCCAAAACCAGCAGGACCACCCTGTCTATATCCTTGTTTAATTAAATGACATTGTCCACGGAATACACGCAGAGATAAACTTTTACTGAAATGTGCTGCAGCGTGACGGTCAAACATTTCACCTACTTCTGCACCAAGATTGTCCTCATAATTATCATATTTAGGTCCGTTACCTTGACAACAGATTAGTCGGACACCATTTTTTTCACATAGATATTGGTTGACTATACTTTCCTTAGTATTTTGAGCACGGGACCAACGGCTCATGTCATAAACTAAGATAATCTGAAAATCTGCTTGCTGGTTAAATATATCGGACAGCAGTTGCTGCATTGCTGGGCGATCTTTAAAAGTCAGAGCACTTTTACCAGAGTCTCTATACTCCTTAACGATCAGCATATTATTTAACGTAGCATAATCTATAATATAAGATAGCTGATTTTCTATGGAGTTTACCTGTTCACTGGTGGACATACGCATATAGGCAGCGGCACGAACTTTCATATCATCACTGTTTTTGTTATTTAGTGGATGGATTGAATGGGTACATTTAGTGAAGGAACTAGCTTCAAGATAAAATGAAACTATTATAGAGGTATGTCAGTTAGTTTTTTGTAATGCAATAAAAGTTATGTTAGGGAAAAATAGATAAATGAAAAACATAGACCTGTCTGTGACAGGTCATTTATTTATGCCGCTGTATTCATTTTTTGTTCAAGCCAAGCATTAATCTTACTTTCAGACCAAGTCGGCATGCTTGCTGTTAAATAGGTCGGCTCTGGAAAGTCGCCACGACGGATCATTTTCCAAAAAGTGGATTCCGCAATATTCAACAAACCTTTTGTTGCAGGTTTATGTGACAATCGACGATGGCGACCACTCCGGTCAATATAATCTTTAGCAGGTCGTTCAGGATAATTCACTAAATCCTTTACACGATAACGAGGCTCTAACATTTTATTCTCCCTATTCTGTATTAAATTTTTGAATTAATCGCTTTTTGTGTAGCAGACAGAAAGCTCTGATAACTATTTTTATAAATGTCATCTAGTACTTGAGCCAATTCATGAATCTCTACAAAAAAAGCACCTTTCTGACTTTCGTCAATTCTGAAACAAGCAAAGGGGAATTTTTGTTGACGTGCTTTTTCCAGTACTTTTTCTTTACACAGATGAGGATAAAACTCTTTACACACGTCATCCAATTTAATTAGTGTTGAACGAAATTTAAGAAATAAGTAATCAGCAGTGTTTAAGTGATACATAGTGACTCCATTGAGTTTTGTTAAGCACAAGCTAAAGCAGGATGCAAAAAAGGAGGTTATTTCCTAACAACTTTTTGATTCTGCGTTATGAGAGTCATTGTAAAAAAAATGAAATTGTAGACAATGTCGTAAAAGGGGTGTTTTATTTAAATGATGACTTATGCCTAGACGGACCGAATCCCAGAACATAGCAATCAATATCTTGGATTATTTGTTTTTGTATGATGTTGCTTCCATGTCTACTTTTTCTGATGAAAAGAATGCTTTCTATCCAGATCTTTTGGGTACAATTGATTATATAAATTCAGCAAGAAACCATCATGGGATTAAAGCAGAGATATATCAACATTTTATATTGTGTGGAATAGAGATTTTAGCAAACTACTCTCAGTCATATGAAGAATTTAATATAAAGTTAGATTTTATATTAAATGAGTTGATTTATGAGGTGGTTAATAATGGTTTTTTAAAAGATGAATTCATAAGTGACCTAAGTGAATTAAATCTAGAATACAAATTATCTACTAGGGAAAGAGAAGTAGTATATAAGTTAGTTGCTCAAATTCTATATTTTGATTTTGATAGCACAGCTTTTTCAAGTTTTCATAAATTCTTAGTCATGGGAATCTTGAAATCAGATAAATTTTTATTTAAAAATGTAGACCAGACTAAAACAAAAGAAATAGAAAAAGATTTTGTTCGTGCTATGCTGTTTTGTGAGTTTGAATTGTTGAAAAATAAATACCTAAAAAAAGAAGGAGGTATTCTAAAAAACCTTCATAAAAGTATAACGCAGGTCAAAATTGATAATAAAAGAGAGATAAATAAATACTTAAAAAATTTGAGTGAGATACTATCCAATAATTCTCTCTTATTAAAAAGTACTCCTGATTGTCCTGGATTGATGGGAAGTTGGATTTTTTATGAAGCACATGCAAAAAATGGTACGCTTACGCTTTATCGACAAAAGTTTGAGGACAATAAATTTGTTTTTGATCAAGAGGAAGATATTGAAGATGTTTGTGCTGAGATTGCAAGTCAAAAAATGAGTATTTATGGATTTAAAATTAAAGCAAGAGCTATTTATAACCACTCTCTTCGGTTTGATAGTTTTTATATACTTATAAAATTAATTTTTGAAGAAATGTCAAAAGAAAAGTATAGTTTATTTTTGCCTGGTTTTGAGCACTCTTTACGTAGTGGATTTGGTATACCTGAGAGCTTTAGTGAAGCTTTAACCATCTCGAATAATAAGTTAAAAAAATTAAATAAGCGTGTACCCTAGAATAGGAGAGTACAAGCTTATTTAAAATTAATGCAATTACTATACTTGGGAATAGTTAAGAGGAATACATCGATTGCCCTGAATAATCAGCACATTCTTCCGTAAAACATTTATTAATTAAATGCTCAATCATCTTTTCTTGAGTTTTGTTGTGCTTTAATGCAAGTATTTTTAAGCTATCTAGTGCTTTATCTGTTAAGAAATAGTGGTGAGCTTTGCCTTTATTTTTAGCGCGATACACCTTTTGATACCATGCATTCTTTAGTTTCTCTTTTAATGCTGTGTAGATGTGAATGTTCTCAACATACATTACATCAAAAATTGAATTCACAACGACACCGAAATCAGAGTCTTCAAGAGGCATAAGTGGAGATTTGTTAAATTCTCTAAAATTTTCCCGATCTTCATCCATATATTTTTTAGCCCATTTATAGAATTCAGGGTGATCATATTTTTTAAAGTGTAATGATTTTTCAGTAATAAGCTTGGAATAGGCTTCTTCAATATAATCAAGTTCACGGTTGTCACGGTAGTATTCTCTAAAGGTGAAAATAATATAAAGGAACCGAATATATGGGTTGGAGATGGAGTTGATTAATCGTGAAATTTCCCTATCTCTAATTTTTATCCTATATAGTGCGTAAATTAAAAGCCGTCTATCTGATTTATATTGAGATAAATTTCGACCACGTATTATTAAATCATCTTTGTATTTATTAATGTAATAAATAAAATCCTTTGCATAATCCTCTCTAGTATTTGAAAGTTCTTTAATAAGATTAATTTTAATTTCATTTAAATTTTTAGATGAATTTATATTTTTAATATCCATTTCTATAAGTTCAATGTCATTGTTTTCTACATTCTTAACTCTTAAATCATATATAAGCTTTTCTTTATTAAGCACATGTGATAACCAAACAATATCCTCATTATGAAAATCTTTAATTAGCTTGATCAGTGCATTACAATGCTTTATTGAGTCCATGGTTTGTTCCTTACAATAAGATTTCCATAAAATTTATTGTAAATGTGGCTAGGTTTCAAGTGAGTTTATCGAACGATATCTGTCAATTTCTGTTTATTTTTTTATAATATTTTAATAATTAAAAAAGTATGGAGTTTGGCTATTTTTTAAGCTTTTTTCTATCAGCCAGAATTTGGTGTAGGAAATATATAATAATACGGAATTTTTAAAAACTTAAAAATAAATAATTGATGGTTTATATTTTAATTTATTTTGAGTTTTAATGTCTAGTGTATATTTAATTTCTATCGGATAACTTTAACAGAGTTTTATTTATATTTTTTTATGATTTATGCTGATGAGCAGGATTAAAACCATTGTACTGCAATACTTGTAAGTAGGATTTTAGTTTTTTATTATGCTTTATAGGTTGAGTGTAATGACTTTGTTTATAATTTAATAAAATATAACCTTATTCAAATATTTTAAGTATTATTCTATGAATTAATAATCTAATAACCAATATCTCACTTAGTAAGCTCATACCCCTAAAAGTAATTTATTACAGATTAGCCACTTCATATAGTTCTAAACTATAGGTAAGTGACCATGTCTCATCGAATTAATAAAGATGTATCATTAAAAACAAACAACGAAGCAATCTTAACCATCGAAATTGAAGAGTTCATTCAATCCTGCTTAATTGCGACCAGACAACCCAGATCTTTCTATGGGAACTTCTGTGATCTATTATTCGAGTTTTCCGAAATTTATAATCCTGACTTTAGCTATTCAAGTATAATAAAAATATTTTGCACCCTAATGTATGACTACCAGTTGGATTTAGATTCTCCTATAGACCTATACAAACGTTTAAAACAGAGTTCATTCAAAGAATGGCAAAGTGACTTTAGTAAAACCAAAGAAATTTATCAGAATGATATGTGCCAACATCGCTACAATGAAAGTCTGAATGCAGAGCGTTTAGATAATCGATTATTAGAACTAGTTGAGGATTACCAAGCTCTATTGGTGGTACGAGTAGATTTAGCCTATGTCCAGAATCCTGATATTCTGCAAGTAGAATATGATTTAGAAAAGCTACGCAGACGAATTAATCGGTCCCGATATGGAGATGATTTACTTCTACTGGTATGGGCTTTAGAGCAAGGGGCATCCAAAGGGTATCATTGCCACATAGCATTGATATTTGATGAAAGAGATCGTACAGGGGCATGGAGTATTGCAAAAGCTATCGGTGAATTATGGGAAGAGATAACGGATGATCAAGGGTGCTATTTCAATTGCCATGATCGTAAGTATCTGAGCCGTTATGAAAAACGAGATATGATTGGAGTTGGGATCATTTATAGTAACCTAACTTATCAAGTCGAGAAGATGCGTTCAACGCTAGCATATTTGTTAAGGTCGACCAAGGGACAACATTTAAGAGTAAAGACGTCAAAGAAAATGAGAACCTTTGGGATGTCACAGCGTTGATCCCAAAAAATAATAGATATACATCATCTACATGAACAGTGAATGTTTATTTACACATTCAAAGGCTTATCAATTGATAAGCCTTTTCATTTCAAGAGGTATATCTTATGAATATTACGTGTCCGTATTGCCATTCCGAAAATGTGAGCCGTGAAACAGCTCAGTCAGATAGTTCTAGTTTTTCTTCAATTGCGGGTGCTGGAATTGGAGCAAGCCTTGCCAAAAGCCTTCCTACACCATTTTCACCGATCTTAGGTGGACTTGCTGGTGCGTTAATCGGCGGGGTGATTGATAGTTTTATACAGCAGCCAAAGCCACAACAGCCTGTGGCATTTTTTCATTGTCATAACTGCCATCGTAATTTCCAGTAGTTATTTATATGTGAGATAGAGGGGATATTGGATTTCTTTAAGGAGTTAGGGAATTCTTTGTTACTTCCAAAAAAGAAATAAGGGAAAATGTATTCCCTTATTTTTTTAGCGAGTTTGTAATTTAGCCATCGTAGACAGTTTACTTAAGCTGAGTGATTACCAAGCACAGACTTTAAAGTCACTGCCAACCCAACAAGCTTTTTGTTTTTGAGAACGAACTGCTTCACCCCACATTGAACCGCCACCCCCTAATTTCGTCGCTTGGACAACAGCCTGATTTTTGCCTTCAACCATCACCATAAGGCCTTCGACTTTTAATTTTTTAGAGATGTTAGGATGGCTGATATAAAAGCTGCCACCGCCTTGAGGCTGAAAATTACATTTCCCTTTGTAACGTGTTTGACCACTTTCATCAATTTGACAGGTGGCTTCTTTTGCTTGAGCAAGTACAGGGAAGGTAGACAACACGCCAAATGATAGGATGAGGCATAGATTTAATTTTTTCATATTAAGTTCCGTGGTGATTGATTGTTTTTTGATTAATCTAGTAATTACAGCCGTCGCTTGAATCAAGCTCATCATAACTGAAAACTACGCCATAAATGGGTTTGTTCAGCGATGCTGACTTATTTTGGTTGACATACTCTGCTTTCAACTCAACGTTGATTTCACCCTCTGCGCCATCGCGGACAATGAATGAATAGTCTGAATTGAATTTGGTGTTTAACAGATTAAAACAGCCTTGTTTCAATTTGGCCACTGCCGATTTTAAACTGTCTTTGCCCAGATAAAATTTTGTTCCATTGACTTGAATGATATTTACTGATGGCGTAGTGCGAAGCTGGTCAATGCTGAAATGCTTTAAACCATATTGGTCATAACTTGCACTGATGGAGTAATTAGATTTATTCCAATAGCTGTATGTGTTATTTCCATCCGTTGGTTTACCCAGCTTTTTAATTAAAGAGGCCCGAGTGTCTTCCACCGTTATTTTTTTGCCTTCAAATGTCAATGAAGGCATGCCAGCCAAAGCAGAGGCAGAAAATACAGACGTTAAAAGTGATGTAATGATTAGTTTTTGCATTTTAAGTATTCCCAATTAATAGCACTTTTTCACATCATAATTAACAGGTTCATTAATCCATCCAACCCGATGAATAATACCCATACCTTGAGCATTGATGTCTTTGCGGTAGACCTTCCATTGTTCTATTGCTTCCATTGTAGAGTCGGAAGTCCAATAGAAACTGCCGTTATCTACGCCTTTAGTTTTGATGGTATAGCTTACTTTCCCCTCAGCTTTGTTTATCCATTTAGTGCCTAAACAGTAATTGCGCCCAAGTGAATTCCCAATTTTAACAATAGGCATTTTGTAGAAGCCGTAAGAGTTTACAACTCCGAAACTCAGTCCGGGCAGAAAGACCATTTCAGCAGGTCGTTCAGCTAGATTGCCCTTGCTACCATCGAAATAAAATAGATTCGTATAAATTTCCTGAAGCTTATTATTTCGAAATTCAGCCGTAATCACCGCATTTCCCTTTTTCCATACCATCTTATTTCCATTGCTGGAACTGGGTTGTCCTAGCTTAACACTAAGGGATTTTGGAGTGTCGTATTGAGGGGTGATGTATTCTCCCCCAATTTTCAGCTGAATATTTGCAAAAGCTGTACTTGTACAAGTGGCAAGTAAAGTTGTGAGAATCAATTTTTTCATTATGTTTCCTATCATTTTTTAAACATTATTTTTGAACTGCATGGGTATTCCCAGAGTTCAATTAGTTTGTCTCTGGAGCGATCCAATTTTTTGACCGGTAGATGTTGAGTTCAGTAATGTGCCAAAACTGCAAAAGTAACTGTCAAGCGATGATGCATGTGATTCATAGCCTGAATAAATTTTAGGCAGAATAATTCAGCAGACGGATCAAATGATCAGAAATCGCTGAACAGAAATAAAATTTATTTAGGAAGGTAATGAGAATAAAAAAATTTGAGTCATGATGACTGCTCCTGTATGTAATAGAAGCTCTGCCAAATCACTGCTAAATAATGGTGGCAGAACGAAAAGGGGTTAGCAGACTGGACATACAGAACCAGCACGCGCGGACGCGTCCCCCTCCCGTTCTACCGCAAAGGGGGACGAGAAGGTTTTACGCATAAGGAATACTCAGACGAATATATCCTGATGCGCTGTATGAACGGTCTGCTAAAACCGACTGGCAATGTAGGCCAGCAAGGGAATCATAATCTGTGAGAAAGAGAAGGTCAATTGATTGCCAATACACTTGGCTAGAAATTTAGACAATAGATTCTAAATAATTTCAGATATATATCATCTACATGAAAGATTATTCAGATCTTCATTTTTGCGTTAAACACTATCTCTTTTACCTGCTGACATAGCAGGTTTTTTTATGTCCAAAATTTGGGTTTAAGCAAATCGATCTTTAATTTAAAAAGGAAAATTTTATGGCACATCAACTTGAACACATGGCTTATATTGGTGAAACCCCTTGGCATGGCCTAGGTAATCAACTGACCCAAAACCAACCTATAGAAATATGGGCACAGCAGGCAGGCATGGATTGGCGGATTGAATCTTCTGATGTCAGCTATATGGCACAGAATGAACGCGGGCAGAGCATCATCATGCCATATGAGGAACAGCGGGTTTTATATCGTTCAGATACTCATGCAGCTCTCTCGGTAGTGAGTCAGCGTTATCAGGAAGTCCAGCCGATGGAGATTCTGGAGTTTTATCGAGATCTGACTGAGCAATCCGGTTTTGAACTGGAAACCGCAGGTGTACTCAAAGGGGGTAAGAAATTCTGGGCATTGGCACGTACCGGACAAAGCACAGCACTCAAGGGCAAGGATGTCAGTAATGGCTATATTCTGCTGGCAACTGCTTGCGACGGTACACTGGCCACTACTGCACAGTTCACCAATATCCGGGTAGTGTGTAATAACACTTTAGCAATTGCCTTACGCGGGCAGAACAGCAGTGCTGGTGTAGTTAAAGTGCCACACAGCACCAAGTTTGATGCCGACAAGGTCAAACAGCAATTGGGCATTTCAGTACGCCAATGGGAGGATCATATGTACGAAATGAAACAGCTGACTCAACGTAAAGTCACTCAAGGTGAAGCGGCTGCGTATTTTGATGCTGTATTTAACAACACTAGCCTAAGCGTTGCTGATCAGGAGGAGAACATTATTCAGTTTTACCGTAATGTTGCCAATCCAAATCAAGCTAAAGAAAAGTCTGAACCGAATGGACGGGCTATGAGCAAAGCGATGAATATGTTCAATGGCCAAGGTCGTGGTGCAGACCTGTCTTCAGCCAAAGATACTGCCTATGGTTTACTTTGTTCAATCACCGAGTTTGCTGATCATGAACGTCGCGCCATGAGTACCGATCATCGCCTCGATTCAGCCTGGTTCGGTGCCGGTGCTGCGTTAAAACAGCGTGGCCTAGAACAGGCACTTAGACTGGCAGTTTAAGTTTGATTTAATCGAAGGTAATTAAAATTACTGCAAGTGTTCAGTCACATGGCCTTCAGCAATATTCAGTTAATGAACCCCTTTTGCTACATCTTTGGATGTGGCTTTTTTTATGCCACAAATTTTTACAGACCCCGCTATTTATAAGGATAAGACCATGAATCAGATTGCACCGATGAATATCCATCAACTCCCTCATCTCCCAATTCCGAATGAGAGGAATGAATCAAATACAGCAGCTAAAAGAACAGCGACAGCCAAGCGTTTAGCCAATACAAAGAATATGGATTATCAGGAATGGCTTGAAGTGCGTAAGCAAGGTATTGGCAGCAGTGATGCCGCAACTGCCTGTGGCCTCAATCCCTATACGTCGATGTTGGAACTATGGCTGACCAAGACCGGGCGTGTGCAGCAGAACATTAATGATGACAGCTCAGGCATTGCACCGTTGTATTGGGGCAAGCAGCTTGAGCCGCTCGTTGCGGAGTACTACAGCCTACATACCAACAATAAAGTCCGTCGTGTCAATGCTGTGCTTCAGCATCCCGATCCGGATAAATCCTTTATGTTGGCAAACCTAGATTACTCAGTTGTCGGCAATGAGGAAGTGCAAATTCTTGAATGCAAAACCGCAGGGGAATATGGTGCCCGGCTATGGCGGGATGGTGTACCCCTGTATGTGCTGTGTCAGGTGCAACACCAACTTGCAGTGACAGGTAAACAGGCAGCGCATGTTTGTGTCCTCATCTGTGGGCATGAAACCAAGATCTTTAAAGTGACGCGGTTTGAATCGGTGATTGAACACATTGTTAAAGCAGAGCGTTACTTCTGGGAATGTGTAGAAAATGATGTACCTCCATCTGTGGATGCCAGTGAATCCGCAGCCCAAGCTATCCTGCAACTTTATCCAGCCCATGTGCCACTGACCGTTGAAAATCTCTCACAAAATGAAAATGCCAATTTGATGTTCGATCAGCTCATCAAAATGAAAGAAGAGATTCAGCATAAACAGGAACGCTTTGATCAGCTTAAACATCAAATCCAGATGCTGATGAAAGATGCAGAGCGAGCAGTGTTCAGTCGTGGTTCCGTAGTGTGGAAGAAAGCCAAGGACTCCATCAGTTTGAATACCAGAGCCTTACTTCAGCACCAGCCTGAACTCATCGAGCTTTATCCACTTCAAAAGCAGGACAGTCGTCGATTCAACATCTATACCGACTAAGCCTATTTCAGCCCATTCAAATACCGATGCGCAAAAACCGCTCCCCGCCCTCCACTCGCTAGGAATAGAGGGCAATACGGTCGCGGCTTTTGTAGCTAGCTATATACATATTTATTGAATCAGGTGATCTACATAAAGGTGGATGATCTGTAAAAAACCAAATTGAGGAAAATAGAATGATTAAAGGTTTAGCGATTACACCACCAGCCTTAGGACGTATCAGTATTGGTCGGGTGGTGGAAAAGAACGGTAAGCGTCTGCCTGAAAAGGATGACCAGTTTACCATTACTTCCCAAATCCAAAGCAAAGAGGGATGGGTGAAACATCCACTGGATGAACAGCTTCGAGCCAATACTCCCAATCAAAAGCTACGCTCAATCCCCGTCAGAATGATCTTTAATGATCCTGATCTGAACTTACGAGCTGAATATACCTTGTTTGACCGACAGACCGGACGGCCAGTATGTGTCGGTAATGGGGAAACCTGCCAGCGACTTACCACTCAAGGGGTCGAGCAGCATCTGTGCCCATCCCCTGATTTATGCCCACTGGCTCAAGGAGGGAACTGTAAGCCGTATGGACGTTTGCATATGAACTTGGATGACTCGGATGAATTTGGCACATTCATTTTTAGAACTACAGGTTTTAACAGCATACGCACGTTGGCTGCTCGACTCAGTTATTACCATGCAGCATCAGGAGGCTTACTATCATGTTTGCCGTTACAGTTGACATTACGGGGCAAGAGCACCACACAGAGTTATCGCCAGCCTGTTTACTACGTGGATCTGACTTTACGGGATGGCATTAACCTGAATGAGGCTATTACTCAAGCCAAGCAAATTGATGAACAGAATAAAGTGGCAGGATTCTATCAGGAAGCTGTAGATCACATAGCTAGGCAGGGTTTTGCCAACGCGCAGTTTGAAGTGAATAGTGAGGAGGGAATAGGTGGGCTCGAAGAATTTTTTAGCGATGGATATGAAGAGGAGCAATCAGATGATTCTATTGAAGTAATGAGTATTCAGAAAAGCTTGAAAAATTCATATAAGCAGTTAAATTAGCTTGTATTTATTTTAAAGGTTGAACCAGAAAAATATTAAATATTTTTTAATCTAATATCATGGTATTTATAGTCTTAACCATTTTTAGTTCATTACTTACCTTTTCAAGTGGGAAAAATATTGTAAATATTTGGCTTTTGAGAGTTGCCGTTTACTACTTTATAACGAGTTTCTTCCAATCTTTATTAGTAATTTGGATAGGAATTATGGCCCTAAAAAATGCAGATTACAACACGTAAAAGAAAGCCCTTTAAAAGGGCTTTCTTTTTTTAAATCTCAAAGCCTACTGATGAGTTTTGGGACTCGAATAGTACTCTTATACTCAAAGCTTCACTTAAACTGTAGTTCTACGAATAATTTATTGCGAAATAAATTTCTTGAGAATATCGATTTCAGTTGGGGGTAGTTCAAAAGCTTGACTAAAAATATTCTCAATCTGAATCATGTTACTTGAAATCATTCGCTTAATGATAGTTTGCTTGTGTGGAATTTTGATATCAAGTAATTTTTTTTGATTATCAAGAATATCAATACAGAGCTTTTCAATTTGAGATTTTATTGGATCGGCTAAATGAGGAACAGGTAATTGTTCCATGAATTGTTTACTGTGCGAGTAATATCCATCTCTAAAAGTACTTGCTTGGGTTTTTATTAAAGCTTCAATTAAGGGATGATGTAATAGGGCTAATAGGACAAAATCTGAGAACTCATTTGTAGATGCCCTAAGGCTATAATATGGCCCATTACCTCCACCTGTCATCATGATATTTTTATCATCGTATGTATATCGAGCTTCTTTAGAAAGTACAGAGAAGACAATTTTAGGTTTATCAAATTGAGTTAAGCTTTGAGATCTACCAAATTGATAGAATTGCTGTTCATTTTTATCTCCACCGTTAATTTTTCTTTTTTCAAGCTCGGCTTTTCTTGCTAATAAATATTCATAGCAAAGAGGAAAATCCGATAGCATTTTATCTGGTTGAATTAATCTAGCTTTTACTTTTCCATTTATCTCTTCAAAAGAATAAGGAAAGATTAGCCAATTATTAGAAGGTGTAAATGTATATGCTTGAAGAGTCATTTTATGAATAAATGGCTTTAGAATAGCTTTCTCAATCTCCCATTCTTTATTGTTCCATTCTATTACTATAGTCGTTGAGGTTTCATTAATAGCTTTAAATATATATATTGAATCAGCACTAGTTTGTAAACCAACAAAAATATCTGCGATCTTAATTAAATTCTGGTAATTTCTACTTTTAATTTTGTCTAAGATTAATTGGAGTTCATAATGTTGGAATGACCACGGAGTAGTAGAAAGAGCAGACATAGGAAGGTATGTTGTATTTGCGATTTTACTATACTTCCAATTATCAAGATCAATAATTTTTTCAAATTTAATATTCTCACATCCAGATTTATTCAAATGAACTAAACAAGTGTAGTTTGTAGCTTGATTACCAAACACTTGTAAAACCCCAAAGTCTGAAATACTTTCTAAGATTTTGTTATCCAGCAATAGTGTACGTAACAATGTACCTGCTTTAATTGACATAAATTTATTTGGAATAATAAAACCTAGGCGTCCATTTGATTTAGTAAGTTGTATAGATCTTTCTATAAAGAGGTAATATTTATCAAAATTATCTTGTCTGGCAGTTGTGTAAGGAGAGAGGTCATTTTTGTAGAAATTCACTTCTTCGGGTGAGTAATGTGTCATGTTCTGGATGCGGATATAGGGTGGATTGCCAACGATTACATTAAAACCACCTTTCAAAAAGTCATTCTGAAATGCTATATTCCATTCAAAAGGATTAACTTTTTCTAGAAGATCAAAAGAAGTTGTATTATTAACTAATACCCATTCTGAATGACTTACTAAACTATTACCAAATAGTATTAATGAGTCCAGTTCTGGTAACGCTGGTGTAGAGTACTCCCTAACAAATGTTTGTAAATTTTCAGCAGATTCATTTTCAATTAACTTTAATAAAAGGCTAAATCTTGCAACTTCAACGGCATTATTGTCTATATCTACACCACGAATATGCGACAGTAAAATTCTTCTCTTCTCGGCATAATTTAATTTCCATAAGCCATTAATACTTTCATAAATTTTATTATGTTTATTTTCTTGGGTTGAATTTGAAGTATACCAATCTAAGTAATAATTTAATAAATAATCAAATACGGATAATAGAAAAACTCCAGATCCGCAGCAAATATCACTTATGGAAATATCTGAGACTTCAGCTGGAGATTTACCTGAAAATAAAGGATTTAAAGTATTCTCAACAATAGTATCTACAATATAGCGAGGAGTAGGTACAACTCCACCACTTTCTTTAACTTCAGGTTTATAAATAATATCAACCGTGTTTCCATCCTTGATTATGATTGACTCACCTAAAAATTGCTCATAGATTTCACCAAGTACTTCAGTCTCTACAACAGCAAACGTATAAGGGCTTAATGGATAATATAATTCATTAATAACTTCATTAAGCGTATTGTCTGAAATTGTAATATTAAATGCTTCATCATCTATAAGACGGAAAAGTCCGGAATCATAAAATTCATCTGCTCGTTTTAGTTCTTTCATAAAAGACGTAAAACTAGATTTCCCTGAAAGTTTTTTTAAATTTTGATATTTTTCAATATCTCGATCTTCACATATTCTTAGGAAAATAATACGTAATAGGAAAATTTGTACTGCATAAGTTAGTTCATCTGATGATAAGGTTGCATTATTTTGATATATATCGAGGGCTAGTTTCTTTCTCCAGCTTCTTACTTGATTAAGAAAGAATATATCGAATGTTTCTGAGCCTTTTTTTAATAATTTTGTAGAAAAGTTTTTATCAAAATCCCCAGAAAACATTGAAGATCTAGATAAAATCAACCAAAGTTGATCGAAATTTTGATCAAAATCTTCGTATTTAATTATTAATAATCGAGCAATATTAGGATGATCTTGAGAGTTTGGTTTGTATTGACAATCATAGACAGCGATTTGATAAAAATTAGTTAAAACAACGATTGGGAGACTACCCGAATAACCATACCGACGTGCTTGAAATGCGGCGTCTTTGGTAGTCTCTAAATTTACATTAGGTTTTTTCGCTTCTAAAAATAGTTTACGTTGTTTTGCTACTCTTAATTCATAATCAGGCTTTTTAGAAAATTTTTCGTCTTCAATCTCTATAGTCGCTTCTTCAATAACTTCTCTTGAACTAAGAGAAATAGCCTCTTTATTATAAATATCCCAGCCAAAAATTTCTAAAAGAGGTGAAATAAAGTCAGTACGGACTTGAGTCTCATTATAATTTTTTTTCAGATAATCAACTTCATTCTGTTTAAAAATTTTAACGAGCTCTTGAAGTTGAGCTCTTGCCTTATTTTTTGCTTCGATTGAGTTACTGATCATAAGTTTTCTATTATTTATGTTTTAGATCGTTTTCGAGTATTTCGACGATCACGCATTTTAATCCAAATTTCTTTGAGCATATTGCATTCTTCTTTAGATAATCCCAAAGATTTTTGCAGGATGATACGAGAATTTTCTTCAAGCACAGAATCTAATTTTCCTGCGCGAATCAATTGGTCAACCTCATTTAAAGGCATCGCATCAGATAATTTTTTAGGAACAAGAATTCTCTCAGCTTCTTTAGGTTCAAGCTCAAGAACCCCGCCTCCATAACTTCTTCCTTCAATTTCCGCTGATGCAGCAGTTAACCAAGAATATGTGTTTTCAATAATGAGTCTTGGATCCGCTCCCTTACTTTTGAATCTATGAATTGTATCAGTTGAAGTTGCTTGTGTTTCATTCAGTACAATTCTTGGAAAATCATATATCTGTCTAAAGAAAAATCCATCTGGAATCCAAATGGAAGGGACTTGATACCAAGGTTTACGAATAGAACATTTATAACCTTCATGATAGCGTTTTTCTTCACCACTCTTAATATAATCAAGTATTTCTTGTGAAAGATTATTAACTCTCTCTTTATTTATATCTAATAAAAAAACTCGATTGCCTTTAGCAGCTAATGTTTCTAAATCTTGTTTATAAACCACCGATCCTTTTAGTTGAGTGGAGCGGGAGACTAATGAAGTCATATAGGAAGGAATATTTAGCTCTAAAACTTGTTCTTCAGATAGAACAAAAAATTCATTTTTTCCAGTAACAACTCCAACATTTACGTGGGCATGTTCACCTAGGTTTGCACAAATGTCAGCATCTCTTAAAGCTCTCATCAAAGAAATTTGTTGATTACTTAAAAAGTATTTGAGCCATTTTTCATTTTCATGGCGTACAGATTTAGGTTCACGTTTTTGTAGAAAAATTTCAGGTTGTGTTGTAGTTATTTCATTTACAGACTGCGCGTCTATTAACGATACCTGACAATCATTATTTAGCTGGCTTTGAGGTAAAGCTCCGTCAGCTAAAAGTAAAACAACCTCTTGTTCTGCATTTTCAAAAAAAAGTTCATTACAAGCAATAATCTCAATTTCTTCAAAACATTCAGTTAAAAATGAGCGCAGTTGAGCTGCATATGTAACTTGTAATATTTCTGCAGGTAGTACTAATGCTAAACGACCTCCTGGTTTTAATAATGCTGATGCAGCTACAACAAATGGTACCCATATATTTGTTAATTTATTAGGCGTTAAACCGAGGGACTTCATCATTGCCATAGCCAATGAGCGATGAGGTTCAGGAAACGATTGATATCTAATGAATGGGGGATTACCTAGAACTACATCAAATTTTTTATTTTTATTGTTTTCCCACCATTCAAAAAAATCTGAATTATTAACTATAGATGTTTCAGAACTATTAAGTAGCAAATTCACACGTTCCGCTGATTTTTTAGCTTCTGTCGTATTAAATTCAATACCCGTAATTTGGTTTTTTATTTCTTTTGTTTTTGTTTTAAGCTCTTTTAAGCGGGTTATGGCAGCTTCTAAAAAAGCACCATCACCACAGCTTGGTTCTAAAATTGTTTGTTGATTATGTTGGATAGCCCACGCACTTAACCATGTAGCTACTTCAGGACTAGTGTAGTATCCACCACGTAACTTATCAGCGTCTAAGTTTGAGAAACGTCCTTTAAATTCAACTTTATCATCAGTAGTATTACTAGGAAATAGTTCCAAATTTAAAGTGTTCATTCAACTCTCATAAATATCAGCGATTAAAACTATTTTAGATAGAATTCCTTAAAAAGAGTGATCTATTTGAGGACCGATCATAATAACAAGACGAATTTTAGAAGCAAGAGATATCTTTTAAAAGAGGTATTTCGTATTAAAAATTTTGAAGAATCAGCCATCAAAATTTTACGTTTTTAAAGATAAGCCCCACGCAAATAGGCCACTTCAACTTCATCAGGTAGTTTATGTACAAGCACATGCTCACAAACTTCGCAGGGTAATTTATTTTATCTGCTGACCAATCACGAAATATTGAGCGAAAACCATGTGTTGTAACCACACGATTTTGTTTAGGGTCAGTATAACCGATATCATTTTCTTTAAATTTTTGCACATGCATACGTTTAATCAAAGTGGTTACATCGACTTGTTCTAGTTGCTCTTTACTGTGGACTTTTGGGAGAATTTAAAAAAATTGCTCTTATTGATGATGAAGTGTGCTGTTTAGAAGAAAGTGTTTTTGTTACTGAAGATACAGCTGACATTAAGAGGTAAGATCACAACACAAAGCTACCACACACTTGTCTATTACGTTAATCTCACTATACGCGAGGGTGTCAGTTTGAAAGATGAGACTGTTTAAGCCAAAGCCCAAGCCAAACAGATGGATGAACAAAGCAAGGCAGTGGTAGGAGGCTTTAGATTATGTAGCACGGCGAGGTTGTGGCAATGCTGGCTTTGTGGTAGGAGGTGAAGAGGGGGCAGGATATTGTTAAGGAGTTTTATAAGGAAGAATCTAAACTACAAGAATTTACATAACTTCATGATCTAACGCATGTGTAGGATATTCGTATATGGCTGAATAGACTCAAGCAAACTCATTGCTTCTTCAGACAAAGGTGCACGGTGTTCTTTTTCTGCTTTCATTCGTTCTTTGGGAATGGTCCAAACCTTATTCCTAAAATCAATTTCCTGCTATTTAGCTCCAAAAATCTCACCAGATCGACAAGCAGTTAAAATAAAAAAATTAATGTATTAGTAGATATATCCTGCTTCTGCCTTAAGATATTGGCTAAACCCAGATAATTTTTCATGAGCTAAAAATAAGAGGAAACGTATTCAAATATTAAAAATTAACTTCTCTTACTTAGGAGTTATTAATAGAGTCTATCGATAAAGTGTTATTTAGAATAATTAAATAAAATTTACCATTTGATGAAAAATCTTTCAGTTGAGAGGGAGGGAGTATTGCAAATCTTAGATAAAAAAAGTAGATTTCGTTACGTATTGAAATTTTATATTAATAATTGTAATCATGAGAAAAAAACTTTATTTAAGTCTTTGTTGTATCTGGGGAATAAATGATGGATATGCTGCAGAAAATATCAATCTATTCGCTGCTAAGCCCTTATCTCCACAAGACTTATCGCTTCCAGAGCTCATTCGACAAGATCAGCGTTTAAGTGATTTAAAGCAACAGCTGGATACTCAGGCCATCATTCAACCTATATCAGCACACTTATTAAAAAAACAGCCGCTCATTGTGGCGGAAGAACCCTGCTTTGACATCAACACTATCCACACAGAGGTGAATGATTCAAATTCAAAAACCATTGATACTTTTAAATTTTTAAGTCAAATACTCAATAAAAAAAATAATAGGATTATTGGGCAGTGTATTGGTACCCAGAGTTTACAGAACGTGGTTAGATTCGCTCAAAATGAATTGATCAAGAAAGGTTTTGTCACCAGCCAAATTGTGGTACCTGAACAGGACATGACTCAAGGGATTTTGAGGTTTGAACTCGTGCCAGGACGTATAGCAAAGATCAGTCACAGTGGCCCTGATATTTCAGCACTACAGTTAAAGACAGCACTTCCTTTTACAGAGGGCGATATTCTTAATATTCGCTTATTAGATCATGCATTAGAAAACTTAAAAAAAATAGTGGGGCCCGAAGTCGATATTCAGATAGAGGCTGCCACAGAAGAGTCTGCAGTGGGGCAGAGTAATATTGTGATTAACACGCAACCCTATAAAAAGCTTAGTGTCAGTTTGTCTGTAGATGATTCTGGCAATAAAAGCACCGGACAATATATCGGTAATATTGGTCTAACCCTTAACAATCCTGCTCGAATGAATGACCGTCTGAATCTTAACTTTAGCCATTCACTTGATGATTTTGATCAAGACCGTAATAAAAGTTACTTTGCTAGCTATCAGCTGCCATTCCAGACTTTTGACTTGAGTGCATCTTACAACTGGTATGAATACGATCAGTATGTTGCAGGTTATGAGAACCCGATTTTATACAGTGGTGAAAGTAAGCAGACCAATATAACCCTGTCAAAAATGTTGTTACGTGGAACCCAATATAAAACTTCCGTTTACGGCAAAGCTTATCAAAAGCAAAATCAAAACTATATCGAAGATATTGAAATTGGTGTTCAGCATCGACGCACCGCTGGCTGGCATGCAGGTATTCAACATCAACACTATGTTGGCAATGCCTTAATGGATCTAGCACTGGATTATCGAAGAGGTATAGGCGCTTTTAATTCACTCGCTGCTCCAGAAGAAGAAATCACCGATATCTTTGGCAATCCACTTCCTGTTGAAGGTTATTCACGCGCACCACTTTGGAGTGCTGACCTACGGATTAACTATCCTTTCGCTTTACTTAATCAGCAGGCTCAGTACCGAATCAACTGGAAAGGGCAGTACGCACCTAAAGTCTTGGTTCCACAGGACCGTTTTTATATTGGTGGTCGCTATAGTGTTCGTGGCTTTGATGGGGAAATTATGTTGTCTGGAGACAATGGTCATTTCCTGCAGCAGGAAATCAATGTCAATCTCCCTTTTAACAGCCAGCTCTATGCAGGGGTAGATCAAGGATGGGTTGGAGGTGAACACAGTATTGCAGGGCAGCGTTATTTGGCTGGGGGAGTTGCGGGAATCCGTAGTTATTACCAAGGGCTGTATCTGGATGCTTTTGCGGGACACGGACTGGTTGCGCCACAGAGTATGAAAAGAGAACTCACTACAGGCTTTAGTCTTAGTTATTCCTACTAAATATTTCACTTTAAAAACTTAATTTAAAAATAGAAGTCCTTTCAATGAACAAGAATTTTTATCGCATTATTTTCAGCAAAGCCCGCAATATGTTTATCGCTGTAGGGGAAAATAGTAAAAGCCAAACCAAAGCTGCTGGAGAGAGCGCAAAAATAGCTATATCTAACGAACCTCAAGATAGTACAGCTTTACATCAGCATTGGGTGGTCAAGAGCCTGGTGGCCAGCATGAGTGTGTGGATGTCTTTGGCGCCAGTGTATGCTCAGATTCAGGCAGATCCGGCGGCTAATGCAGCTAATCGTCCAGTGATTGGTGTAGGGACAAATAACCAAGGTCAAAATGTACCTGTAGTGAACATTCAAACCCCAGTGAATGGCGTATCACACAATATTTATAAGCAAATGGATGTGCTCAGCAATGGTGTAGTGCTGAATAATAGCCGAACAGGAGCCGGTTCAGTCCTTGTAGGGAGTGTGGGAGCAAACCCGTTCTTAGCCAAAGGTGAAGCACGCCTCATTTTGAATGAAATCAATTCAACTGCCGCAACCCGCTTTGAAGGAAATCTTGAGGTTGCAGGTCAACGTGCAGATGTAATCATTGCCAACCCATCAGGTATTAATATCAAAGGTGGCGGTTTTATTAATGCCAATAAAGCGATTTTTACTACAGGAAAACCGCAACTGAATGCAGATGGAAGTCTTCAGCAATTCACTGTTGATCAAGGGAAAGTGACTGTTAGTGCAAATACAGGTTCTAGTTTAGGTCTGGGCGGTAATACGAATAATGCGGATTATGTCGATATTTATGCTCGGGCAGTGGAACTGAATGCACAGCTGCATGCAAATAATGAGATAAATGTCATCACAGGCGCAAATACCGTATCAGCTAATCTTGAGAGTATAGAGAGTAAATCCTCAACTGCTGCAGCGCCTGCTCTATCTTTAGATATTAAAAGCCTTGGCGGCATGTATGCCAATAACATCTACCTGATGGGAAATGAAAAGGGCTTAGGCGTCAGTAATGCGGGCACACTACAAGCAGTAAATAATATAGTGGTCACCAATGCAGGTAAAATTGTCCATAGCGGAACGATCTCAACTTCAGATAAAAAGAATGGCTTGATCAGCGTTGCGACGACAGGGACAGGAGCTGATGCAGATATTGATGTAAGTGGATCGGTGAATAGCTATGGTTTGATCAATATTGATTCAGGTAATGACTTAAATCTTAACGCGAAAGATATCACCCTGAATTATGATGCAACGACTCAGAACTCAGCAGCACTGATTATTGGTGCTCAAGGTAATCTAAACTTAGCCACTGGCACCAAAATTAACAACCTAAGTACAAATGGCGACTTATATGTCGATGCTAAAGGAATCAATCTGGCAGCAAATTCAGAGTTACGTAGTAACCGTGGTTCTGCCAATATTAATGCCAATGAAAATTTGGTGAGTAACAGCACAGCAAGACTGATAGCTGCGAAAGATTTAAATTTAACTGCCAACAAAAATCTGAAACTGATAGGAAACACACTACAGGCCACTAGCGGCTCGATTAATATCCAGTCAGCAGCAGAGGAACAGCTACTACAAGTGGATGGTGGAACACTCTATGCCGGTAAAGATTTAAATATCTATGGCGCAGGTGATGTCAGTCTTAAAAACTTAAGTTTTAACCTGGTTAATAATGCTACACGTTTAAAAAATATTAGTGTCTACAGTGGCAAAAACCTGACTTGGGATAATAAAGCTAAGCCTTTGCCCCAAATTTCAGGAAAACTACAACTTGAAGCAAAACAGGGCTTAGAGTTGTCCGGTACTGCAATTTATGCCGCCAATGGCATCGTGACCCAGTCAGATACCTTAAACTTAAACACCCTAGTGAAATCCGATCAGGGTATTGATTTAACCACCCATCATGCCATGTCCCTAGCACAAGGCACATCTTTAAGTGCAGTCACGGATGTAAACTTAGCCTCGTTACAGGGCAGTATCCAGGCGCAAAGCCTAAAAGTTAATTCAACGACAGGCCGTGCATCGATTATCGCGCATGAAAATGTGAGTTTAAACTCGGTACAAGCAACTATTGCTGCATCCCATGCGGATCGTGATGAGCAAATCACCGATAAGAGTGTGATCAATGCAGATCAGGGGATTGTGATTGCCAGTGCGGAAAAAGGCAGCGTAGAAGTGAACTCAGCAGATTTAACTTCAGCTAACGGTGATTTACAGATATTGGGACAAAATGGTGTAAATCTGGACTCAAATACAGATGTGGTGATTCATGGTGATAATGGACAGGACACGGTTCTTACCAACCAACTCACTGCCAAGTCAGTATCAATAGGAACGAAGAAAGGTAATATCGATATCAAGAACACTGCCTTGGTATCGACGGTAGATCAGCTAAATTTAAATAGTGAAGCAGGAATGCTGACTGTTAACAAGAGTACGCTTAGTTCTAAAGGAAATACTGAAATTTATTCCAAGGACATACTGACACTTAAAAATGTAATAGCAAATTCAGATCAACATTTAGCTGTGAATTCTAAGCGAACCTTATATTTAAATGCAGACTATACACCAGCGACAGTATGGGACCCTACTGCAAAAGTGAGTTTAACTTCAAAAGGAGTTTTATCTCTAACGGCGGCAGGCAATCAAGTGATGCAAAATGCCACACTTACAGGTGGAGCTGTTTTACTTGAAACAGAAAATTTATATGTTAAACCTGGGCTCGTCTTTAATGCTACAGGAAGTGATTTATTAAAAAATGATATCGAACTCAATAGTTTGAATGGGGACTTGAGTATACAAACCAGCGGAACAAGCGGTCTAACCATTGATCCAAAAATTATGAACTTTTCTGCAATTGGCGATATTGAATTAATTGCAAAAAATGGGCTTTTAAAACTTGAAGGTTACGGCGGTACGCAAGGCAATGGATCAGAACAAGTGGTTAAGTTTAATACCATAGGTGGGGAAATTAGCCTTGAAGGAACCAAGGTTGCGATTCAAGGAGCACAGCTAGCTGCGAAAAAAGATATTAATATTATTTCAAGTGAAGGCGATTTATTGATTGATGGAGTTAAGAGTTTATTCGTTAATAAAACTTTTGATTCCATTGCTAATGTTTTTTCTAAAGAAAGGTTGGAAAAGTTAGAAGAAAATGCCCCTTATTATTCTCAACAGTTTCAGAGTGATTATCAAAATTTCTTATTCGAGCTTAAAAATGTTTCTAGTATTGTTGAGGAAGATATTCAAGAAAGAAATCCTGAGTTTACATTATTAGGTGTAACAGATGTAAATGATCCATTATTTATGGAGTGGTCATATTTATATAAAAAATTAACAGCTGAAAGATTGAAAAATTTTATTTCTAAGTATCCAGTTAAAATAAAGCAAAACTTTGAAGATAGTTATAATAATGATGTTAATAGACCAACTGCATTGTTTAGCCTTTGGTCATTATATCTTTCGGATAATCCTTATTATTTATTAGATCCACTTAATAGTCCAGAAATATTGAATGATCTATTGTTGAACTATAATTTTTTTTCATCTAATTCAAGTGGGTATGATCATAAAGAATCGAATATTGAAAGTGGTTCAGGTAATATAAATATTTTATCAGCAAAGGGTTTATCTATTAGTGGTGGAGAAATTTCGGCTAAAACAGGACAGATAAATTTAGAGTCGCGTGGAGTACTAGATGATCTATACACATTAACTTCTAATTCTAATACTGCTATAGATCCTAAGAAAATGTCAGCTAGTATGATCATAGATGGGTATACTAACTTCTACGATAAAGGCAATGAAAATGATGCCAACTACAGTATGAGAACTTTGGTAAACCCAACGGTAATTAATGGAGAAAAAGGCGTTAATATAAAGACTATCGGAACGACAGCCAATGATAATTTAATTATGCAAGGTGTTGGTATCGTATCTGAGGGGGATGTTAATATTGAGTCAAATAAAAATATACTGTTCGATGCTGCAATTGAACAAAGTTATGATCGAAGTACAATAACTGAAAAGAAAAGCTCTTGGGGTGGGTTAAAGAAAAAATATATTACTACAGTCTCTGAGAATAATGATGTAAATGCTGCCTCTGTAGATATCTATGGGAAAAATATCAGTATTGAAAGTAAAGACCAAAATCAAGATGTCAGTATAGATATCTATTCTGGGAAATTTACTGCAGATGGTGGAAATATTTCTATTAAAGCAGGCGGTAATCTTAATTTCTATACTGTAGAAGAATCATCAAGTAGTAATGTGGATATCACAAAAAAATCTTCATTTGCAGGGATTAAATATAATACTTCAAAGACCAATGCAACTCGTTCGCAAGTCACAGAGCTACCCGCAACTCTAAAAGCAGATTACATCGGAACTAAATCAGGTTTTGATACGCGTTTAGTCGGAACAGAGTTTGAATACCTAAAAGATGCAACGATTGAGGCGGGTGGAAAACTCGAGTTAATTGCCGCAAAGACTTCTATAACTGAGCTTTTAAAAAAAGAGAAAAATTCAGTTGTTTGGCAATCTATGCAGGATAAAGGCTCAATCACTGAAACTGCACAGCTTCCACAGTTCAATGGTCCTGTTCTACCCACATTTAAAGCAGCTGGGGGCTTGAGTGTTCAAGTTCCAATTTCAGAAAAAGATCAAAATAAAATCGTTATCCGTGATGAGATTTTAAAACTGGCTAATCAGCCAGGGAACGCGTATTTAAAAGAATTCGTAAATAGAAAAGACGTTAACTGGAATACTGTTATTTTAGCTCAGAAAGATTGGGATTATAAGTCACAAGGATTAACAGGTGCTGGTGCAGCACTTATCGTAATTATTGTAACAATCGTCACTATGGGGACAGGAACGGCGGCAGCAGCCGGTGCAGCGGGAGCCGGTGGAGCAGCGGCTGGTGGTACAACGGTCGGTTTGGGTGCAAGTATGCTTGGTACTGCCGGAATTACTACAACTGCTGCAGGTGCAATTGTTCCGTCTGTATTAGGCGCGATGGCAAATGCCGCCGTAACTTCTCTTGCTACTCAAGCGAGTATTGGGCTTATTAATAATGGGGGAGATCTCGGGGCTACATTAAAAGAGTTAGGGAGTAAGGATTCAATAAAAAATCTAGCAACAGCTGTTATAACAGCAGGCTTAATGGATAAAGTTGGAGCGAGTTTAAATATTGAATTCAATGATCTGCCACGATTAGAAAATTTTGCAAACAACTTCATCCAAGGGGTTGGTTCGAATATTATTAGCAATAGTATACAAGGTGAAAGTTTATCAGATACTTTAGAGAAAGCTTTAATCGCAGGAATTTCAAGTTCCTTACAGGGTGAATTTGCGCAAAATATTAAGCAATTGGAAGATGTTAATTATGTGCTACATAAAATTGCGCATGCTGTTGCTGGTTGTGTCGTTGGAGCATTACAGAAAAGTTGTGAGGCTGGAGCGATTGGGGCAGCCGTTGGAGAAGTTGTTGCAGGACAGTTAAATGATGGAAGTAAAATTTTGACTATCGCTGAAAAAGAAAAAATTATTAATCAAAGCAAATTGATTGCAGGTGTGGTTGCTGCATATGCTGGTTATGATGTTGATGTTGCAGCCATGTCTGCAGACATGGCTGTTAGGAACAATAATACACATGAAGCAGTTGTGATGGCAGAGTTAGATGCATTGTGGATCGATTCAGGATATGACAAAGAGAAATATTATGTGGGTGTTGAGAAAATTGCAGAAAGAGATGGCCTTGCTTTAGGAATATTAACATCTTGGATGACGCTTGGGACAGGAGCTTCCGTTTTTTCAGCATTTATTTCACCTAGTTGGAAAGAACTACCTAAGTTTAAACAAAACTATGTAAATGATTACATGACACAATTTGGAAAAGGCGAAGATGGAGCAATAAAGTTATTAGCACATATTCAAAAAAATGGTGTTCCTAAAGATATAGACAGAAAAGCTTTTAGTGCTTATCAGAAACAAATTTTAAATATAGGCGGAAATAAAGCTAAAACAAGTAACTCTAAAGTATTTCAAACAAGAGTTGAAATCCTTAAGAAAGTATTAGGAGAAAAGTAGTGGATATTATAGGTATTTGGGTAGATGAAAATAAATTAATGTTTGTAGATAGTAAAATTGTTATGTGTAATCTTGTTGACATAGATTTTACATCGGAAATGTTATGGAAAATGTGTAATCAGAATTTTATTGAAGAGGAAAACTATAGTGAGATTATTCGATCTGTTTTTTCCCAATATAAAATCAATGGAAAAAATATTATATTTGACCCTAGAGGAAAAATCTTAGAGTTTGATATTTCAAGCTCCATGTATGATTGTTTAGCGTATGAAGAAACAAATGGTTTTTATGATGAATGTGATTGTCCACCACCAGAATTTTGGATTGCATATATTGATGGAAAGATTTTATCTTATATTCCTGAAAAATATTTAGAACTTGCAAATTTAGGGGTTGAAATATCAATGAGTGAAAGCTTACGTTGGTTACCAGTAATTACGAATTAATTTTTAATAAGTTAGGTGGATTATATTCGAGTTAAATTTTTCTTTGTCTTTAGACTTCAAGGTACTTTCTCTTTTTCAAAACCTGTATCAGATCAAGTCGTAACTAATATATCTAATCAAGCTATCAATACTTCTACTTTAAATGGGAGAAGTATTGAGTTTCTGCTGAATTCTGGTTATACATAACAAAACTCAGCCCAATCTGTCATTACACTCTTACGCTTTTCGAGGTATTCTCCACGCAAATAAGCGGTTTCTACCTCATCTGGCAATTTATGGGCAAGTACATGCTCACATACTTCACGCGGGTAATCTCTTTTATCAGCTGACCAGTCACGGAAAGTAGAGCGGAAACCATGCGTGGTAATTACTCGATTCTGTTTCGGGGCAATATAGCCTATGCCATTTTCTTTAAGTTTCTGTTCATGCACACGTTTGATTAAAGCTTTTAAAGATATATTAGAAAGCATTGCGCCATTACGAGGTGCAGGGAAGGTGAAACCTTGTGGCTGAGTATATTCTTGAATTGATTCAAGCAAACTAATTGCCTCTTGAGATAACGGTACCCGATGTTCCTTTTCAGCTTTCATTCTTTCTTTAGGAATAATCTATACTTTATTTTTGAAATTAATTTCCTGCCATTTCGCCCCAAAAATCTCACCAAACCGACAAGCCGTTAAAATTGCAAATTCCAGAGCTTTAGGTGAAATCCCTTTTTTCTAGTCTTAAGTGCTGAATAAACTCAGCTACTAGATTATAAGGCAAAGAGGGATGGGTCAAGCATCCGCTTGATGAACAACGAGCCAAAGCACCGAACCAAAACCAGAAACTCAGAATCATTCCAGTACGAATGATCTTTAATGATCCTGAACTTAATCTTCGAGCTGAGTACAGCTTATTTGATCGTCAGGCAGGTAGACCTATGTGTATCGGCAATGGTGAAACTTGCCAGCGAATGACCAATCAAGGCGTGGAGCAACATTCATGCCCATCTCCTGATTTATGTGCATTGGCCCAGGATGGCAACTATAAACCGTATGGACGTTTACATATCAATTTAGATGAGTCAGATGAGCTGGGCACCTTCATCTTTAGAACCACGGGTTTTAATAGCATTCGCACTTTGGCAGCACGGTTGTGTTATTACCATGCCGCATCGGGTGGCTTACTTTCCTGTTTGCCATTGCAACTTGCATTGAGAGGAAAAAGCACCACACAAAGCTATCGAACGCCTGTGTATTACGTCGATCTAACTTTAAGGGATGGCATCAACCTACAGGAGGCGATTCAAACAGCGAAAGAGATTGATCAGAAAAGTAAGGCTGTAGGTTTTAACCAGAGTGCGCTTGATCAGATGGCACGGCAGGGTTTTGCCAATGCTCGATTTGAAGTGAATGCCGAGGAAGAGGTGGATTTGTTAGAGGAGTTTTATACAGAGGAATCAAAATCAGAGCAACTTGAACAAACCCATGATTTGGCCCATGTACGGGTTCTTCAGAAAGACTTACAACAGTCGGTTCAGGCCTTGAATTGATAAATAAGAGAGCTTATGCTCTCTTATTCATTTAAGCCCATTTTTTCTAATGTTCCTGTCACTGGATTATAATTATATAAGTCTAAAGTGCTGTCTTTAATTCTTAATATTATTTGATCAACTATATTTAAAGGAACTAAAAACCATTCTTGGGGTTTGACTGGATTTCCAAATCTATCATCAATAACAATATCAAGTTGTGCTGATTGCAAAACTTTATGAATAAGCTTTTCTAACTTATGAGGGACAATATTTCCAGGGATAGAATATGTTGCTACGACTTCAACATTAGCTAATAAGTAAGTAGCATCTTTAAGAGCTTCAGTGATACGTTTGTTTACTTTCCCTGTAGTTACACCAATTTTGTGAATAATATTTTTATTTTCTTTAATGTAAGGATGATCAGAAAGGCTCTGTAATACGTATATTGAACCACTTTTAATCTCAATTTCATCTTTTTGTTTATATGGTTTTTAAAATTCAAGTAAGAACATTTATTTGGCGTATGAAAATGTGTAGCTATTTGCTACTCGTTAACACTATTTTTCTGAAGAAAGGAAAAGCCCATTTGATAATCATGTGAGTCGCTCAATGTAAAATTGTATTGATTGAATTTAAATTTTGAAGGTTTGATTTATATTCATGCACTTCCAGATGAATTACATGATGAATAGCACTAACAGATTGTCGTATGGTAAATCTTTGTCACAAATTAATACTGAAAGAAAGAAATCTTATTTTTATCGACATTTCAGCGAAAATACTTTAATCATTTTATAAAATGTTGGTTTGATTGAACTTAATATTCCATATAAACCAAAGAGTCCAAAGCCAAGGTATCGGCTCAAATAATCAATGTAATTCAAAAAATAATTTGTTACATCTTTTGTTATAAAATTAGACATGAACGAAATTAAAAAAGCGTAAAGTAAATTTTATGAAAAAAGCTCATATAAAACAATAATTTATATTAATTTAAAGCTTGATTATGTCTTTTAATTTTGGTAGAAATACAATAATTATAAAGCGTGAGATCGGTGTAATGAATGCTTTTGAAATGCAAGGTCTTACGTGGAAGGCTAGATCGAAGTATCAACAAGATGCCATATTGATTGAAAATAAAATTATTCAACATGATGGACTAATCAGTAAACTATATTGTCATTCTGAACAAGACAAGTGGTGTGTTGCTGTAGCTGATGGCATTAGCAATAGTCTAACAGCAGATCAAGCAGCTTATGCCATTTTAAGTGCTTTAACGCAAAATAGAGAAGTTGAACAATATCAGGCGTTAGCTATTCAGCAGTATCTTGTGGATCAATTGGCAAATCAAAAAGGTAGTTTTGGTGCCAGCTCAACACTCGCACTCATTCATAACGATGCTAGACAAGGTTTTGTGACGATTCAACATCTTGGGGATAGTAGAGTATATCTATTTAGTCAGCATGATCAAAAATGGCATTGTTTGACTAGAGATCATAATTACCTAGAACACTTAAGAGAAAATGGCAAAATAAAAACAGGGGAAAACTACGCAAGTATCTATGATGTATTATTACAATATTTTTGTGCTGATCCTTTGCATGAAGTGTCGGACTTTACAATAGCAGAAGAATTCTTAACACAAAATGATGCCCTGCTAGTCTGCACGGATGGCGTACATGATGTTATGGAGTGTACAGAATGGCCTCCATTAAAAGCAGATATAGAACTTCGAACGTGGTTATTAGAAATGAAAGCCTTATTACATTTGAAGCAGGCTTATGACAATGTCAGCATGGTTTTAGTACGAGCAAGAATTTAATTTATTGGTGATGGATAAATTATGCAATCAGATGATCTTTTTGAACATGCCAAATTATTCACTGAAGAAATGGGTGTGGTTTCGATATCTAGTTTGCAACGTAAGTTTTTAATTGGGCATTCTCAGGCAGAAAAATTGCTGAAGCAGCTGATTGAAGAAAATATTTGTAAGAGCCACTTTGTGCAAGGACAAGGCTATATTTCTCAAAATTACTCGAAGTAGAAAGAGGTGGATGTGGTAATTGAACAAACTAAAAGTGCTTCGAATGAATTAACGATACGAGATCAAAAAGATGTATCGGTAACGCTACTGAGCTTTAATAATTTAGCTAATATGACTTGCCCGCTTGCACTAGATAACTATCAGCGTGCTTATGTCTGGGGCAAGGATAAAGTTGTTCAGCTTTTAAGTGACTTATGTGCCTTTATTCAACCTAATACCCATGAGGATGCCTATTACATGGGCACCTTGCTGTTACACCAAAAAGTTGACCAAAAGCAGAGCAGTCTGTTTGTTATTGACGGTCAGCAACGCTTAACTTCCCTTGCTGTATTGTACTGGTTGTTAAACGGTAAATTGCCAGTACATATTCAGTTTTTCTTCCGCTCATCTCGCTCAATAGTCAATATTCAGCAAGTGAAATGGGTGATGGAAAACTGGTTTAAGGATAACAATATTGATAGAAATGCGTTTACCCATTTATTTGATCGGTTACGTTTTACTGTGATCACTGTTACGAGGGAAGATCTCGCTTTTACCTTTTTTGATACCCAGAATAATCGTGGTGTACCTTTAGGTAGTACGGACTTATTGAAAGCATTTCATTTGAGGGCCATCCAAGGTGATGATTTGCAGCAAGCTGAACAATTACAAAGTATCTGTGCTACACGCTGGGAACAAATACAGTCGCAAGGTGAGCTTGGGAAATCCAGCCGTAATCATGATTTCGCCCCTGAATTTTTCCACTATTATTTATGGAGAGCGCGAAACTGGATAGGCAGTCAAATTGTTGAGCTGAAAAGCAAAGATGAAATGCTTACTCATTTTGGAAAACGTACTAAAAATACAAAACTGGGCGAAGTAATACTATATCCAGTTGCTGAAAACCAGTGGGGACAGACCCTTAGCCTTACGCATAACAATGACTTTTACTTAACCCCTTCTAGTCGACAAGTAGGAGTTAAACCTGCCTATTTACCATTCGCACTGCGCCAACCTATTAGCCGAGGAGTAGGCTTTTTCTTATATGCCGAAAAATATGCAGCGATGCTTAACTTGCTATTCTACAAACCGGGCATAGATCCTGAAATTCAGGCTGTGCAGAAATTTTACAAAGATGTAATAACAACTCTTTCACATTATTTACAAACCTTATTCCGTTTATGTTTACTGGTTTATTTTGATCGTCTAGGGAGTGAAGGGTTATTGCGTTTTACTTTATGGCTTGATCATCGGCTTGGTGAAATTCGTTTATCTCAATCAGATATCAGACGAGAGACTCCAATTAAGTTTTTAAGAGATTCAACGCGTAATTTGCTTGATGTTATTGGCTATGCTTATGAATGTGATGAAGTTATTGATTTTCTAAAACAAGTGGATGTCAGTAAGACTTACAGTTTAAAAGAAGGCTGGTGGAAGGAAATCCAAAGTAACCAACGTGTGCAGGAGCGTTATGTTGCTGCGCTTGCTGAGTATTACAAGATTGCAAGCTTGGATAAGAAAACGGCAGAGTGTATTGAGTGCTCTGTAGAAAGTCAGTTATCTAAACCCAAAAAAAAAATCGATCTAAGGCTTAAAGGAGCTATTAATGTCTGAGTTTCAATCTAGCTTAATCACCTTGGAGGACGTTATTGACCAACAATATTTTTTTAATATTCCAATTTATCAGCGCCTTTATGTTTGGGGTAAAGAACAAATATGTACTCTATTGGATGATATTGTTACAGCATGGCTTGAGGATAAAAATGAGTTCTATTTAGGTGGTACTTTAGTTATTGAAAGGGTTGCTAATGGATTTGAAAATATAAAATATTTCGACTTGATTGATGGTCAACAGCGATTCACCACTTTATGGCTGATTAGTGTGGTATTACAGGAACATCTGGCTGCTTATACAAGAGTGGATACAAAATATGGTGAACATCCCCGTATTAGTTTTTCAATTCGACCACAAGTAACTAAATTCTTTGAAAAGGTATGTGAAGGGTTACCAGCTAGTTTGCCTGAAGCGATGCAGTTGGAAGATGCTTTACAAGAAATTCGTGCTTATTTTGCTAATTATATTGATAAGAAAAAAGCATTGGACAAAAGGGCACTTTCTGAGTTTATTCTGACCAAAGTACAACTGATTCTAACAACAGTACCTGATCACACAGACTTAAATAAGTTGTTCGAAGTTATCAACAACCGAGGTGTACAGTTACAACACCATGAGATATTAAAAGCAAAGTTGTTAGAGAATATAAATTCTCAGGAACGCGAAGCATATGCTTTATTGTGGGATGCTTGTAGTAATATGAATGGTTATGTTGAGCAACATTTAAAAACAACGACCAAACTTGAAACTGTTGTTCTTTACCAAAAAAAATTAGATTTTAAGAATGGTGAAAGAGAGCAGTTATCTAATGCAAAAGCTGTACTAGATGAACTCAAAAAAATGCAGTTGGATAAGGTTGGTGCAAGCATGACGCTTGAAGATATCTTGAATAAAATCGAACCTATTGCTAGGTCGGAAAATGATCTTGATGAAGATCTAAATTCAGTTTTACCTGATCGAATCACTAGTATCATCACATTTTCAATGCTATTACAACATGTCTTAAGAATTTACTTGCAGCAAAGTAAAATGGCTCTACAGCAAGATATCGCAAAAATTTCTGATAAAGATTTGTTGCTTATATTCAAAGAGTATTGGCTTGATGGAAAGCCGAATGAAGCTGATATAAAGCAATTCTTTGAATTGCTTTGGGATGTAAGATACCAGTTTGATAAGCATGTCATTAAATGGATATTGGTTGAGGAAGAAAAATACCATGCGATTCGTCGTATGCGTATTAATTATAATAAGAAGCAAGATGCATGCTATTTACAACGCGAAACTTCTGATGCTTCCCCAGATTTTGCATTATTACAAAGTATGCTTTATCACTCTCAGCAAATGTCAACACAGTACTGGTTAACACCTTTACTTAAATTTTTGTTGGAAAATCATTCAGATGATGCAGAACTATATTTACAGCACCTTGATAATCATTTGTTGTGCAGCCATGCTGATGAACCACTTATAAAGCGAACACATAAATTTTTAGAAAATTTATGGCACGAGGCGGATTTGATTGACCCTAAAGAAAGTTTGGGACAACAATATGAAAATGGAACTCAATATCCGCACTATTGGTTTTATAAATTAGAGTATGTTTTATATCTTAAACTTAAAAGAACGAATAATAGGCTTGTTGACAACTTTAGGATAACTTCTAAGAATTCAGTTGAGCATGTGACTCCACAAAATCCAGAGAGAGTTGAAGAGCGCATTCCTGACGCAGTGTTACATGATTTTGGCAATTTAGCCTTAGTTACTAGAAGTATGAATTCAGCAATGAGTAACGCAGGATTTCGTACTAAAAAAGCAAAATTTGAGGATAAGCACATAGGTGCTTCTTTAAAATTAGAGGAAATCTTTAAAAATAATCAGTGGCAACAAAGTGAAATATTGGCACATCAGGCACAAATGATGGAGGATCTTGATCAATATATGCAACTAATAGGTAATGAAGTTGCATTGAGAAAATAAGTTTATGCGGTAAGTTGTACGGTAAGAGGTTGTGGCTTTTTTAGTTGATCAGCTTGATAGTCAAGAAAAAGGCATCGATGGATGCCTTGGTTTTAAGTGAATCTATTATTTTTATTGTGCTAGGTTTGGAAACACCATGATGTGGTCATTTGGAATCGCAAGTGGTTGAGGCTTAGCCCCTTGTTTGGGAATAAATTGAATCACGGTTTTCTGACCGATTCCCGTGAGCATCACATCAATATTTTTGAAAGATTTATATCCAGATTCAGTAAAGGTCGGTTTTTGATCCAGATAAGCTACAGGTATGGCTTGATCATACGGCGGTTTAACCAGTACATAGGAAGGCCCTGCACTTAGATGAGCAAACTTCATTCCACCATCTAAAATACGGCCAGCTACACCACTAAAAAACAGTGGCATCAGTGCAATCAACCCTAAAAATAGCCAACGCATTTTTCTGTTATGGTCTTCCTGTTGTGCCATAGAAAGTTCATTGCTTGAAGGCAATAGAATGCGACTCACTCTTAACCGTTTGTCATTGTAGAGACCCCAGAGCATAGATTGAAAAAGAATAGTTGCTAGTAGGTTAAGTAATGTGAATGCGGAATGATCTAGACAATACATGAGGGAGATGAACACAATACCGATCAGAGCCAAAAGATAGTGAATAGGCTCTGGTTTAACAAATAGGATTAGTTCATGAGTTCTAGCACGATTTTGAGGTGATCTATATTTTTTTAGCAATCCATGAGCTGGTTTAAATAAAAGCTTGAGCCAGTACACCCCACAGACGCCAAATGAAAGTAGTCCCAGATTGATAAAGCCATAAACTAGTCCAAAACTGGCAGCAAAGATAATAAATAATAGGCTGTCACCAACAGTCACGCCAGAAGGAAAATAATTCAAGCGCTGACAATAGAGAACAAAGCATAGGCCACCTAGAAATGTACTCAGTTTAAAGGCTAGGGATAAATACTTAGAGAAGCCATCAGCACTAAAGTCGATTTTTTGAGGGGGAGGAGAGGGTAATTGCATAAGCATCTACTATTTTTTAGGATGAAAAATATAAAGTAGTCAGCTTTAACAAATTTTAGAATATGGATTATATTGTTTAGCGACAAGCAGTGTCGCTCATGATATTTAGACACTCAATAATCAGATTTTCACGGCTTTATTGCACAAAGATCTAAACATTAAAGCTACCCTAAAATCCTCAAATTTAAGTGACAACGTGAGTGTGAGATCTGCCTAAATCTGAAAAATTTATTTAATACCGCCATACGTACATGAATCTCATTGCCCTGACTTTGAAAATGTCTTGCAATTAGTTTATAACATTAAAGCCTGTAAATCAGGCGTGATAATAACCGCAGGTCGTTATGCTTTAAACAAAGAGTTTTGAGGACATAGCCTATTTACATATACTGTGATTGATGCATTATCAGGCATAGCAGATACCAATAAAAATGGGTTTATTTAGCAGCTCCATGTTCTGATATATCATTTAAAATTTGGTATAGATTAGTTTTAATCCACTTCAATATAAACCCGACATAAACGAGGTATTGAAGGCTATGAGAGAATAGAATGACTGATATATTTCATTATCCACCTGATGTGTTCGAATTGCTGGTTGAAACGATTCCAAGGTTATTCCGAGGAAAGAAAGCTGTTGTGCTTTTTCTCCAAGGGGCAGGTGTTCCACAAGAGGATATAATGGGTGTTATTAGGATTGTACAGACAGATCCTCAGTCAATTAATAAATTTGAAATTGTTCGTAATGTTTTAACGAAAGTAAATTCACGGGGGGATAGTGGGCTTAGTGCTCGTCGTGAAATAATTAAGCGAGTTATAGAGTTTGAGAGTTTTGAAACTTGCTGGCCAACTGACCAACTCAAAGCTAAAGGGTTAGTCGCAAGTATTAGGGAAGCTGTAAATAAGAAAGATTCATTTACTCGGATGAAGCAGGAAAGAAATGCTGAGAGAGATGAACGTCGATTTAGGCAACAAGCAGAACGCATCGCAGCAGCAAAACGACGTGAAGAAATTAATGCTATTAGCCTACGTCTTGCTGCACTCTTTGGTATGGATGACAAACCACAGGAAAGGGGTAAACTTTTAGAAGGAATTCTAAATGATTTATTCCGTGTCTATGGAATTCTTGTGTGTGAAGATTTTCGTCGTCGAAATCCTGATACTTCTGTAGTTGTCGAACAAATAGATGGGGTCATTGAACTAAATGGACAGATTCATCTGGTTGAAATGAAGTGGCTTAATGCATCAGTAGGTATAGGTGAGTTTTCACCACATTTGGTTCGCCTATTTAGTCGTGCTGATGCTCATGGAATTTTCATTGCAACAAATGGTTATGCTTCATCAGTTGTGTCTGAATGTAGAAATGCTCTTAATCAAAAAACTTTATTCTTATGTTCATTACGAGAATTTGTTATGCTGCTACAACGTCAAGATGATCTAGTCGATTTACTTCGTAAGAAATCGCAAGCTGCTATCGTGGATAAAAATCCATTCTTAGAAATTCTGTAGTAACAAATTTTTGAAATAAGTTTTTAATAAATAATTTGTGGAAATATGAAGTAGTAAAAATAACAGTAAAAACTGAATTTTTATTTTATTTATTATTGTTTTTCAATGTATTATGTTTTAAATGTGACTGTCACCGCTTCCGCCAAATATCTAAATAAGCCCTTGTTTTTACAAGGGCTTATTTTTTTAACTATGGTTTTACCCCTCAACCTACCCCACATAACCATTTTTTGAAAAAGAAAATCAAGTTTTTAACATCATTCTAAATGACTTCGAATAATGGATGATAAATTGACTTGAAAAGGTGTTACCACACTTAATTGCCCACTGAACAAACTTTCTCTGATTAATAGCGCTGCTTTCTAACTGATGTACGGCATCATCGACACTTTGTGAATCATAACTAGACTGGGGAAATAATGGACTATTCACATACAATAAGGTGTGCGACTGAACGACGTATTCTTGCCAATTGCAGGTCGATCTGCTGCTCTTGCAAATGCTTAGCCAACGATAGCAACTCTTCAATACTGGTACTATCAAGGCTTGGACACTCTTCAAGATTCAAAATCACATGTTCATAATTTTGCTCAGAAACCTTCTTTAGAATCGTATGACAGATTTTTTCTGCATTGGCAAAAAACATGGAATGATCAGGCCGTGCAATTAAAATAGCATAAGGTGCTACAGCTTCAGGGAAACGGTTTGTGTCTACAAAATCATGCCCACCATTTAGACGTCAAAGCCACGCAATTCGAGGAACAGAGTAGCTTTTTAATAACATTAAAACACTCACAATTACCGCAATCAATAAACCATTTAGCACACCAAAAATAATCACTGCCCAAATCGCAATAATCGACAACAACCGATCTTTATGCCAAATAAAATACTGTTTAAATGGGGGGCAAAATGAAGATGCCCACTTACCGCATATATCACAATGCTCACCAAAACTGGCTCAGAAATATTGGCGATATACTAACGAAAAAACAGCAAAAAAATCACCACTGCCAGCGCTGCCACCCATGCCGATTTTTTGCTTTTTGCTCCTGCAGACTCATTGGCTGAAGTCGCTGAATAGCCTGCGCCAACCGCCATTCCCTTAAACAATCCTGAGCAAATATTACTCACCCCCCAATGCAGTCAGTTCACGGTTTGGCTCGCTTGAATTATTGTATTTTAGGGCAGAGGTACGAATTGATGTATAAGATTCGGCATAAATAATCAGTGCAACTGCCAGCGAAATTTCTACTAGTTGCAACCAATTATTCATATTCAAATGAGGTAAGTTAAAACTCGGTAGAATAAACTCAAAATGCCCAACAGAACTAATTCCCCATTCCTGGGTATACCCCATAACATTTAAACCAATACCTAAAATAATCAACAAAAAAGCTACGGGAATAGTTTTATAGCGCTAGGTAAATTGTAGAGTGAAGAAGGCACAGAGACCCATGCTTAAAGCATGCTAGTTCCAGGCCGAATAGGCTTGTAACAGTTCCCACAACTGACGAAAAAAATAACTGTGTGCAGGATGCACAGTAATACTGAAGGGAGCTGTTTAACCACAATGCTGAGTGCCTACAATGTCTGAAATAATATTTATAAGTTACCTATTAAAAATAAATCTTCGTACCCAAAGTTTCTAAGCGTCTGGCAAATTATTTTTAAGATTATAGTAATACCATGTATAGACTAGAAATGAGGTATGTTGAAATTATAAAAGATCTTCAAGTAGGGAGATGATCTGCAGCCAACTTGGGCTAGCACTACTTTACTAGATAAATTTTATCTATTCTTCTTTCATCGGTTCCGTCTTATATAAATATTTAAAATTCAGGAAAAAATATGAATAATAATTATCCTAAACCTATGATAATAATGCACTGGATTACCTTTGTTTTAGTTGTAATTGTATATTTGACGAGTGGAGATCCAACAAGAACAGGGTTGCAGGGCCAGATTCATGTTATAGGTGGAATTTCAATATTTATTCTATTTTTCGTGCGGTTGATTTTTGTTTTTTTCTATAAAAGAAATATTCCTCAAAATGAGATCATTAATCCGTATCAAATAAAATTATTTAAAATTGTCAGATTTGCGCTTTACGTAAGTTTATGTGTCGTTCCAATAGCGGGCTGGCTTGCATTATCGAGTTTCACTGATAACTTCCAAGTATTCTCTTTAAATTTGCCACTTTTGAGCAGTGTTAGAGAGGTTAAATATATTGGTCAGATACATCAATTTTTAGGTAACTTCTTTATTACAGTCGTAGGTTTACATGCTTGTGCTGCATTAATCCACCATTTTATTTTCAAAGATAATGTATTAAAAAGTATGCTTTTTAAAAAAATGAAATGATTTAGATTTATAACGAGAAAAAAATAGGCATATTGTTCACCTAGAACAACATGCTTTATCGATATAAAGCATGTCAGACATGTAAGGTATTTCTATAGATTTATTATCTATACTCCACATGGAGTGGGAGTATTTGGATTATACAAAAAAGGGATCTTATGCCACCGCAACATTAAATAATGATCCGATCCAAGCACTGAATAACATGGCGATAATTCCCCAAATCATCACCCGAATCGAACCTCTCCAAATACTTGCACCGCCCGCATAACTGGCCAAGGCACCCATAATTCCGAGACTTAATACCCCAATCAGCATGACGCCTTTCTCTAAGTATTGCTCAGGCAGAAGCATAATTGAAATTAAAGGAAATAATGAGCCTACAGTAAATGCAATAGCTGAAGAGAATGCGGCACGAAAGGGCTGGGCAGAAGTATGATCTGAAATACCAATTTCATCACGCGCATGTGCATCTAAAGCATTGTGTGCAGTCAGTTGTTGCGCGACTTGTTGCGCTAAATCGGGATGTAATCCACGCTGTATGTAAATATTTTTTAGCTCATTTAATTCATGTTCAGGATGGCGTTGCAGTTCACGTTCTTCCATCTCTAGATCATTCTTTTCAATGTCTTGTTGCGATTTAACAGAAATATATTCACCCGCCGCCATTGATGCAGCTCCAGATATTAACCCGGCGATACAGGTCACCAATAGGGTATGTGTGGATGCTCCACTAGCTGCGATTCCCACCACGAGACTTGTGACTGAAATAATCCCGTCATTTGCCCCCAGCACAGCTGCACGCAACCATCCCGCACGTTCGATGTAATGTTTTTCAATATGGTAAGAATGGCGCACAAGGTATATCCTTTTTGTTATCAGGATGATTATAATAAATTTATTTCATCTGTAGAGATTATTATTGGCTAATTTCAAAAACCGGGAGTAAAAGGCAAAAAAAATTTAAAACGGATTTTTGCAGCCACTGGCTATTCATTTTCAGGATTTAAAAGAGCGTCTAAAAATAGGCGGCTTTTCGTCAAATGGTATTAATTAATCTTATTCTAATTCCTATGAGCTTTTTTATTGCTGTTTCTTCTATAGAACGGGCATTGATGGGGGCTGTCTGTTTACTGGCTCTAATGGTGGAATTATTCAATTCTGCAATTGAAGCTGTTTTAGATCGTATTTCGATTGAAAAACCTGCATTCCAAAAATGCAAAAGATATGAGAAGTGCGGCATAATTTTTAGCACTTCTCATTATTTTTATTATTTGATCAATTATTTTACTTGGCCACTAAAAGATCTTAAAAGTTGATTTTACTTAAGCTAACAATGGAAATTGATAGACTTCTGCATATATTAGCACAGCAAGCAGAACCAAAATAATGCTTAGGCCTACTGTATAAGTCTGCATAGCTGACCCAGGTATTTGCCAAATAATTTTTCCTCTGGCACTTAACCATTCTGTCAGACTAATACTGATAATTAACCATAATATTCCTACTAAAAATCCACCCAGTACATCACTTAGATAATGTTCATTTAATACCATTCTACTGAGGCCTAAAAGTACAGCAAAAAGAAACATCGTAAAAAATATACGGACTTGTCTGGTAAAATTTGCGCTAAAACGAATAGTGAGGTAAGCAAGAAATCCATATAGGGCAATGGCAATGGTGGCATGCCCACTAGGGAATGAGTATGACTGCTCAAGCAGTAAAGCATCGACTGGTCGCACGCGATGAAATAATAGTTTACTGAGGAAGGTAAATATAGAACTTCCTATGGTGGAGACCAGCAACCCTATTAATATATAGGGTTGGCGAATGATCCAGCAGATCACACAGACTAAAATCACAATCAAACAAGAAATTGCTGTAGAACCAAAACTGGTGATGAAAATAAAAAAATTCACTAAACTGGGCCGATCCAGCATATTCATCTGTTGGGAAACAAAATAATCCATTGTCACGATGGAGTCTGAAGTAACCACATCTTCAACAAGTCCGGTAAACAAAGCTAAAATATAGCCCATAGCTAAAAATAAAAGCGTCAGAGGTAAGCCATAAAAATGCTGAAGTTGGAATCTTCTCCACAAAAAACCGAAAAAACGCGGGTACTTATATTTTATTCGAATGAATAAATTGCTTTTTCCCACATGTTGTTTAAACGTTTCCCCATACTGCACAAATTGATCCAATAATTGTTTGCCATGCTGAATAATCCAGTACTGCAACCCCCACAAAAGAATAACCAGTGAAAATAGGAGTATGCCCAAGATGAACAATTGCTGATGGGTTTGAATCAATGACATCATGGCAAAAAAATTCCTTGTTGAAAGCATTTTTAGCAGGGCTTACTGGCTTATTGTGTCAGCGCACAGATCCAATCAATGTTTCAATATTAATACGACCTTATATATTTAGGCCTTTTTTACAGTCGTTTTATTGCTAAAGTAAATACACAATAGAATCGCAATCAAAATAACAGCTGAAGCAGTAAAACGACTTAAATCCAAACCACCCGAAGCGATCGGTTTATCGAGAAAATCTCCGACCACAGCGCCCAAAGGGCGAGTTAAAACAAATGCACTCCAAAACAGTAAGGTTCTTGAAACATGAGTGAATTTGTACAGGGCCAAAATCATGAGAATAAGACCGACGAAAAGAATAATTCCACCGCTATAACCCAGCCCCATGGTGTCTGCTGACCAATCTCCTAAAGCCGTCCCTAAGGTTTGGGAAAAGGTAATGGTTAACCAATAGAAAATTTCTGCCCGTGGATAATTCACCGTATGCGGTGAAATACTGCCTTCAACTTTATACCAGCTGAATAAAGACAAGCAGACCAAACCGAGCAACAGGCTACTTCCGCCGACATATCCAATCCCCAAAGATCGATCGACAAAATCAGCCAGTGTCGTACCTACGGTCGTACTGGCGATGATAGTAAACCAATACAAATAAGGACGGTAAGATTTAGAGCTGATTTGAAAGAATAGCAAAGCTATAAATATGGCTGCAAAAATAAAGGTACTGATCAAATAGCCTAAATTTAGAGACATCGATACTGCATCACCGCCAGTTTCACCAAAAGTTGTGGCAAAAATTTTAGTGATCCAGAAAAGTGCAGTGATCTGAGGAACTTTAGAAAGGTGAGTAGCGATACTTGATTCTTGTTGATTCATCAGCTGGACTCTTTGGTGATCTTTTTTAATATTTTAAATTGGATTAATTAACTTAAGCTTAAGAATAAATGATATTTTTGTTCTTATCTGTCGATAAGAAAAAGTAATAATCTGTTTAATTCTTCTATCAGATATACAATAAAATTTTAGTCACTTAAACGCATTCAGGAAAGTTAAATGCTCATTGTTTAATTGTATTAAATATTTGATCTTTATTATAATTATTAAAGAATGGTCGTGTTTCTTAATGCAGTTTTAAGGTTTAATTTATAAAATATCTTTTAAAAATTTATGACTGATTAAATATGCCTCACTTGTTATTAAAAATAAAAAATTTAAAAAAATCTATTACTTCAATGCAATTTAATTTGATTCTCGCAATTTGGCTGGGTTTGGTTTTAAATTATGGTTTTTTGAAAAAATTAATAAACTTAGTCCCTATTATCAAATTCTTACGTTTTCCAAACTAAGCCCTACATAAATAAACAGCTTCAACTTCATCTGGTAATTTATGTGCAAGTACATGTTCACAAACTTAACGAGGGTAGTCTGTTTTATCGGTTGACCAGTCACGGAATGTTGATCTGAATTCATGTGTTGTAATCACTCGATTTTGTTTTGGATCAATATAGCCTAAGCCCGTATCTTTAAATTTTTGTTCATGTATGCGTTTGATCAGTGTAGTTATGACCTATCCGAAAGCATTTGCCCATTACGTAGCAGGGAAGATGAAATTTTGAGGTGGAGTATATTCTTGAATTGATTTAAGCAAACTAATAGCTTCTTGAAATAACAATACACCATGTTCCTTTTGAGCTTTCACTTGTTCTTTAGGAATAATCCAGACTTTATGCTTAAAATCAATTTCCTGCCATTTAGTCCCAAAAATTTCACTAGAACGATAGATAGTCAGAATTGCAAATTCCAGAGCTTTAGGGGGAATCTCTTTTTTCTATCTTAAATGCTTAACAAAATCATAAACTTGATCATAAAAAAGATGGATGAGGGCGAAAAATCTGTTTTAAATTACCGAGGATGGGTTCTAAATTGCTTTTCCATTCAGCAGCGTTCTCCCCAACAAAATATTCCATAGCCTGGGCATAATCAAAATTGCCTAGGACATCTGTTAGGCGTACACCGCTTCCGCCAAATTCAAAAGCCCCTGTGAAAACAGGGGCTTTTTTTAATGTCTACGATTTTAGCTATATAAGAATGGATACGATAAATAAAAAACAATCCGATAAAACTAATGAAAAAAAATAGATAAATCATTTATTTTTCTGGGGATACTTTTGAATTCTTAAATATTTGGGTAACACAGCTATTCTTAACGCATCAATTCCAATTTAACCAAAACCAAAGCAATTCGTTCTATATGTTGATAAGCAGGCTGCTCTAACTCTTCGCCAAAAACATCAGGATCAATTTCTTCATAACACCAGTTTATGTTCGATTTAGAGCGCATTAACTTTTCAAGCTGTTCTAAAAAAGGGTTACGGTCTGACCGGATTGCTACTCCCGTATATAAAAACAAACACCCTTGTGGATTTAGCCGCGTAATACCTTCTTGCAGTATTCTAAAGGATAATTCACTACCATCCAGTTCATTGCCGCCATGACGATATTGCCGTTGATCTGCATCAATTAAATAAGGGGGATTGGCAAAGATAAGGTCAAACTGTCCTTCAAGATTCTTAAATAAATTGCTGTAGACTGGCGTGATATTATTTAAATCTGCAAAGCTTGCATTGATTTGGCTATATGACAATGCTTTCAGATTAAGATCCGCCACGGTAATTTTATCAAAATCAGAAAAATTTCTAGCCATACTAATCGCAGCAGCAGAAGTACCGCAGCACAATTCCAGCGCCTGCTTGAATGACTGAGGTTTGTGCGCCAAATATTGTTTTAAATGATAAACAAAGCGATAGGTATCGGGACCCAAAAAAACCGCGTCATGTTCAACGGTAGGAAAACCTGAATGAATAAATAATTCATCATCTAAGGAAGCTACTCGCACTTGACTGAACCACTGACCATCATGGAAACGGATGAGCTGATTTTCTTTTAGAATTGTAAAAAGGGAGGATTCCAGAGCGGTTTCTGTGAATGCTAAATTCCAGCCAAATATATCGCCGAGAGTAATAGCCTTATTTTTTGTATTCTTATTGCGGTTCAAAATACGTTGATGGGAAAGAGGAGTAATCGTCGTAAAGTGGTAATTTTTCTGTTTTAAAAAATCTAATAAAAAAAGCAGAGCCTGTTGTTGAGTAGTTTGAACATCCAAAATCTGATTCATGTAGATTTTCTCTTCTGATTATTAAAAATAATTTAAGGTTTATAAATTTATTTCACCATTTATAATAGATCCGCCAAGATAGTTCTTACTGATGAAAGCAATGTTCTATCTCTTTATTTCAAAATAAACCGGATTTATTTTCCTCTAAAAGGTAGTTTTTTTGGATAAAAATATGAGGGTTATTGGTTTGATTTTTATAGCTATGGATGCGACAAGATATAACGATAGTTAGATTGAATAAGCGGTTAAAGACATTTTTTAATATTCACTTTTTAAATCTATTTGAGATGACTATTGGCAATAGTCATCTCAAATAGGAAATTAGCAATATAAAGCATTAATTTTTAGCTTGTGGTAAATCGAACCAGATGAATTGACTGTCTTCTAAAGCTTTAATTTGATTATTTTCAGCAAAAAGTAGCGCATCGCCAGCTTTCACAATTTGATCTTCAATCTGGATTACCCCTGAAATCACATGCACATAATTGACTTGCTGTGTTGCTTCAACAGGCAGCAGGTGATCTTTTTTCAAGACTGCAGTTTTTACTTCAGCTTGTTGGCGAATATGCATAGGCGCATTATCACTCGGTCCAGCAATTAAATGCCACTGATTCGGTTGCTCATGCGGATTGCACTGAATTTGCTGATAATTGGGTTCAGCATTCTGAATATCTGGATGAATCCAGATTTGCAACATATGCACTGGGGTATCGCCATTGTTCATTTCACTATGTTGAACCCCGGTACCCGCGCTCATGAGTTGCCATTCACCTGCAGTAATATGACGTTCATTGCCCATGCTGTCTTTATGCGAAATTGTACCGTCCAGTACACAGGTCAAAATTTCCATATTCTCATGTGGATGGGCGCCAAAACCATTATGAGCAGCAATGGTGTCATCATTAATCACGCGAAGTACACTGACGCCCATATATTTGGGGTCATACCAGCTGCCAAAAGAAAAACTATGCTTGGTATCTAACCAACCGGCTTTGACATGACCTCGATTCTCAGCATGATGCAAAAAAGTATTCATCTTTGATGCTCCTTATTATTTGAAATTAGAATGATAATACCGTGCTATAAAAGTGATAAAAATAGTATAAAAGCGACATATCATTCTATTTATGCAACGGATATTTTTTATTGTTAATATTTAGAATATGTAGAATAAATCACATTATGAGTGGTTTTAAGATAAATGGCATTTTATTTTTTGTAAAAAAAGCCCACATAAATGCAGGCTTTGGAATTATCAATATTTTGATTATTCTAGGAATTTAACAGTTACGCCAGATTTCACTTTTTTACCTAAGTCATTGGCATCCCAGTTGGTTAAACGGATACAACCATGCGATGCAGTTTTAGAAATTGCAGATGGGTTTGGTGTACCGTGAATACCAAATGATTTTTTACTTAAACCAATCCAGATATTTCCAACAGGACCATTGGGACCCGGTGGTAGTGAAAGCGGTTTAGTATTCTTACCTTGCACAAAATTGCTTGGTGAATAGCTATACCAAGGATTTGGTGCTACGCCAGTGACTTTATAAGTGCCAGTAGGAGAAGGAGTATCTGAACTACCGATGGTTGCTGGGAATGAACCAATCATTTGATTGCGGCTGTTAAACAAGTACAGTTGTTTGGCACCTTTATGCGCAACGATCAAATGAATATCTTCTGGTACTTCATTGCGGATGTTGGCGACAATGATTTTCTCACCCGCTTTCTTGAAAGTTGCTTTCGGATTTAACTTTTTCAAAAAGTCTTCATCCATATGAAACTTTTCACTCAACATTTCAGTTACACGAGTGTAATACAGACCTTTCATTTTTGCCTGTAATGCATAATCGCGAGGAATAGATGCAGCATAAGGACCTTTTAAGTCGGCATCGGTAATGGTGTATTCAATAAATGCAGGTTTAGAACCGTGTTTGGCAATTAAGGCATTCCAGGTTTCTTGAGTTAAGGTCCCAGTTGGTTTAATGCCACTTATTTGTTGGAATGACGCAATTGCTTTGAGGGTGTTTTTACCACTTGAACCATCAATCGCACCCGGGGAAGCATGCGAGTTGTTTAACATGACATGTGCACGAGCATAAACTGGGAATTGACCTTTACCAATATTTTCATACCATTCGGCATTGTTCAGGCCATCTAATGTCCATGATGCTTTGGCTGCAGCAGCACTAGAGTTGGGGGTCACACTCGATGTTTTTGTCGTAGGTGCAGTACCGATTGCAGCGGTATCATCTTCAGAATTTTTAAGATCTTCTAAGGTTTTTGAAGCCTTATTCAAGTCTTGTTGTTCTTGTTGTGTAATATGGGTTTCAGTGCTTTGAGCGCTTGAGGCTGCTTCAGTTGCAAGAGGGTCAATAGGGTCTTGAACCGCAGTATCAGCAATCTTTTTGGGAGTTAAAGGCTGTTCAGCAGTAGATGCAGCAAACGTTGTACCCGCAAAAATGCAACTTAAACTCATAGCGAGTAATGTGCGAACGAACATGGAATTCAACCTTAAAAATTATTCATTAACAATTTGATAAAACTACACAAGTATTGCAGAAAAAAAGAGGAGATGCAGTATTTGTTTTGTGTAAAAATTATTTTAAATTTCCCATGATTACTTTTTAAAGGCGAGAGAAGTTACTAAATTTTCGGGCTTTTTGGTATGATGGTTCGAAGATTAAAAATGAGATGGGAAAGTAAATGACGACTCTAAAAAACGATCGTTTTCTACGTGCTTTGTTGCGTGAGCCAGTAGATAGCACACCAGTTTGGATGATGCGTCAAGCAGGGCGTTATTTGCCTGAATATCGCGAAACACGTGCCAAAGCGGGTGATTTTCTTTCCTTGTGTAAAAATAATGATTTTGCATGTGAAGTCACTTTGCAACCTTTGCGCCGTTATGACTTGGACGCAGCCATTCTATTTTCAGATATTTTAACTGTGCCGGATGCTTTAGGGTTAGGCCTGTATTTTGAAGCGGGTGAAGGTCCGAAGTTCCATAAAACCATTCGTACTGAACAGGATGTGGCAAATTTACCCAACTTTAATGCCAAATCTGATCTAGATTATGTGATGAATGCTGTAACCACCATTCGCTCTGCATTAGGCGGTCAAGTGCCATTGATTGGTTTTTCCGGCAGTCCTTGGACGCTTGCAACGTATATGATTGAAGGGGGTTCAAGTAAAGACTTCCGTTATACCAAACATATGGTGTATGCCCAACCTGAAGTATTGCATGCCTTGCTGGACCGCCTGGCTATTGCTGTCATTGATTATTTAAATGCGCAAATTGATGCGGGTGCACAAGCAATACAGATTTTTGACAGTTGGGGCGGGGCATTAGCACATCGTGAATACATCGAATTTTCATTGAACTACATGCAGAAAATTGTTGCAGGTTTAAAACGTGAAAATGAAGGTCGTAAAGTACCGGTGATTTTATTTACCAAAGGTGGCGGTCAGTGGATCGAGCCTATGCTGGCCACGGGTGCAGATGCATTAGGTCTGGACTGGACTACGCCGTTGAATGTGGCACGCCAAACTGTCAATGGCCGCGCTGCTTTGCAAGGAAACCTGGATCCAGCCACTTTGTATGGTACACCGGCATCCATTGAAAAAGCCACCAAAGCCATGCTGGATGATGCGTATGCGGGTGGTGAAAAAACAGGTTACATCGCTAACTTAGGTCATGGTATTACCCAATGGGTCGATCCTGCAAATCCTAAAGTATTTATTGATACTGTGCATGAATATAGCGCCAAATATCTTTAAGCATCTGTGAGTAAAATCATTTTTTTAGGATTCAACCGTGATCAGTCTTGTTAAATCATGTTTTGAGTTCTCATTTAAGGCAGCTTCGGCTGCCTTATTTGGGATTTTACTGTTGGTTGCTTTTGTATTTACAGCCTCTATGGGAAGCCAAGAGCTTTATGGCTTTTTTCGTTATGACTATTTGTTGTTTTATGCCTTAATTATTCAAGTTTGCTTGCTGTATTTAAAGCTGGAATCATGGTCAGAAGCCAAAGTCATTGCCTTGTTTCATATTATGGCGATGGTCATGGAAATTTTCCTGACCCATCCGCAAATTGCTTCATGGCAGTATCCACAGCCTGCAATATTCAAAATTTTGACCGTACCCTTGTTTGCTGGATTTATGTATTCAGCCGTAGGCAGTTTTTTTGCCCGCTCATTAAGGCTGTATCAGGTATCGTTCGAGAAGCTTCCTAACTTTCTTAACATGATGGCGTTGGCAGTATTCTCGTATATTAATTTCATGAGCAAATTTTTTGTGCCAGATATTCGCTATTTACTATTTGCATGGAGCGTCATCATTTTCTGGAAAACAAAAATTCGCTTTCAGCTGCAGCGGCATAAAATCCAGCTTCCGATGTTACCCGTGTTAATGATTTTGGCGTTTATTATCTGGGTTGCAGAAAATATCAGTACCTTTTATAAAATCTGGCTTTATCCGAGTCAGGTCGATGCCTGGCATATGGTTGGTTGGGGCAAGTTGGGTTCCTGGTATCTACTATTAATGCTCAGTCTGGTGCTAGTGCTGAAAATTTTAGGCACGCGTCATACCGAAGGCAACTGGACACTTAAACCACATTAGAACAGTAGGTCTTTATCTTTAGCTAAAGCATACATTTTTTTCATTGCACCATACTTGACTTCCCGTTAATCTGCTAAGTATGTAATTTAAATTACATGACTAGAGTAATAACAAGATTGCATGAGAATAATTGGAGAATAAGCATGTTGAAAAAAATAATGCTGGCCGCTGTACTGGTCACAGGTTCAGGTATGGCTATGGCCGACAATGATGTCGGTTGTGGTATAGGTAGTCAGGTATGGGAAGGTCAGTCCGGCATCATTCCTAAACTTCTGGCAGGAACAACCAACGTTCTTTTCACTAACCAATGGATCGGGATTACTTTCGGTACTTTAGGATGTAGTCAAGGCGGAAGAGTTACCGCTCAGGTGGTCACTTTTACCAATGAAAATTCCGAAACTCTCGCACGTGATATGTCGGTAGGTGAGGGCGAAAGCCTGAATGTGCTGGCTGAATTGCTCAATATTAAAGCTGAAGATAAAGCCCGTTTCTTTGCGGTATCCAAGCAGAATTTTTCTGAAATTTATTCTGATAAAAATCAGGATACTCTTCAAGTATTAACCTCTCTACAAACGGTTATGGCGAAGGATGATGTATTAAAATCCTACATCTAAGCCGCTGACTGAAAACCCTGTCACCTTGGCAGGGTTTTCTTATGAATACAAGAATTGCAGAGAATAAAATTACTGAATGAAATATGCCTTTTTACTGCTTGGTCTGACCTGTGTCCATTTAAGTCATGCAGCCGAAATAAAACCGGAAATACAAAGTTATCTCAATCTGGCCGAGACCAAACAGCTGAATCACGCTCGTACCTGGCAACGCCTCATGTATGCGAATGCACAGGGTAAAAGCGAAGTTAATTATGCAGGTTATTTTTTGGCCGAGCACGGATCAATCGACCTTAAAAAGGAAATGCAGCAGAATATACAGGCTTTATTTACGGCAGCAGAACCGAATCAATCGATACGCTGTAAATTTCCGGCACGCAGTCACTGGCTGATACAGCAGCTGAACATCTCTGAACAGCAACTACCGGCGGTAAGCTGTCCCGAATTTGAACAGTGGATTGGTCAGGTCAAACCTTATAAGGCTACTTTAATCTATGCCACAGATTTTATGGGTAATCCCAGCTCCATGTTTGGCCATACCTTATTGCGTCTAGATCCGAAAGATCAGCAACAATTAAACCTGATTTCCTATGCGGTAAACTATGCGGCCACAGTAAACAGTAATGATAACTGGTCTTTTGCCTGGAAAGGCTTGACCGGACAATACCCGGGCGAATATTCCCTAATGCCTTATTATCGTAAGGTCAAAGAATATGGTGACTTTGAAAGTCGTGATTTATGGGAATATGAGCTGAATTTAAATCCGGAAGAAACGCAGTTTCTGGTTCAACATCTGTGGGAAATGCAGAAAGTCAGTTTCCCGTATTATTTTATCAATGACAACTGTGCTTACCGCTTGCTCGGACTTTTTGACCTGGCACGTCCCGAGCTAAATCTTCAACAACAGTTCAATTCAGCTGCTATTCCTATAGAAACCCTGAAAGTTGTGGAACAGCAAGGTCTGCTCAAGGAAAAAATTTATCGACCTGCTTTGGAAACACAATTATTGGCACAAGCTAGACAGCACGGTACAACTTTGGCGAAAACTGCCCATCAGGTGGCATATGCAAATACAGACACTCAGTCTTTAAAGCTACAGAAGTTTTCGGTGCAGGATCAGGCTAAAATTCTGGAGATGGCCTATGACCATCTATATCTGGATTTTCTGAGACAAAAAGTCGATAAATTTTTTGCCCAGCCTCGTTTCCGTCAGTTACTGGGTTTAAGAAGCCAGCTTGATATAGAAAAGCAGCGAAAATCGCCGATGCGTCCAAAAACGGATCCGACCCAAAGTCATAACGCTCGTCATATTTCAATTCAGGCGGGTGAAGTGCAGGGTGAGAAATTTATCGAGCTTGGACACAGGCAGGCCTATCATGACCTGATAGATCCTCAGAGCGGTTTTCGTACCGGCACACAGCTGTTATTTTTAAATACAGCAATACAGTACCGTGAAGATGAGCTGAAATTTGAACAAATGGACCTGATGACAGTCAATTCTTACAATCCTGTTTCACCCTTTAAACTGCCTTTGTCTTGGGGCTTTAATTTAGGCTGGCAGCAAGAAGCATTAGAGCAGGGTGGAAGGTTTAGTGAACAGGAACAGCATGGAGTCGCCAATTTAAAAGTGCAAATGGGCTATAGCTATTCCGATCAGGCACGTGAGCATTTATGTTATGCGCAGCTGCAAAATCATATTCAAGCCGGCAAGGCATTGGATGAAGGTTGGCGTGTCGCTATGGGACCAACCTTAGGCTGCCAGAATATTTGGTCAGATAAAATTAATTCTTTAATTCAAGTAGAATTGCCGTATTGGGAAGATTCACACCAGTGGCAATTGAAATTGAATACTCAATGGCAATATGTGTTGAATCAGCAAAATGCGATTCGAGTGGGCTGGGAATATCAACAACAGGATGGAAAAAACTGGAATAAGGCAAGCTTAGGATATATAAACTTTTTTTAAAATCAGATCATATTTTGTTAGTTATCTCATTATTTAGATAAAACTTAAAATAGATCACACAGTAATTTTTTTGAAAATTTGTTATATTTATAAATTAATTATCTCCCTTTAAATTTTAAAGCTGTTGGAATCAATTGTATGAATACAGAGAGTATTGCCATGCTGGCGGAGCAATGGAAATCGATTTGTGCTGGCTACTCTACAACTGATTTAAATGACACTTTTCAATTTATTCAAGCCCATTCACTCGTTTTAGTAGATGAATTCTATAAAAATATTATGCGAGAAAAAGAAGCATCCTACTTTCTCTCGGACAATCTTGTTCAAAACCGTTTAAAAGCGACTTTGAACCAATGGCTAGTCGATTGTTTTAATGTGCCATTTCAGCAAAACTTTGAAGAAATGTCAAAGAAACAGCTGGTGGTGGGAACAGTTCATGCGCGTATCGGGATTCCTTCCTGGTTGATCATGCGTGGTGTGCGGGAGATTGAAAATAAAGTTTTTCATCTGCAATCCTTTAAAGTACAGAAAAATAGTTTCGTTATTATCAATTATATTATTCAGGTATTGGGTTTTGCGTCTGAAATCATGTGCCGTTCTTATGAAGTGAATGTAGAAAAAAGTAATGACATCAAGCATACCTACCGTTTATTTTCAGCCATGCAAGATGTAGCCGTACAAAAAGATAAGCAGCGTGGCTCATTACTGGATTGGGAAAATGAGCTGATGTTTAAAGTTTTTTCAGACAAGGTTGATTTTAAGCATCCTTTATTATCGAAATCTGAGTTTGGTTTATGGTTTATTCATAAAGCAGCCTATGCATTTACAGGTTCAGAGCAAGTTGATGTCATCATTGAGCGAATTTATGAGATTGACCAGTTAAATGAAAATGTTTTAGCGTGTGTTGAAAAAGATAAAACTATTCAATTGATCCAACACATACGTGAGAAAAATAGAGAAATCCAGCATTTGGTCGATCAGATTTTTCAGGTGGCTGAATATATTGATTCAGGAAATGATTCTTTAACTCAGCTGCTCAATCGACGCTATTTAAATACTATTATTTCCCGAGAGATTAATTTTTCTCGAAAAAATGATGTGCCGTTGTCTTTGCTCGCAATTGATGCCGATTACTTTAAGCGAATTAATGACAAATACGGTCATGGAGCCGGTGATTTGGCGTTACAGTTTATTGGTGAAGTGTTGCTGGAGTCGGTAAGGGGAAGTGATTATGCATTCCGGGTGGGTGGGGAAGAATTTTTGTTGCTTCTGGTAGACAGTGATTTAACCCGAGCGCAGGAAATTGCAGAAAATATCCGCAAGCGTGTTCAGGAAACGTCTATTCGTACCGCTACGGGCAATAGTTTTAATTTTACCGTCAGTATCGGTTGTTCACTTTATGATGGACATCCCGATTATCAACGTTTCCTGGATGCTGTGGATTCAGCGCTGTATGCTGCAAAAAATAATGGGCGCAATAATGTTTATGTGGGCAAATAAAGTTAAGCATGAAATATTATCTTGACCGTAGACAGAGCCAACAAAGTGCCCAGTATAGTCTAGGGGTATAAAACAGCTTTTAGGCTTCAACCACGACAAAATATTTTTTAACTGCTTCCACGACTTCAAATTTACCCCTAAAGCCAGGGGGGATAATGCCAGCTTTACCTGTTTTAATTTCGATAAAACTTTGTGTTTTGGCATCATGTAAACGTACCAGACCTTCAATCACCTGAAAGAATTCCTGTTTGTTGGCAGCAAATTGAATATTCCATGCTCCCACTTCACACGTCCAGATGCCACAGTTCATATTGGGATGCTCATATAAACTTTGGGTGATACGTTTAGGATTACCTGCAACCAGACGATCAGGACGAGGATAATCAATCGTTGCCTTACTCTGAGTCAAACCGTAACCTGCTAACCAAATAGATGACATGACTTGTCCTTAAAGTTAAGAGTTATATAAACGAAACAGATTGAAGCATCAATAAAAAAGCCCCATTTCGTCGGGGCTTTTTTGAATCTTTCAAACTTAGTAATTTTCAGGTAAAGCACTTAAAAACTCACGACGTTCTTCTTTATTGGTTTTAAAATCTCCAACGAAAGAAACCGTACGAGTGGTGGATTCCTGTTTCCCTACACCGCGCATCATCATGCACATATGTGCAGAATCAATCATCACCGCAACACCGCGTGCTTTGGTCACTTCAGCCACAGCTTCAGCAATCTGTTGAGTCAGGTTTTCCTGAATTTGCAAACGACGTGCAAACATTTCAGTAATACGGGCAAATTTGGATAAACCTAAAACATTCCCTTCAGGTAAATAAGCAATATGCACACGACCGTAAAAAGGCAATAAATGGTGTTCGCATAAAGAATAGAATTCAATATTTTTCACTAAAACCATTTCACAGTTGTCAGAAGGGAAGACCGCACTATTGGTCACTTCTTCCAAAGTTTTGCTATATCCAGACGTTAAGTACGAAAAAGCTTTAGCAGCACGCATTGGCGTATCTTTAAGACCAGGACGATTAAGATCTTCACCAACGGCGGTTAAAATGTTGGCGTAGGATTGCTGCATAGACATAAGACGTGTTCACTTACACTGATATTGAACAAGGACGGCATTGTAGCAGAAAACCGCTACAATGCCGTGTTTTGGGGAAAAATTCTGCTTACTGTTTAAATTTCGGGTTCTTCTCTGCACGTTTGAGTAAAACCAAAACGGCACCCGTGCCCCCTTGCTTTTCAGGCGCACTGACAAATGCTAAAACATCACGGTGTTGACGAAGCCAGCCATTCACATAGGTTTTTAAAATGGCTTCAGGGCCTTTACCATGCACAATTTTAATGACATTTTGATTTTCATCTTTTGCCATTTGAATGATCTGTAATACCGCAGCTCGCGCATCTTCAACTGTACAACCATGTAGGTCCACCGCTTCAAACCAGCGTAAATTTCCCGCTTTTAAATCTTCAAACACTTTGTGCTGTAAAGTTGCAATGCGATAGCTTAAGGTGGCTTGACTGGCAACAGGGTTCAGCATGGCTTGGGTATCAGACAGCTCAGCATTGTCTATTTGCATTGGGCCAGTGGCTGAAGCACGTTTTGCTAATGTTTGGGCATCCATTTTTTTCTTTTTGTTCTTTTCAATCGGCGCAATATTACTGGTGTCCATCTTTTTGACACCTTGCATCGACTTCTGGAACAAATCGAAATCATCTTCCGGTTCTTGCTGGGTCTGAGCTTTAGGCTCAGGTTGCTTGGCAAGAGCAGTTGAATGCGGATTGGTCATTTGCTTTTTAAAAGATTTCAGCAAGTTGTACTGATCTTTCGAAAGCGAAGAATCATGTTTACTCATAATCTTAATTATTCATCAAACAGGTTCAGGCTGACCAAATAATGCGGTGAATGCATGATCTGGACGAGGCTGTTTCATAAAACTTTCACCCACAAGGAAGGCATGAATATCATGCTGTTGCATCATGTGGACATCATTTGGTGTGGCAATACCACTTTCAGTCACCAGTAAACGTGAAGGCTCAAGTAATTTCTTTAAACGCAGAGATGTATTTAAATCGACATCAAAGGTTTTTAAATTACGGTTGTTCACGCCTAGCAAGCAACGTTCTGAAAGTCTCAGTGCACGTTCAAGCTCTTGTTCATCATGCACTTCAACCAGTACATCTAAATTATGTTCAAATGCGGTTTTAGACATTTCTTCCAGTTGCTGATCAGACAGACAAGCCACAATGAGAAGAATACAGTCTGCATGCAGGGCACGTGCTTCAATCACACCATAAGGGTCAATCAGGAAATCCTTGCGGAGTGCGGGAAGGGCACAATGAGAACGAGCAATCGCAATATTTTCGTCCGCACCTTGGAAAAAGTCCACATCCGTCAATACCGATAAACAGGCTGCACCCGCTTGCTCATATTGCTGGGCAATTTCAGCAGGATTAAAATTTTCACGAATCACGCCTTTAGACGGTGATGCTTTCTTAATTTCAGCAATTACACCTGGACGTTTACCAAGTAAAGATTTTGCGAAACCACGCACCGGTGTTGCTGCCTGCGCCAGTTCTTCTAAATCTTTTAAGCTATATTGCTTTAAACGTGCAGCAAATTCTATCTGCTTGCGGTCAACAATTTTACCTAAAATCGTATTTGCGATATCTAACATAACAATATTTCCTTTATAGCCTTAAGCTTCATATTCTTTGAGAGTTTTGGTGAATTCAGACAAAACGCTCATTTTTTCTAAAGCCTGTCCGCCGTAAATAATGTCATGGGCTAATGCCACACCTTGTTTATAGCTTGTGGTTAAGCCGGACACATAGAGGCCTGCACCTGCATTGAGTGCAATCATGTTAGCCGCTTTTTCGCCTTTCGCCGATTTTTTCTTGCCTAAAGCATCTTTAATTAAAGCGAGGCTTTCGGCTGAATCTTCAACAATTAAACCGGTTAAAGTCTGTGATTCAATGTCGACATCTTCAGGGTTAATCATCCATTCCGTGATTTCACCATCTTTCAGTTCAGCGACATAAGTTGAAGATGCCAGACTGATTTCATCTAAACCGTCTTTAGAATGAACCACCATCACATGTTCAGCACCCAATTGTTTCATGACTTCGGCAATCGGGCGGCACAGTTCATTTGAGAATACACCCAGTACAAAACGTTGTACTCCAGCCGGATTGGTCAGTGGGCCAAGCAAGTTGAAAATACTGCGAATACCCAGTTCTTGACGTGGACCCACAGCATATTTCATGGCTTTGTGATGATTCGGCGCAAACAGGAAACCGACGCCCATTTCACGGATACAGCGTTCAGTTTGCTGCATATTCAGGTTCAGGTTAATACCTGCTTTTTCAAGCAGGTCGGATGAACCTGATTTAGAAGACACCCCACGGTTACCATGCTTGGCAATGGTGGCACCGGCAGCAGCAATCACAAAACTGGATGCAGTAGAGACATTAAACAGGTTTTGACCGTCACCGCCAGTACCGACGATATCGACTAAATGTGGAAGATCGCTAACATCAATTTTGATCGCAAACTCACGCATCACACGCGCGGCTGCAGTAATTTCATCAATGCTTTCGCCTTTCAAGCGTAAGCCCATCATCAGCGCACCGATTTGAGCATCGGTTGCTTCACCGGACATGATGCTGCGCATCACATCTTCCATTTGTGGCTGGGTCAAGTGAATCTGTTTGGTAATATTATTTAAAGCTTGTTGAATGTTCATTATTTTCGTTACGCTCTTTATGCATAAATTTCTAAGAAGTTTTGGAAGATTTGATGACCATGCTGGCTTAAAATTGATTCAGGGTGAAACTGCACGCCTTCGACGGCTAATGTCTTATGTTTAACACCCATAATTTCTTCCATGCGGCCATCGGCTTCATTGGTCCAGCAAGTCACTTCCAAACAATCTGGTACGGTCGCCTGATCAATCACCAGTGAATGATAGCGTGTCGCAGAAAAGGGGGAAGGCAGGTTGCTAAAGATGCCCTTGTTGCTGTGATACATATCGGACAAGCGACCGTGCATGACGTTCTTGGCGCGAATAATATCCCCACCAAAAGCCTGGCCAATCGCTTGATGTCCCAAACACACACCAAGCAATGGGATTTTGCCGGCAAAGTGCTGAATGGCTGGAATTGAAATTCCGGCTTCACTTGGTGAACAAGGGCCAGGACCAATCACCAGATATTGGGGTTGCCATCGCTCGATATCTTCCAATGTCACGGCATCATTACGGACTACTTTTACGTCTTGATTTAACTCGCCAAAATATTGAACGATGTTATAGGTAAAGGAGTCATAGTTGTCGATCATTAAAAGCATGAGCTAACCTATTGAAATTTATGCACTTATATGTGCTCGAATAGTCCAGGAATACTCACGTTATGTCCAGTTTCAGAGCGCAACCTTATGTCAATAAAGCTTATTAAAACGGATAAAAAACGGAGCGTGAATAATCATAGCAAAAAATAAGCATTTTCGGCTGAACTATTTCTATGATAATGATTTTAGAGGGATCACATGATGAGAATAAGCGGGTTTATTTGCATTTTATCTTAAGTGAAATTCATCATTCGTTATTTCAATCATTAAAAGCAAATCTAAACATGGCGACTGTATTCAGATTTAAAATCAATAAAATCTAAAATTCAAGTGAACTATCAGACTAATTATAAGTAATTTCGATTTGTATTAAGATTTGATTAGTTGAAGCTGGGCTTAATAAAGAAGCATTAATAAAAGCAAAGGCTATCTAGCCCTGATCCCCAAAATAGCGCACTCTCCCTCTTTATTTAAGTGTTGAAAAAAACGGCGGATTAAAGTGGAGGAAATATAAAATATTGTAAAAATAATGAGATAGCATTGTTCTAATTTTAACTTTAGAAATGAGGATAAAATGAAAGAGTCGATATATTAGCTAATCAAATCATTAACATGGATATAAATTAATTTTTGAGTCCTTATTTTAATCTCATATTGACAAAATTAAACAAAATAGCTGAAAACCAAACGTATTGACAACTTTTAAAAATAAATTTGCACCATTTTGATACACTAGGAGCGGCTTTTTAAACAAATATAATCTAGAGTGTTTGAATATGGTGCATTTGCATTTGCACACAGTATAATAGCCTCAAACTAAAGTATCTAAATCTTCTATTCTGATAAAGAATTCAATATTTTATCTTTGTTTTTTAAAGTTGGTATGAGAATTGCTTAATAACTGCCAACTACTAACACGCACTTAGCAGGTGCAACAAAAAATCATCGGAGCAAAATGAGCATGGCGAACAAGGTCCTTCAACTCATCCAAGAAAGTGGCGCAAAATGGGTCGATTTTCGCTTTACTGATACTAAGGGTAAAGAGCAACACGTAACTTACCCAGCAGATACGATTGACGAAGATACATTTGAAGACGGTAAAATGTTTGATGGTTCTTCAATTGCAGGTTGGAAAGGCATTGAAGCGTCGGACATGATTTTACGTCCAGATGCTGAAACATGCTTCCTTGACCCATTCTTTGCTGAAGCAACAGTTGTTGTCACTTGTGACGTGATTGAGCCTTCAACTGGCCAAGGTTACGACCGTGACCCACGTTCAATTGCTCGCCGTGCAGAAGAATATTTAAAATCTACAGGTATTGGGGATACTGCATTCTTTGGTCCGGAACCAGAATTCTTTGTTTTTGACGAAGTGAAATGGGAAATCGATATGTCTGGCGCGCGCCATACATTAATCGCTGAAGAAGCTGCCTGGTCAACCAACAAAGATTATGAAGGTGGTAACTCAGGTCATCGACCACGTGTTAAAGGCGGTTACTTCCCGGTTCCTCCTGTGGATTCTTCACATGATATGCGTGCAGAAATGTGTGCAAAAATCGAAGACATCATGGGCCCTGGTCGTGTAGAAGTACATCACCACGAAGTTGCATCTTGCCAGTTAGAAATTGGTGTGAGCTTCAATACTATGGTTCGTAAGGCGGACGAAGTACAACAGTTCAAATATGCAGTTTGGAACGTTGCGCACCAATATGCTAAAACTGCGACCTTTATGCCTAAGCCTATGGTTGGCGATAATGGTTCTGGTATGCACGTTCACATGTCAATCTCTAAAGATGGCAAGAACTTGTTTGCAGGGGATGAATACGCAGGTTTGTCAGAAATGGCGCTTTACTTCATTGGCGGTGTGATCAAACACGCACGTTCATTGAATGCGATTACTAACCCTTCTACTAACTCGTACAAGCGTTTAGTGCCACATTATGAAGCTCCGATTATGCTTGCTTACTCAGCACGTAACCGTTCAGCGTCTATCCGTATTCCTTACGTTTCTAGCCCGAAAGGCAAGCGTATTGAAGCACGTTTCCCAGATCCAATGATGAACCCGTACTTAGGTTTCGCAGCATTGTTGATGGCTGGTCTTGACGGTATCCAAAACAAGATTCACCCAGGTGAAGCTGCTGACAAAAACTTGTATGATCTTCCTCCTGAAGAAGAAGCGAAAATCCCTACAGTTGCGCATAGCCTAGATATGGCGCTTGAAGCACTTCAGGCGGATCATGACTACCTGTTAAAAGGTAGCGTATTCACCAAAGATATGCTTGATGCATACATCGAAGTTAAAACTGAAGAAGTACGTCGCTTGAATACGACGACTCACCCAGTTGAATTCGACATGTACTACAGCCTTTAATTCTGATCTGAATTTAAGCTTGAAAAAACCCGCGCATGTCGCGGGTTTTTTTGTATCATCTGTTTATATTAATGAATATTAGATGACCTATATGGCACAGCGTAAAAAACACACCAGTTTCTATCCTTGGGTTAATCCAAAAGATCATGATCAAGGTTTTAAAATGAATTTTTCTGCTGTGACGTACCTAGAAATAGGCCGTACTGTGGAAGGTTATAAGCAGGCAGAATTTGTAGCTTTAAAAAATCCAGAGCTGGCGCTGGATTATGCCTATCCGCAAAGTTTTTATTTGAGTGCTGAAGGGATGATTTTAATCAAGACTGCGCAAGGCAAATTTGAAGTGATTGCCAAGACGGACAATTGTTAATCGTATTTGATTGGATAGGGTGGGGAAGTGAGGGTTGAGTGAGCTCGGCTATTGCTAACCTGATGTATATATGAGATTAAGAGCAATTAACTTAAACGAGCAGTGGGTTTATGCAGAACAAGCGAGCATATAAAATACAGGATATGCGAATTCCTGCTGAATTACGCCCATGGTTGTATGCATCAGGTTCTTTGACTCAGCAACTTACTGATGTGGCCGCTGGAATTTTTAAAGTAGAACCGATTCAAGAATATTTTCAGCGTTTGAGTTTTAGTGATGCAAAATGGATGAAAATGCCACATCAGCATAGCTCATGGGTGCGTGAAAGCTATTTATATGGCTGTGAAGACCAGCCTTGGGTTAAAGCGAAAAGTATCTTTCCGATTTTAAGTCTGCAGTCCCGTGCACGTATCTTTCAGCATATTGGTAAAAAACCGATTGGCTGGTTCTTGTTTCAACGCACCAATCCAGATTGTGAGCGCCGTGTGATTTTGCTTGAAGATGGCTGGACACGGCAAAGTTGCTATACTTGGCATGGTTGTAAATTTATTGTTCAAGAGACGTTTTTGCCTGCGTTTGAACAGTTTATTCAGCAAAATACTTCACAGTAAAACATTTAACAGAATATGGGTTAAGGACAGTCATGGACATTGTGCAACAGACTACATGGCGTGAGCGTTTAGCAGCGTATTACTATTTATGTCGTTTTGATAAGCCGATTGGTACAGAGTTGGTGTTTTGGCCGACCATGTGGGCATTGTGGATTGCAAATCAAGGCAGGCCAGATTTAAAAGTACTGCTCCTGATGATCTTGGGTATTGTTTTTATGCGTGCAGCAGGCTGTGCCATCAATGATTTTGCTGACCGTAAAGTAGATGGTGCTGTAGCCAGAACCAAGGATCGACCTTTAGCGACAGGCGTGATTAAGCCGATAGAAGCCATTTGGGTATTTTTAATTCTTGTTGCGGCAAGTGCCTGCCTATTGTTTTTCTTGCCAATCGAAACCTTTTACTGGTCATTTGGTGCATTGCTATTAGCGTTTATCTACCCATTTATGAAACGCTATACCAACTTGCCGCAAGTGTTTTTAGGTGCGGCATTTTCGTGGTCTATTCCGATGGCATATACTGCAGTCGGGCAGACACCTGACCTGACCTGTTGGCTTTTATACTTTGGTAATCTGGCCTGGACGGTGGCTTATGATACGCAATATGCCATTACTGACCGTGAATATGATTTAAAAATAGGCGTAAAATCAACTGCGATTTTATTCGGAAAATACGACATTGAAATCATCTCACTCTTACAGGCAGTAAGTGTATTGCTGATTAGTGGAGCATTGTACCGAGAGAATTTACTTATTCCTTTTGGATTAACTGCATTGCTGGTGGTGGTGGCTGACTTTATCTATCAGTGGGCAAAAACTAAAGACAGAAATCCGCAACTCTGCTTTTGGGCATTCCGTCATAACCGTTGGGTAGGACTGATTATTTTTGCCGGAATTTTTATTGCATTGCTGTAATCTTAAAGCGATAAGGTCTAAATAAATTAAAAGCATCGATTGACGGTACTTTTTTTTATGACCTGATGAATAGGATTAAAAATGGTTGTACTTCAGTACTTCAAGTATATTGGACTATATTTTTATTGATGAATCCTGTAGGTGTTGATGATGTCACAGTCCAGCTCGAAGCCAAATACGAAGAAGATGATTATTTGGATGACATTGGGGTTATGCATTCCTATTTTTCTGGTGACTATGGCTTATCTTGCAGTCAGTAGTGATGAGAAAAATCAAGAAAAATATAAACAGCAGCAAGCGCAAATACTGGAACGGATTAAAGCACGTGAAGCAGCTGAACAATCTGCTTCAGAAGCGGTTACTGAATCAGCTGAACAGCAAGAAAATAAATGATCTGGATCGGTGAAATCTAGCCACCGATAAGGTGGCTTTCATTGACAGATTGAACTAATTTAAAATGTCTCTTCTTAAGCGATCGGCACTCGGAATATCGGTATAGCGATAAACCTGATAGCCAGCTTCATTTAGCATGGCATCTCGTTCAGCATCTTCCTGTTCTTTGCCTATATGGCTGGGATCATCCAGCTCGATAATGGCAACCACCTCAAGCTTTTGATTCAATAAAACGAAGTCGGTTACTTTACGATTGAACTTATTGCGAATCTTCAAGTTATTGTTGGTAATTAAAGCACTAAAAGCGACTTGAGCCAGAAGATGATGTTGAGGGAAGGTTTCTTTGAGACGAATAAACATCTTGCTTTCAAAATGCGTGATTACACGTTTGGGAAAGAATTTTTGCCGTGGTTTGAACAATTGCTGAAAAACAATAGTCAGCAAAGCAAGACTGGCAATACAACCAATAAGGAAAAAAGTGACTTGACTTGAATCGAACACAATAAAATCTTGATATAAGAAAAAACCCACTCTGATGAGTGGGTTTTTAGAATTTGGCTCTCCAACCTGGGCTCGAACCAGGGACCTGCGGATTAACAGTCCGTCGCTCTACCGACTGAGCTATTGGAGAATCTGATACGCATTCTATGTATCTAAGCTTAAAGGGTCAAGGGCTTATGCTTAAAAAAACCGTGAAAATGAATTGAATGTTTTAAAAATAAACTTATTGCTTGTTATTTAAGCGATTTTATTAAGTTGATATAATTTTCTTTGCTTTGTAAGGGGTGTGCTTTACGGCACTCCTTGATCAATTCCATCAGCTCGGCTTGAGTGAGTTCAGGTTTGAGTTGTTGTTGAATATGTTTTAAAACATCCAGATTCTTTTGGGGTAAATTACGGGTACAATGAAATAAGCGTTCATACATGAGTGCGGAAGCCTGTTTTTTATTTTCAGAATTTTGACTGCATTGAAACACTGCGAACATGACAATAAGTAAAATAATCCAGAAAACCAGAGACTTCATCCAAGTTGTATTCATAAGATTTATTAAAATATTTTTATTAGGATGAACATAACTAAATTTTGATCAGTGAACAATAGATTGGGGAATAATCTATGATTTAAGTAAAAAATGTGGATTAAAGAGAACACATTCAACACATGTGTTGCATATGAAATAGACATTTGATTGATAAAAAAAGCCCACTGCATGATGAGTGGGCTTTTTAGAATCTGGCTCTTCCACCTGGGTTCGAACCAGGGACCTGCGGATTAACAGTCCGTCGCTCTACCGACTGAGCTATGGAAGAATAGATGGCTCTCCAACCTGGGCTCGAACCAGGGACCTGCGGATTAACAGTCCGTCGCTCTACCGACTGAGCTATTGGAGAATCTGATGCGCATTTTAGGCATCAAAACCTAAGTCGTCAACACGTAAATATAAAGAAATGAATCATTTGCCTTATAATTATGCAGATATGCCCGAAAAATAAAAAAACCACCTACAGGAGGTGGTTTTTTATGCAAAATTAAAATTTATTACAAATCTTATTTTTCAACGCCAGCTTCTTGGCCAGCATATTTAGCATTTGCATAATCCCAGTTTACCAAGCTTTCCATGAAAGTTTTGATGTAAGCAGGACGTGCATTACGGTAGTCGATGTAGTAAGCGTGTTCCCAAACGTCAATCGTCAACACTGCAACTTTACCGTGAGCAAGTGGAGTGTCAGCATTTGAAGTTTTAAGAATAGATAAGTTGCCATTTACTTCGTCAGCAACCAACCAAGCCCAACCTGAACCGAATTGAGTGGTTGCAGCAGCAGCAAATTCTTCAGCAAATTTTTCATACGAACCGAAAGCTTCATCAATTTTAGCAGCTAAAGTACCAGTCGCTTTACCACCACCGTTTTTAGTCATACAGTTCCAGTAGAATGTATGGTTCCAAACTTGAGCAGCATTGTTGAATACGCCAACTTTAGCAGCATCACCAGCAGACGCTTTAATGATTTCTTCTAAAGTTTTACCTTCAAGCTCAGTACCCTTGATTAGGTTATTCAAGTTTACAACGTATGTGTTGTGATGTTTGTCGTGATGGTATTCTAAAGTTTCTTTGCTGATATGTGGAGCAAGATCTTCATAACCGTATGGAAGTGCTGGTAAAGTAATCGTTGTCATGTTTTCAATTCCTTGCATTTTGCTGGGTTTTGACATTAAGTGGCTTTATTGTAATGGATTCTTTGCCTAAATTGCGCATTGCTTATAAATAACAATACAGAATAAAGCCTAAATTTATACGTATAAAGGAAATGTCAAACCGTCAAATTTGAATTAAATCGGATTGTTTAATTCGAAGTAACTATACTCAATATCGAACTGTTCTGAAATAGCTTTTGCCAGACGTTGTACCCCATACCGCTCGGTTGCATGATGTCCACACGCGTAATAATGCACATTCAGTTCTTTTGCTTCATAAAAAGTCCGTTCACTGACTTCACCGGAAATATAAGCATCACAATTTCGTTCAGCCGCTTTGCCAATAAAATCTTGTGCGCCACCGGTACAGAAACCGATTTTTTGGATTGATTTTTTATCAGCAGCAAGATGAATGGCATTAAAATCTAAACGCTGAGATACATACAGTTTAAATTCTTCAGCAGATACGGGTTGTTTTAAATAACCAATATTACCAATCGGATGATGTTCACTTGGATCTAGGGCTTCAATATTTTCTAATGCTAAAATATCTGCAATAGCTGCATTATTACCTAAAGTTGGGTGGCTATCTAAAGGTAGATGATAGCCTGCCAGTGAAATATCATGTTGAATTAAACTTTTTATGCGTTTGCCGCGCATGCCAGTAATCGGATAGGGTTCACCTTTCCAGAAATAGCCATGATGGACCAACAGCATATCCGCACCTTGTTCAATTGCGGCTTCAATTGCACCTTGTGATGCAGTCACTGCACACAAAATTTTATTTACATCAGGTTTACCTTCAATTTGCAGACCATTTGGTGCATAGTCTTTAAATTCGGGTGATTTCAGGATGTGGTCGCACCACTGAATAATCTCATTGAGCTTTGCCATAAATTTCTCAAAAGCCTAAATATTTAACATCATCAAAACATATTTTGAACTGTAACTAAAGCATCACAAAACTCTTTCACTATTTTTATGTTTCCTGCTGTATTTCATTTTACAATGGCGCATAAATTACTTAGTCATCAACGAATTAAAATATTGTTAGAGGAAATTAACGTGCGTCGCACCTTTACATGGTTACCTTGGGTTTTACTCATTTTGGTCACGCTGGGTTTTCTTGCATGGCAACAATACCAACAGCCAAAAGCACCTGTTGCGGCTGATGGCGTAAAAATGCCGGTAGAAAAAGTGGAGCCTTTGGTCAGTACTACGAGGACAGGCGGTATTGATTCTTATAACGCTGCGGTTAAAGTTGCTGCTCCAGCAGTGGTGAATATTTTTACCACTCAAAAAGTAAAGCAGACTGAACATCCATTGTTAAATGATCCTGCCTTCCGTGAATTTTTTGGTGATCAAGTACCAGATCAATTCGGTCAGGAGCAAAATGAAAACAGCTTGGGTTCTGGTGTTATTGTTCGTTCAGATGGTTATATCTTGACTAATAATCATGTGATCGCACAAGCTGATCAAATTGTGGTCGGATTGAATGATGGACGTCGCGCTGTAGCAAAAATTATTGGTACAGACCCCGATACAGATCTTGCCGTAATTAAGATTGAACTGGACAAGCTTCCTGTTTTACCGTTTAAACTGAGTGGTAATGAAGTAGGCGATGTCGTTCTTGCCATTGGTAATCCTTTTGGTGTTGGGCAAACAGTCACTCAAGGGATTATCTCGGCTACCAATCGCTCGGATTTGGGCATTAACACTTATGAAGACTTCATCCAAACCGATGCGGCTATTAACCCTGGTAACTCGGGTGGTGCACTGATTGATGTTGCAGGTAATTTGATTGGCGTCAATACGGCTATTTTTTCTCAATCTGGTGGTTCATTGGGTATTGGTTTTGCCATTCCAGCGAAAGTGTGCCAGCAAATTCTGAATTCAATTTTGAAAGATGGGCGTGTAGTCCGTGGCTGGTTAGGTATTAGCCTAATGCCAGTCCAACAGGAAAACATTCTTGAACCTAAGCAAGCAGGTGTTGTGGTTGCAGATGTGCTTCCTCAAGGCCCAGCAGCCAAAGCGGGAATTCAAAAAGGCGACAAGATTATTCAAGTCAATGGAGAGCCGATTAATTCTGCTTCACACTTGATTAATTATGTAGCCTTGCAAGCTCCAAATAGCACCATCAAAGTTGAAGTAGTGCGAGATGAGAAACCTTTAAGCCTGAATGTAGTGGTGGCTGAACGTAAAGCGCAGAATAGCAATTCACAATATATTCCTTTACCTCAGCAATAAAAAAATCTTCAGGTTTATCTATATTTAGATGAGTGAATATAAAAAAGCGCATTTCGATGCGCTTTTCTTTTATTGCTTGCTCATTAGATAACTTACATAAATCAAAAAATATTTACTATTAGATTTTTTTAAATCAGTATTGTTTTATTTAATTGATTCGATTTTTATGCTTTTGCGTAGGCGATATCTCTACTTTTGAAAGATCAAAATGAGAACATCAAAATATATTTTGAGTTCGCAAGAAAAACCTTTTATTTCCCATACACAATATCCTTGTCGTGATTGGAAACATGTGGCATCCATGCCACTCTCATAATTCCACTACCTACTAAAATTTATTTTTAATTTTGGCTTTATAAACGACTTGTCATAATTGAAAAATGACTTATGAAAGAAGTCTATTATTCAACAATGATTTTTCTATATCTCTAAAAATTTATGGCTATGAATAGGGTAACTTGATATCAGCTAGATATTCGGAGGTTGAATTTAAAAAAACAGGCAATAAGAATAATTGTTTTTATGATGATTTAAACCGTTCTATATTATTCAGGCAAAAAAAAGCCCGCTTTAATGCTGCGGGCTTTTTCGTATTTGGCTCTCCAACCTGGGCTCGAACCAGGGACCTGCGGATTAACAGTCCGTCGCTCTACCGACTGAGCTATTGGAGAATCTGCATGCGATTATAAGGAGATTTTTTAGGGGGTCAAGCTAAAAGTGTCATGATTCCTTAATTTTTGTGCTGTATGCTTTTTATTTAGACAAATAAATCAAAAATGTTAAAAAAACTTGCACAGCCAAAATCGGCTTGTTAGATTAAATGCATAACAGAGCGTTTGAATGAAAGTTCAAACAGTGTGGATTTAAACCAACTTGCCAGCACTAAAATGGCTAAACAGGAGAAAGCGAATGCGTACGCTGACGATTGCCGAAATTTTTTCAAATTTATCTTTTTATCAAGACAATTATCTTTCCATTATTCAAAATCCAGATCGTTATCAAACTGCTGTTGAAGATGCTTATATCCAAGTGTGGCCTGTTGGAACTCAAGCCTTATATTTGGGTGATTTGTTACAACTTTGGTTTAGCGATAAATGGTTGATTGACTCACCTTGCCAATTGCTTCTAGATAGTTATTCCAATGGTCGTAAACAACCTTTGCAACGTGATCATGATTTATATTTATACCAGTTGAATGGCAGCGCCTTAACTGGACGAAATAACTCTAAAGTCTGGTCAGTATCAGAACAGAAGAAGCTCTCTGTATCGCTCGATAGCGTATTTAAATATTTATGTATTTATAAAGGCACTTCACGTCCAGAAGTCGATTTTCCAGCGCTAACAAAATCATTTAAATCAGCGATCTAACCCTGATTAAACTACAGAGCTTAAGTGGTTAGCTTAAGCTCTGTTTTGTTATCTTTTAAAGACCGGATTTAACCTTAACGGATAATCATGCAAGTCGCAGTAGCATGGGCATAAAGTTTACCTTCTTCATCGATAATTCTACCTTCAGATATGCCCAGGTTCTTACTCATATTAATGACCGTACCCATAGCATGAAGCTCTTTATTTTTAGGGATAGGACGGCACATTTTTATATTTAAGTCGATAGTGCCGTACCCTACACCAGCTTCTAGCATACTGTGTACTGCGCAACCTGTAACGGAATCCAAAACTGTGGCTGAAAAACCACCGTGTACGCCCCCTAACGGATTTAAATGACGATGATCTGCTTTTACTCTGAAATGAATTGTTCCTTCTGAAACATCATAAGGTTGCATTGGAATAGTTTCACTAATACTTGCAGCTGGAATTTTTCCTGCACACATAGCTTGTAGAAATTGTAGTCCGGTCATTTCTTTTGGATTCATTGTCATTATTTCCTTATTGATTGATCAGTTCCAAAAAGGAACCTAGATTTCAATTAAGCAAAATTTAACCATGTCGTCAACACTCAGCTTTGAGTTAATTCGTGCAAAATGCATGGCTGTAAAAATCATTTTTCCATTTGATTTGAAGCATATGTTCATATATCTAAAATAGTGAATAAAACAAATTGATAAGATAATTGTTTTAAAATTCTTTAATAAAACTTATACAGAGATGAATTTGTCATTTATACATAGAAGAAACAATATTTTAGATATTTTTGATCAGTATTAACGTAATCAAGGAAATAACAATGAATGTATCCTGTTTATGCGGTAAAACTAAGTTCCAAGCAGAATTAAAAAATCATGATGTACACGCCTGTCACTGTTCCATGTGCCGTCAGCAGTCAAGTGGTGTACTGATGAGTGTGGATGTAGAGCCAGACAGTTTAAAGTTTGAAGATCAAGAACATTTAGCGCTATTTCAATCTTCTGAATGGGGAGAGCGTGGTTTTTGTAGTCGCTGCGGCACCTTGCTTTTCTGGCGTACCCAGGATGGTAGTTATTGCAACATTAATGTCTTTGCCATGCAAGATCAGCCGAAAGATTTAAAACTGACTACAGAAATTTATATTGATAATAAGCCCGATTTTTACCAGTTTAAATATTCTACAGAGCAACTCACTGAGGCTAATGTGATTGCATTTTTTTCTAAAGATCAATAAGAAAACTAATGGTTGATAAATATGAAAGATGTTGGTTCATTTGTCTTTCTTATAAATTGAATCAGAAAATCTGTATAGATTTAATAAGATATATTCGCTATATCTACGAGATGCGGTTGAAGAGGGATGCTCAACTATGCTGTTTAAGATCTCGATTGCCATGCTGGCTTTTGCAGCCAATTCGGTTTTATGCCGTTTGGCGTTGGCGGGTCATCAAATTGACCCAATCAGTTTTAGCCTAATACGTGTATTTAGCGGTGCAGCCGTTTTATTGCTGCTCTATATATTTTCTGTACAAAAAGCCAAAATCGAATGGAATATTAAAAATGGTTTTTGCCTTGCGCTCTATATGGTGGCTTTTTCACTGGCCTATGTGCATATAGATGCAGGTGTAGGAGCATTGCTTTTGTTTGGTACAGTACAGTTGAGTATGGTCGGCTATGGTTTGTGTCATGGTGAAAAAATCAATATTCAGCGTGGCGTAGGGTTGGGCATCGCAATTCTCGGTATTTTGATTTTGTTGCTGCCGGGCGCAGCAGCACCCAACTTGGTTTATGCGGCCATTATGGTGCTTTCAGGCATAGGCTGGGCAATGTACAGTATTGCGGGTAAGAACATGCAAAACCCGTTGGCAAGTACGCTGGCAAATTTTGTAATGGCTATTCCTTTTGTATTGCTGGCTTATGCTGCGTTTTATGCACAAAGCTTTGCTCAGCCTCAAGGGGTGCTTTTAGCAGTACTTTCAGGCGGCTTAGCATCTAGCGGTGCTTATGTACTGTGGTATGTCATAGTGAAGCGTATTGATCGCGTGACGGCGAGCAGTGTGCAGCTATCTGTGCCATGTTTAGCCATTTTAGGCGGTGCGTTGTTTATAGGTGAGGAACTTAGCTGGCGAATTATTATTTCCGCAGTGATTGTTTTGGGTGGAATTGGGTTAGTGATTTGGGCCACACCAGAGAAGAAAGTTTTAAAATAATCTCAGTGATGAGAAGATTACTGTACTTTTTTATGCTGTTGCAAAAGAAACTATTGATTAGATTTTAAAGATTCATCCATTTGAAGGTTTTTCCTATATACCCAGTATTGGGTGCTATATGAAATTTGAGCTATTAAAAAACCCGCTTCAAGAGCGGGTTTTTTAATCTTACTTTATAAAAAGCAGATTATTTTTCAGCAGCAATTGAAGCAATCGCAGCATCTACGCCTTCGATTGAATCAGCAGCTTTCTTAATACGAGCAAGTGCATCTACAAGTACTTCATCAGCAGTTGCATAAGAAATACGCATGAAACCGCCTAAACCGAATGCATCACCAGGAACTACAGCAACACCTGTTTCTTCCAATAACCATTCAGAGAATTCTGTGCAAGATTTTAAACCTTTAGCACGAATTAACGGTTTGATATTAGCGTAAGCATAGAACGCACCATCAGCAGGTAAGCAAGTGATACCGTTAATGTCGTTTAAGCCTTTCACAACCAAGTCATGGCGACGTTTGAATGCTTCAATCATTGGCTCAAGTACGTCTTGAGGACCATTCAATGCAGCTTCAGCAGCAACTTGTGAAATCGAAGTTGGATTTGAAGTTGATTGAGACTGAATTTTTTTCATTGCACCAATCAATTTAGCAGGACCCGCTGCATAGCCAATACGCCAGCCAGTCATTGCATAAGCTTTAGATACACCATTCAGTACGATTACGCGGTCATACAGGTCTGGAGCAACAGTTGCGATATTGTAGAACTCGTCATCCCAACGGATTGGCTCGTACATGTCATCTGAAGCAACAAATACTTCTGGATATTTGCGAAGAACATCAGCCAAAGCTTCTAATTCAGCTTTAGTGTAAATCATGCCCGTAGGGTTGGATGGGCTGTTAAGCACCACTAAACGGGTTTTGTCAGTGATTGCTGCTTCTAATTGAGCTGGTGTGATTTTGAAACGTTGTTCTTCACCACATTTAACAACAACTGGAACACCTTCAGCGATAATCACCATGTCTGGATAGCTTACCCAGTATGGCGCAGGGATGATGACTTCATCACCTTTGTTTAACAAAGCAAGTGCCAAGTTAAAGAAGGATTGTTTACCACCGCAAGAAACCAGGATCTGGTTTGCTGCATAGTCAAGATTATTGTCGCGTTTAAATTTCGCGATAATCGCTTTTTTAAGACTAGGAGTACCGTCAACAGCAGTATATTTGGTAAAACCGTTGTTAATCGCAGTAATTGCTGCATCTTTGATGTGTTGCGGGGTATCAAAATCTGGTTCACCTGCACCCAAACCAATTACGTTTTTACCAGCCGCTTTAAGTTCAGCAGCTTTATTGGTCACAGCAAGTGTAGGGGACGGTTTGATGGCATTGACACGATCAGAGAGACGTACGTCCACGGCAGTATTCCTTCTTATAGGGATTAAAAAATAAAAAAGCACACTATCTTAGCCTAAAAAACCGCAGAAAGGGGTGCAAGAAATATACGATATGAAAAAAAATAGTTTTTTGAAATAGATGGTGTTGATGGTTACGGCCTTGATTAATCCGATTTTATGTTTTTATAAGAATATAAAATAACTAAAGAATTTAAATTTAAGAAGGATTTTAAAATTTAGGATGCACTACGCTGAAGCAGAAAAAAGCTTAACCATAAAAATGGCTACATAGAAGTAGCCATTTTTAAGATGTGATTTAAATATAATAATTATATGAAAAATAATTACATAAAACGCGACAAGTCTTCTTCAGGACGGGCAGTCAATACTTCAACACCAGTTTTGGTAACTAAAAGCGTGTGTTCGTATTGTGCAGACAACTTATGATCTTTCGTTACCACGGTCCATTTATCACCTAATAATTTGGTTTGCCAAACACCAGCGTTCACCATAGGTTCGATGGTAAAGGTCATACCTTCCTCCAGAACCATACCAGTATTCGGTTGACCGTAATGAAGCACTTGAGGTTCGTCATGGAACACGGTGCCAATACCATGACCACAATATTCACGTACGACACTGAAGCGTTCGGATTCAACGTACTTTTGAATAGCATGACCAATATCACCAATGGTTGAACCCGGTTTAACCGTTTCCATACCGCGATACATGGCTTCTTGAGCAACTTTACACAGGCGGCCAGCCAAAATTGAGGTTTCACCGCCCACGATATACATCATGTTAGTGTCGCCGTGGTAGCCGTCTTTAATGACAGTCACGTCGATATTTAAAATATCACCTTTCTTTAGCATCTTAGCGTCAGATGGAATGCCGTGGCACACCACATGGTTCACAGATGTACAGATCACATGCTGGAATGCAGGACGACCAGGCGCTGCACCGTAACCTAAACATGCTGGAATGGCATCTTGTTTATTGACAATATAGTCATGGCAAATCGTATCAAGCTCAAGGGTCGTCACCCCTGGAACAACATGCGGTTTGATCATATCCAAGACTTCTGCCGCCAGTCGTCCCGCCACACGCATTTTTTCAATTTCGTCAGGGGTTTTAATGAGTCGACGTGGAGCTTCGTAAGTACTGTTCATGATCTCTAAAAACTTTTGGAAATTTGTATGGGACTATGGTATAAATAGCCGCCCATTTTATCAAATGCTTTTTCGTGAATAAATTTCACGGGCTTTGCTGGATGGGGCAACAAAATCCGCACATATATCGACACATTTCTCTGGGTGCCTTTCGAGGTGGAGAATGCGGATATATGGAGGCCTAACCCAAACTTAAGGTAAAGAAAATGGCAGATTACAACGTAAGCATGCGCGACCTTCTTCAAGCTGGCGCGCACTTTGGTCACCAAACTCGTTTCTGGAATCCAAAGATGCGTGAATACATCTTTGGTGCGCGTAACAAAATTCACATCATTAACCTTGAACACACTGTTCCTGCGTTAAATGATGCTTTGAACTTTGTTAACAATCTTGCTAGCAAAAAGAACAAAGTATTGTTCGTTGGTACTAAACGTGCTGCATCTAACATCATCCGTGAACAAGCGCAACGCGCTGGTCAACCATATGTTGATCACCGCTGGTTAGGTGGTATGTTGACGAACTGGAAAACTCTTCGTCAATCAATCAACCGTTTAAAAGACCTTCAAACTCAATCTCAAGACGGTACTTTCCTTAAGCTTACTAAACGTGAAGCTTTAGAGCGTACTCGTGAGATGGAAAAACTTGAACGTGCTTTAGGCGGCGTTAAAAACATGGGTGGTTTACCTGACGCATTATTCGTAATTGACGTTGACCACGAATCAATCGCGATTAAAGAAGCTAAAAACCTTGGTATTCCTGTAATTGGTATCGTTGATACAAACTCTAACCCAGATAACGTAGATTACGTTATTCCTGGTAACGACGATGCGATCCGTGCAGTTACTTTGTATGCTTCTGCTATGGCTGATGCGATTCTTGCTGGTAAAGAATATGCTCAATCACAAGCAAATGCTCAAGCAAAAGGCGAAGAAGCTAAAGAAGCTCCTGAGGCTTAATGCGTTTGACGCAAGCTTGTCATTTTTGCGACATGTGATGGTGGCAATGTAAGCGTCATGTATGCAGACGGCCCATGGGAGACCTATGGGCCGTTTCTGTTAAAAAAGAATTCATTTTCTACCGAATCTAGGAGATTGACATGACTGCAGTTACAGCAAGCATGGTTAAAGAATTGCGCGACCGTACTGGTTTGGCAATGATGGAATGTAAAAAAGCATTAACAGAATCGAATGGTGATGTTGAATTAGCGATTGATAACCTTCGCAAATCTGGTCAGGCAAAAGCAGCTAAAAAAGCGGGTAATATTGCTGCTGATGGCGCGATCACGATTGCTCAAGAAGGTAATAAAGCACTTCTTTTAGAAGTAAACTGCCAAACTGACTTCGTTGCTAAAGACGAAAACTTTGCTGGTTTCTCTGCTAAAGTTGCTGCTGCTGCGCTTGCTGCTGGCGAGACTGATGCTGCTAAAATTGCTGAATTGAAACTTGAAGATGGCCAAACTGTTGAAGAAGCGCGTATTGCTCTTGTTCAAAAAATCGGTGAAAACATCCAAGTACGTCGTGCAAAAATTGTTGAAGGCGAAAACCTTGCAGTTTACAAACACGGTTTAAAAATCGGTGTTGTTGTGTCTTACACAGGTGATGCTGCGACTGGTAAAGGTATTGCAATGCACGTTGCTGCGTTCAATCCGGTTGCTGTAAATGCTGAAGGCGTATCTGCTGATCTTATCGCTAAAGAAAAAGAAATTGCTGAAGCGAAAGCAGTAGAATCTGGTAAACCAGCGAATATCGTTGAAAAAATGGTGACTGGTTCAGTTGAGAAATACTTGAACGAAGTTGTACTTGAGCGTCAAATGTACGTAATCGACAACGACAAGAAAGTTGCTGACGTTCTTAAATCAACTGCTACTACAGTTGCTCAATTCGTTCGCTTTGAAGTAGGTGAAGGTATTGAGAAGAAAGCAGAAATGAGCTTCGCTGAAGAAGTTGCTGCTGCTCAAGCTGCTGCAAAATAATTTTGCCCTTAGGTAAAGATGTTTTGTGAAAAAAGCCCCATTTGGGGCTTTTTTTATGAAGAGGGGGTGTGTGAAGATCCTTAAACTTTGAGGAACGACAAAATGGCGAATAAAACCAATCTGGGGATTGGCGCAGTTATTATCGTCTTAATAGCCGCATACTTTGGAATTGATTTACAAGAGCAGCAGAGCTCTTCTAATCAACCGCTCAGCAATTCAAAACCACAAACTGAAATTTTCTCGAAAACCGAATATCAAAAAGCATCTGTAGAATCGCAATCCTTCAATTTGCCCACTCAAAATGATGATGAAAAAATTCAACAGGCATTTCGAGAACAAAAAAGTGATATTCAAGTCCAATCCAGTGGGCGAGTGAAAGCTATTTTGCGTGATGATAATGATGGTTCACGTCATCAAAAATTCATTTTGGAGCTTGGTAATGGGCAAACGGTTTTAGTTGCGCACAATATTGACTTAAGCCCACGCCTAGATGACTTGGAAAAGGGCGAAATTGTGCAATTTTATGGTGAATATGAATACAGTCAGCAAGGTGGGGTAATTCACTGGACTCATCATGATCCCCAGAAAACTCATGCCGATGGTTGGTTAAAGTATAAAGGAAGAACCTATCAATAAAGGTTCTTCGAAAGGCTAAAGTGATAAGGGTGTTTAAATCGCTATCAGTTGCGATTTTTGGCGTTTTCTCCATTTAGGTATCAATTTACCTAAATAGGCATCCATACACCATACTGGGCCAATGAGGAGGAATTGGAGGTCTTTAAAGAAAGAAGGCTTTTTACCTTCGATTTTATGCCCGTAAAGCTGTCCAATCCAGGCCAAAACAAAAACTGCGATATAAAAACCGGCACCCACAGGTAAGATAAAAATAAGCCACGCCATGACAAAAAGCAAAGCTGCCATTGCAACAGCAAGTACCAGATCAAGGCGCGCATAAAAAATAAAAGTTAATACTAATATCAGGGCGGTAAGTAACGCACTGAAATGAGCAAGAATTCCAATGATTGAAAAAAGGATTGCAGGCACACAGACCCAATGAATGGCTTTATTGGTTTTGTCTTGATGGCTGTCACTGTATTCATCTAGCCATTCGGTTATTGTTTTCATTCTCCACTCCGGCGGGATTTAAGTTTCACAGACTTATTTTTATTCAAATTAAATATAAACCAGAACGAGGGAAGGGTCAAAGGAGTTGGTAGCTCAGCCTCGTTCACTTTAAATAAACAGAATATGCGGTTAAATCTGAAACCGTATACCAGGTGTGTCACGGCGATTTAAGCTCTATATTTTTAAATCTGGGATTTTGATAAATCTGCTGACCTTCCTTATAAGTTGCGAGTATTTTTATATCTTTAATTTTATTGCTCGGAACAGCCAGAGGGTTGTCGCTCAGAATTACAAAGTCAGCCAGCTTTCCTTCCGTTAGAGTTCCCTTGCTATTTTCTTCAAAATATTGATAAGCCGCCCAGTCGGTGAGTGACTTTAAGGCAATATAAGGGCTGACGCGTTGTTCGGTACCCAGTATTTTGCCACTGCGTGTAACGCGGTTTACAGTGCTATCCAGCGTCATCATGCTACGAGGTGGAATAACCGGCGCATCATGATGTTCGGTAAACAAAATGCCTTTGCGTAAAGCAGAGCCTGTCGGTGAAATACGATTCGCCCGTTCTACGCCTAGGGTTTCTTCTCTGTGCCAGTCGCCCCAATAGTAGGTATGCAACGAAAAGAAGGATGGAATGAGCTCGAGAGATTTGGCTTTGTCTAACTGATCTTCACGCATCGTTTGTGCATGGATAATGACATTGCGTCGGTCTAATTTTGGATAGTGTTTGGTTGCAGTATCAATATCATTTAAATATTGGTCAATTGCAGCATCTCCATTGGCATGGGCCAGTATTTGCCATTTGTGTTCAAAGGCTAAATTAATGGCATCTTGTACCGTTTTGTTTTCAGGAAAAGCTGGGTAGCCTGAATAGCTTTTTGGTTTTCCCTCTGGTGGAATTAAATAGGATTGCGTTAGCCAAGCCGTTTTGCCTTGAGGTGAGCCATCCAAACTTATTTTAACGCCGCCTATACGAAAATGATGATCATAGCTGCGACTCGTGCCATGCTTAAGCATGTATGCTTTTTCATTAATGATGTCGGGGTAGGACACCAGATCAATCGGTAGTTTTTCTTGTTTGGCTAAATTTCGCCATAATTCACTGGTTCCTGCATCCGCACGACCTTCCTGAACGGTTGTGTAACCATTTTGGATATACGTCTGAATAGCCGTGAGTGCCATCTTTTCCATCACATCGGGTGGGACATTTTTAAAAGCCTGCATCATGGCACTGAAAACAACACTTTCTTCAAGCACCCCATTTGGCTCCATGGAATTATTCATCCGACGAATTATGCCACCGGATGGATTGGGTGTTTTTGCATTGATGTTAAGTATTTCTAAAGCTTTATGATTGACCGATGCTAGATGTCCAGACTGATGCAAGATTAAGACGGGTTGATCTTTAGAGATCTGATCCAGTTCTGTTGCTGTTGGGTGGCGTTTCTCTTTGAGTTGAGCATCATCATAACCGTTGCCCATAATCCAGCCTGATGTTGCCTGAATAAATTCGGGATTTTGCTGTTGCCAGCTTTTCATGGCAACAATGAGCGAGTTGATATCGGTCACCACTCCATCTGGGGGAGAATAAAGATTCGCAACCGTTTGTTGTAAGCCGACACTGTTGACATGGCTATGTGCATCGATGAAACCGGGGATGACCGTGCGCTGTTCTAAATTAAGTTGCTGCGCTTGAGGGGCAATTTTACGTGCTTGTTGAAGTTGTCCACTAAACTGGATATGACCTGCTTGAATCAGTAAGGCTTCGACATAGGTCGGTTGCATTCCCTCCATGGTCAAAATGGGACCACCATAAACCAAGAGAGTATGAGACGCTTTTTCTTGAACAGGTTTATATTGTGCGGTAGGTAAGTTTGAGCATGCAACAAGCAAAGTGAGTGGGACTGCTGAAATGATGCATTGGGCTATCAAGTGAGGGATATGGCGTCTTTGGGTTTTCGGTAATATATTCATCCTCAACTCTTATCATTATTAATACGCTGTATTTATTAAACACTAAGAAGAAGCTTAAAACAAAGTTTTTTCAGGTAATAAAAAAAGCCACATTACGTGGCCCTTTAAGTCAAATGTATCAGGAGTTGAGCATCATCTTATGAATTTGGCCCATCAACACGTTCAATATTTACTTTCGCAGTACCTGCGTTAGTAATACCTAACTGTTTCGCAGCACCATAGGACAAGTCTAGAACTCGGTTGCCATGGAATGGGCCGCGATCATTTACTTTTACGACAACACTCTTGCCGTTAGTTTTATTGGTTACGCGAATATAGCAGTTCAATGGCAGGCTACGATGAGCTGCAGTCATGGCATTCATATCGAATGTTTCACCACTTGCTGTTTTACGACCATGAAACTGGCGACCGTACCAAGATGCTGCACCTGTTTGGCTAAATTTACGAACTGTATTCGATGCAACAGTGTTTAGCTTTTCAATCACTGAAGGCTCGTCTTCAGGAATTTCAATTTTTGCTGCAATGGTTTGACGACGGATTTTATCGCCAGAACGCTCAGTGATTGAAAGACTATTTAAATTTGAGAAGTGCGAATTGAAATTTTGAGCGTCTTTATTTAGCACACGTGTGGCCAAGCGAGAGTTGTCATTATCTGTACTGAATGATGACTGAACCAATTCTGCTTGAGACTGACTCAGAGCAAAAGTGGTCGTTAAAGCTAAAATATATTTAACTGATGAATGCATTCTTAAACCCCTAAAGACCATTGACTTAATTTCATTTAAAAACTTGAAATATTCGCAAACCGGTCTGTTAATTCTCTTTTGCAACTACATTTGACGAGATGGATAATATTCATGCCATGCTAAAGCTGTCTACTCTTTACCTGAAAATATTACAAAAAGGACAGAAATATAACGTTTTCTGATTAAAAAATAATCAATATTGTAACATGTTATTTAAAATGCCTGTTTTATGCGCTATTTTGCAAAATAAAATCTTGACTTTGGTTATTTTTGGTAAAAGCCAGTCTCAACGACTGGCGATTTCTGTGCCTAATTGCCACACTGCCGTGGCATACATGCGACTCTTGTTATAGGTCGTAATTACTTGAAAATTAGGATAAGTTATATAATAAATTGGTGCATAACTATCTTGAAGCTGAATAATATTCACCATATCCAGGTCATCTATTTTTACAATAGGATTTATTGGTGTAACCCCTTGATTCTTTAATACTCCATAAGGGGTGGGTTGTTCTAAATCTTTAGCGATAATCGATTCTGGATTATTTCCTGTATAGCGTGCCGCAAAGCCGATGGGTTGATTGCGTTGCCAGCCATGTTGAGCCAAATAATTGGCAATCGAACCAATCGCATCTACCGCTGAATTTCTAAGATCAATATGTCCGTTAGCATCATAGTCAACACCTAGCTTGGGAATGTTACTTGGCATAAATTGAGGGTAGCCGATTGCACCTGCATAAGAACCTGTTACTGAATTGGTTGGAACACCGTCTTTATATGACCATGCAATTAGTGCAGAGAGTTCATCCTGAAAATATTGTGCACGGCGCTCATAACCAAACCCTAAAGTTGCCAATGCATCACGGGTGACGAAGTTGCCTTTATTGGCACCGAAACCTGTTTCTACCCCTAAAATACCTAGAATCACCGCCTGAGGTACTCTGAACTGTTGTTCAGCACGGTTTAAAGTGTCGGCATATTGATTTTTGAAACGTACACCACGCTGAATGGTGCTTTCAGCCATGAAGTTGGTTTTATATTGGTACCAGGGCTTGCTTTCACCCGGGCGATTCATAATATTGATAATATTAGGAAGGTTTTTTGAGCCATTCATGGCCCAATCAACTTGCTCTGCACTTATGCCATAAGTTTGCATGGTTTTTTGTTTAAAGCTGTTATAAGAAGGGTGATTAGAAAAATCGTTGGCTTGACAGAAACTGGTGATGCAAAATGCACCGATAAGTAAAGGAAGACGTTTAATTTTGTTATAAAAGTTGATATTTAACATATTACTCAAAGTTCCAAAAACATAATCAGTGTGTGTGAATTGACATCACGACGCTAAAAGCCGCTATTACAAATATAAGGATTGAACATCCATCTCGTGAAAGATAACGGAATTTTTCAAATGGTTAAGATAACATTGACTGAGGCTACTACAACAATTACATATACAAAAAAAGACAAACCTAGGTTGTTCACAGGTAAAATCACTCATAATTGTGCCAGTAACTTAACGAGGTTTGTAAAGTCTGAGTAATAATAGCGAAATATAAAAGAACTAAAATAAATCAGCCACTAAAACTCCATCTTTTAGAATAAATGGCAATTATGAAATCGAGATGACCATCAGGCAAAAGTAGGTTGATAAAAAGCATGCTAAAAATCTTTCACTGAAATCTTGCTAATTCGAAGGTTATTAAGTAAATAATACTTCCGCTTGAATCTAGGACATCAGCTTTATGGCGAAAATAAAGTCATGGCATATTTTTATTTTGATCCACTCGATATTGTTCCTTGACCAAGAAAGAAAAATAAGGCAAAAGTTAGTGTAATTCCCACCAATAAGGCACTGAATTAATTTGATTAAAACAGTATAAAAATATTGCTGAAAAAAACTCAATTTAAGGATCTTAATTCTGAGTGCCCATTAGTCAGCTATATGCAAATTTTCTAACTTTTTCAGTTCAGCACTACTTGTATTAAATATGAAGCGGATGTCCGAGGTATATACTTAATTCAGTAATGAGGAAAGGCGAATTAAACTAAAAAATGAGAAGATAAAAAGAAGGGCGAAAAAGGCGAGATAAACTTCAGAAATACTTTTAGCAATAAAGAGAAGAATAAGCTGCAACTATAAAAATGAACACTTAGACAACAACAGGTTGATGCTTAAAAGGTCCCAATGAGCTAGGAAACTATATTATGAGCAGCAGAATGAAATATTTTTGCGCTAGACCAATCTGAACACAATGATCACATCTATCTGTATTTGGATAATTTATATCAAGATTTTGCATAAAAAAACCTAGCCATAGCTAGGTTTTCTATAGTTTAAAAATGCTTAAGCATGAAATAAGGTGTCGTGGTATTCCGCAAGTGCCCGAAGCTCGGCTTTATTGAGATTTGGAATGATTTTATCCACTGCAATATGGACTGCTTTAGTCACTGCTGCAGCTCCAAGATCAGCCGCTTTACGCTTGATCATGCCTAAATCGAGTGTCTTGTTAAAGTCACTCATAAAATGACGCACAGTGGCTTCAGCAAACTGTTTATACGATTCAGTGAGCGCTGCCTTGTTAATGTCATTTCCCGCTTTAATTTCGGCATAACTTTGCTTAAGATTGGTCACCAAACTGGCATCTAAATGTTCGCCTACGCGGAAATTGCCTTCCGCATCTTTAAATAAGCTTTTTTCAGAAAACTCAATCGATTGCTTGACCACATCATTTGAAGATTTACTCATCAACTGTTTCAATAAAACAGCAACAGTTGATTTGATATAACCTGCTAGTTTTTCAGCAGTGTCGCGCTTATCACTGGCTGGAAAACGACGCACAAGCTCGGTCAAAATAGCATCAATAATTTCTTCATTAATCAACAATGCTGTTTTGTCGCGTAAAGGATAAAGCGGTTCGCTGGAATTTTTCTTTCCTTGAGCGGTTTGAATACTGCTTAATAATTCTGCAGAAGGAATAAACCCAAAAAATGGCATGTTAAAAAACCTCAATGTTCTTCATTTTATTGTCGCGCCAAACGAATGGGGCGAGGCATCCATGTCGCATCGGATACACGGCAAGGATTGATATCTAATCCACCACGACGTGTATAGGTTGCATATACCATCAGTTTTCCTGGCCCCAGGTTTTGCCAGATATCGGCAAACATTTGTTCCACACACTGTTCATGAAAGCCATTATGCTGACGGTAAGAAATAATATAAGCTAAAATACTGCGATAACAAGGTTTTTTACCCTGATATCGAATAAAAACCGTGCCCCAGTCCGGCTGTCCTGTGACTGGACAGTTACTGCGCAGTAAATGTGAATACAGTTGCACTTCAACTTGTTCGCTATTTTCTGCATCTAATTTTAATAAACTTGCATCTGGATGGTTCTCTAAACGTTCTGGGCTTAAATCATCAATACAGATCCCATCCGGTTGGGTAATCTCTAGACCATCGGGCTGGAATAAAGTCAGGGTGATCGTCGCGCCTGCCGCCGCAGATAAATCTTTTTCAACGGTCGCAATGAAACTATCTTTTGAATCGAATTTGGTAAAGTTCATACTGTTAAAGTAGAGCTTTAATGATTTCGATTCAATCAGGTTTGGTGAAGAGGCCGGCAAGGTAATACGGCCAATCGCCACCTGAGGAATGCCAGCTGCATTTAACCAAGAAATTTCAAAAACATGCCACCAGTCTTGGCCTTGTTGAATACCTTCAACATGGGCATATTTTTCACGGGCTTGAGCGCGTACAATTGGAAACAGAATATCGGGTTGATATTCTGTTGGATAATTGGTGTCTTTACCTAGAAGAGAATGTTCTACACTCATTATTCACGCATTCCTGAACCACGAGAAAGTAAATAGTAAGCTACCCCGTAAAGTGCCACACAACATAAGGTGATGATGCTTAATGAAACTGAAACATTGACATCACTATGACCTAAAATGCCGAAACGGAAAGCATTGACCATATATACGATCGGGTTAATTAAAGAGAGATTTTGCCAAAATGGGCTTAAAGCACTAATGGCATAGAATACACCACCTAAATAGGTGAGTGGAGTCAATACGAAAGTGGGGATAATCGAAATATCATCAAAAGATTTCGCATAAACCGCATTAATCAGTCCACCGAGTGAAAACAACAACGAGGTAATCAAAACGGTATATATCGTCACAAACCAGTTGGTAATATATAAGTCAGTAAAGAACATGCTCATGGCAGTCACAAGAATGCCGACCAAGACGCCACGACACACACCACCAATCACATAGCCCCAAAGCATCATATGCAGTGGCACAGGACTCATGATCAGCTCTTCAATACTTTTTTGAAATTTTGCACTAAAGAAACTGGAAGATACATTGGCATAGCTATTGGTAATTACTGCCATCATAATCAGGCCGGGCACAATAAACTGCATATAGCTAAAGCCGCCCATTTGGCCAATACGAGATCCGACCAGATTACCAAAAATCACGAAGTACAAACTCATGGTAATGGCAGGGGGTAACAGGGTCTGTGGCCAGATACGCATAAAGCGACGCACTTCTTTATGCACGAGGGTATACAGCGCAACACTGAGTTGATTAATGTTCATTGCGCTGCTCCATCAAGATTTTTTTCGACCATTTTCACAAACAGTTCTTCTAAGCGATTCGATTTATTACGCATACTGCGGACTTGAATGCCTTGAGCTTCCATAAGCTGGAATAATTCATTCACGGTATGTGCCTTGTCCATGGTGACTTCTAAAGTGACAGGATCGATTAAATTGAAACGCACACCAATAATTTCAATATGAATGGGTTGAATCGGTTCAACTAAGTCGAATATGAAGGATTCTTCACTCAGCTGATTCAAGAAAGATTTCATGCTGGTATCTTCTTTAATTACACCACGATCAATAATGGCGATGCGACGACACAACATTTCTGCTTCTTCTAAATAATGCGTAGTCAGAATAATAGAAGTGCCATTTTCATTCATTTCGGTAAGGAAGTCCCACATTGAACGGCGTAATTCAATGTCTACACCCGCAGTCGGTTCATCCAGAATAAGCAATTTAGGTTGATGCATCATGGCACGGGCAATCATTAGACGGCGTTTCATCCCGCCAGAAAGCATACGTCCTTGAATGGCACGTTTATCCCAAAGACCAAGCTTTTCTAAGTATTGCTCAGCCCGTTGTTCCGCAATTTTTTTTGGAATGCCGTAATAACCGGCTTGAGTCACTAAAATGTCAAAGGTTTTTTCAAACTGACCAAAGTTGAATTCTTGCGGTACAACGCCTAAGCATTGTTTAGCTTCAGATGGATGCGTGTCTAGATTATGGCCAAAAATTTCAACAGTACCGGAGGTTTTTTTGGTAAGTGAACTAATGATGCTGATGGTGGTCGATTTACCTGCGCCATTGGGTCCGAGGAGTGCATAAAACTCACCTTCAGGTACAGTTAAATTGATACCTTTCAATGCTTGAAAACCATTTCGGTAAGTTTTAGATACGTCTCTCAAGGTCAATGCATCAGTCATGAATTTCTCACATGGTGAATAGTGTGAGTATTGTGAGTGATCTTTGCTAATAAACCAAGTAAATAAGGAGGAATTCTCTGTTGCAATTATGGAGCATTGTTTAAAGTCTGAGCACTAAAATAAAGACTTATATATAGTTGCTTTACCTTATGGTTTTTTTTGTTATGATGTGCACGCGCGCTCATAGCTCAACTGGATAGAGTACAGGTCTCCGAAGCCTGTGGCGTGGGTTCGAGTCCCGCTGAGCGCACCAAATCAATAGCAGAACATACAAAAACACAGTCTGAAATCCTTTAAATACAATGCTTTGCAATAAAACATAGCAGAACATAACAAAATAAATAAGGATATAGTTGCAAGTTATAAGGATATATATGAGGATATATTCGATTCTATCTACTTTTGTATCCTTATTCCGACTATGGCTAAGCACATAACACCGCTCTCAGATTCCAAATGCACAAGCGCCAAGCCACAAGATAAAGACTATTCTTTATATGATGGACAGGGCTTAATTCTGTTTGTACGAAAAAGCGGCACTAAGGTGTGGCGATATAAATATAAAAAAGCCAATGGCAAAGATGGATTGATGACATTGGGGAACTTTCCCGCATTAAGCCTAAAGTCAGCAAGGGATAAGCGCCGTAGTTATGAGCAACTACTGGCACAAGGGACTGACCCCATTGAATATGAAGAAATCCAAAAGTATAAAAAGGACAATTCATTTAGTTTTGAAGCCATAGCCCGCGACTGGCATAAGGAATATAGCAATACAGGCAGATGGATACCTGATACCGCAAACAAAGCATTAAGAAATTTAGAGGACTATGTATTCCCCTTGATCGGGGACAAGTCTATTGATGAAGTGAAGCCAAAAGATTTAGTTATGGTTTTGCGGTCAATTGAGGAAAAAGGATTTACAGAGGTACTCAAGAAAACAAGACAGAGATTTAGTGCCATTTTTGCTTATGCAATCTCAAGAGGTTTATTAGAAGAAAACCCATCCTATTTTTTAAAGGATGTATTTGTTAAGACCAATAAGGCAAAACACTATCCACAATTACCACTTGAACGACTGCCTGAATTACTACAGAGATTAAACAATGATACTGGCTACCCGTTAACAAGGTTATGCACGGCGTTTACCTTACATACCTTTGCGCGTTCTAGTGAGGTACGTTTTTCTCGTTGGACTGAGTTCGACCTTAAAAAAGGGATATGGACGATACCACCAGAGCGGGAACTCATTGAGGGGCAGAAGTTTTCTAATCGTGGTGCAAAAATGAAAACTGAACACCTGATACCTTTATCGCCTCAAGTCGTTTCAATTCTTAATGAGATTCATATCTACAGCCACATGACTAAAAATGTCTTTCCTAAGAATGGCGACCCTCAAGGCTTTATCAGTGAAACAACAATCAATAATACTTTGCGCCGTTTAGGTTATGACACGGATAACGAGATATGCGGGCATGGTTTTAGGGGTATGGCTTGTTCTGCCTTGGTACAAAGCACACTATTCCAAACAGAAGCAGTAGAGAAGCAAATGAGCCATCAAGAACGTGACCAAGTACGTTTAGCTTATACGCATCAAGCCGAATACTTAGAAGAACGGAAAGCTATGCTGAATTGGTGGAGTGACTACTTAGAGGCAAATCAGCACAGCTTTATAAGTCCTTATGACTTCACTCAGCAGCTTTTAAGCAATGATGTAATCAATTTTAAATATGCAAAATTGGCTAAGTGACAAGACTTGTCGCAGTAATGCCAATAGATACAAAAATATAGTTTTATATCGTTTATATTCAGTTTGCTAAGTCTAGGTTTGCTCCCGAAAGTCGGATACCCAATTCGATTGACTTAGCTATTTTTTTTGGGGTGCGCCGTGGGAGGCATTTGTGGCAAGAACTAATGATATTGGATTACTTCCCGATTATTTACAAAATAATAGATATGAAGAAGCACATACCACATACAGTGCTAGATTATTTTCATTAGAAATTCATGAGAGGCAATCATTTTATTCACAGATAAATGATTTTGAAAACTATTATCGTAATCCTAAAAAATATAAAGGAAGATTTTACATAGGTGTGCAACTTACTGAATAACCACTAAAATTCTAGACACACGTAACCATCTTTTGATGGGCCTTTTCATAATCTA
>NZ_JBYMDJ010000004.1:0-24170 GCF_057766365.1 Acinetobacter sp. GG23
TCGCTGCAGAAAGACCCGCAGGGCCTGCGCCTACGATAACGACGTCAAACTCCATCGATTCACGTTCGATGTGTTCCATGTAGGACTCCTCATATGATTTGAAGGTGGCAACCGTCATGATTTTGCTCGGCGCTGCCATGAGTGTTCTTAAAGCCCAGACACAATTTTATTATCGTGTCTTTTATATTGTGGGCTAGTATAGTTTTAAACCGTGATCTAGCCAATTGGCTGAATCATATTATTTTTCCGTCAGCAGGGGTATTCCGTATGATTAATCAAAATAATTCACCAAATCAGACGAAAAATGTCGATATTCCTGATAATAAAAATTTAATGGGTATTACACAATACTTAAAAGATGCACAGACCGGTCACCAAAGGTCAACCCCCCCCTTGGATCAATTTAAGCCAAAGCATTGTGGTGCAATGGATTTAAAGGTAAAAGCCAATGGAGAATGGTGGCACGAAGGTCAATTGATCAACCGCCAAGCCATGATTGACTTGTTCTCAACCGTACTTTGGAAAGAAGACGGCAAGTTCTATCTAAAGACCCCGGTAGAGCAAATTGAAATAGAAGTAGAAGATGAGCCTTTATTTGTTAATCAGGTAGATCTGGTTAAAATTGAGGGTAAAACCTATATTCAATTGACCACTACTACTCAAGATATTGTGATTGTAGATCAGGAACACTCACTTTTTATGCGTGAATATTTAGGTGAATTACGTCCTTATGTGCATGTTCGTTTTGGCATTAATGCCTTAATTCAACGTTCTGCTTTTTTTCATTTAATTGAAATGGGACAGCTCCTTGAAAATGCTCAAGGTGATACCATCTTAAGCCTACAAAGTGGCGATTTATACTTGCAATTAGGCACCTGAGGTTTAAGCTTGGTTCTCCCCAATTTCGAACTGCTGAAAGTGAAGCTATGACAGCCATTCATCCTATTTATCCTTTAATAAATCCAATGCCTAAGGCGCAACCTGATGCGCCTATTGGAATTTTTGACTCTGGAATAGGTGGATTGTCTATCGCACAGGACATTGCAAATTACTTACCCAAAGAACGCATCCTGTATTATGCAGATACTGCAAATGTACCTTATGGACCGCGTGATAATCAAAATATTCGCGATCTGACTGCAAATGCAATTGAATGGCTCTATCGCCAAGGCTGTAAAGTGGCAGTGGTTGCATGCAATACTGCATCTGCCTTTAGTCTGGATTATTTACGTGATCATTATGGTGAAGACTTTCCAATTATCGGTTTAGTACCGGCATTAAAACCTGCTGTATTACAAACCAAGTCAAAAACAATTGCAGTTCTTGCAACGCCTGCGACTTTTCGGGGCAAACTGATTCAAGATGTGATGCAACGTTTTGCCTTACCTGCCCATGTGAATGTCATTCCTGTGACCTGTCTAGAATTAGTGCCCTTTGTAGAAAGTGGTGCGCAGATGAGTGCGGAATGTTTAGCGACATTAAAAGAAATATTACAACCCGTGGTAGACCAAGGGGCAGATTATTTAGTCTTGGGATGTACCCACTATCCCTTCTTAAAACCTGCGATTGAGTCAATTTTTGGTCAGAAACTGACATTAATTGACTCTGGAGTACCAGTTGCGCGACAAACAGCCCGAATTTTGATTAAAAATGAGTTATTATTTGAGCAAGATCAAAAAGACAGCTTACGAATTGAATGTCATGTCAGTGGCAATAATGCAGAAAATTTAAAAACTGTGTTGCAGTACCTGATTCAAGAGAATTTAACTTGGGATATTCGCAATATTACTGTTGAATAAGCAAAGAAACGCAGCTAGTCTTTTGAAATATAGCAAAAAATTAAATTTTTAAATTGGGGTGTTCGATTACAGCGCAACTGCTCAGCATAGCTACAGTTGGAGGATGTAATATGCAATTGGAAGAGGATAACCAATGCTCGATAAGCGTTATCAGGTTTTTATTTCTACGTCTGGGAGTGAAATGCAACCAGAACGTATTGTTTTAGCTCAAACTCTAGTGGGGATGGGGTTCTTTTCCTGGGGATTAGAACAACGTACCCCACTAAGTACGGCGTTTGCACGGCGTCAAATTGATGACTGCGACTATGTGGTCATTCTTTTGGGCAGTCAATATGGCGAGCAATCTGTGTCAGGTGTCGGGTATATGCACCTCGAATATATTTACGCTGTTACCAAACAAAAACCGATTATTGTATTTATGCATGAAAATCCGGCATCGCGGGACCCTGCTTTGCAGGATCAAAAACCGGAACTTCGCGAAAAATTCCTAGAATTCCGTAAATTATTACAACAAGAAGCCGATCAAATTTTTACTTATCGTAGCATTCGTGACTTAGAAATGGCGGTACGCTTTAATATGCCGCAAATGCTTGAACGCTATCCTGTTTCAGGATGGGTTCGACCACAGAATACTCAGTCTTTGCATGACGAAATTGATCAGCTTAAAGCTAAAATTGAACAACTTGAAACAGAAGTGGGCAAACGAGAAGTCGATCCGTTCTTATCTTTACCCAAAGTTTCAATGCATGAATTATTTTCTTTTGAATATCGAATGCATGCTTATCAAGACGGTAATTTCAAAGAACTGAAAGTTCAAAAGAAACTGACTTGGGCACAGTTACTGAATATTTTAGGCAGCATGTTTGTCAATCCGACACCAGAAGAATATTTTTCTAAATGTATAAATGAATATTTAAATGACACAGGTCTGGCAGATGCACGTGTGGAAATGCCTCGTGCCCATGCAGTGGCACGTGCGCAAATTAATATTCGTGCTTTACACAGTATTAAAATGCAGATGCGTCAAAATGACTGGATTGTACAATCTGGACGTGATGACCGTCAGCGGATGTTGTGGCACATCACTCCCAAAGGGCAAAAGCTTTTAGATAGTAATTTGCTTGAGAATAATCGTGTTTTTCAATTTAAGTCACCGTATTAATTCATATAGAGAAAGTGCAGAAAACTGTTAAAGTAGGCTAGTTCATCTATGTTGGAAAAGGGTTTGATGTTTTCTGCACCTAAAGTGAAAGTCACCATTATTTTAGCCAATTTGGGTACGCCAGACGACCCCACTGTTCCTGCAGTCCGTCGCTTTCTGAAGCAGTTTTTATCTGATCAGCGGGTCATTGAAATTCCAAAACCCGTTTGGCAACTCATTTTAAGACTATTCATTTTGCCATTTCGACCCAAGCGTGTGGCTCATGCTTATGAAATGGTATGGGGGCAAGATTCGCCAATGCGTGAAATTCTGTTGCAACAGGTTCAAGCAGTTCAATCGCATTTAAGCCAACACTATTCAGACTTTGAAATCAATATTGTGCCGGCCATGAGCTATGGTAATCCCGGAATTCAAAGTGTATTAGCCAATTTGGCTGAACAACCACAAGACCATATTATCTTGCTGCCACTATTTCCACAGTATTCGGCAACTTCGACCGCTCCACTGTATGATGCAGTTGCAAAGTGGATACTGACTCAACGTAATTTGCCGGGCTTATCAATTATTCGCGATTACTATCAACATCCTTTGTTTATTCAGGCTTTGGCGCAAAGTGTACGGGATTATCAAGCTGAACATGGCTCCGCAGAAAAACTGTTGATGTCATTCCACGGCATTCCGCAGCCGTATGCCGATAAAGGCGATCCTTATGCAGACCGCTGCCGTATTACTGCGCAACGCGTGGCCGATGAGCTTGGGTTAAAGGATGATCAGTGGGCAGCCAGTTTCCAATCTCGTTTTGGTAAGCAAGAGTGGATTAAGCCTTATACCGATGCACTTTTAACCGAATGGGCAGAGCAAGGAGTGAAATCAGTACAAGTGATGAGTCCGGCATTTTCTTCAGACTGTTTAGAGACTTTAGAAGAACTGGCCATACAAAATGCCGAACTGTTTAAGGCTTTGGGTGGTGCACAATATGCCTATATTCCCGCATTAAATGCCCGTGATGATCATATCGCATTGCTCACAACTTTACTTCAAGCTAATCTTGATGCATTAACGCAAACATTCGCCCACTAATTTCACCGAGGTTTCGCCCTTATGTTGCAAGTCAAAATTGTGCCAGTCACGGCCTTTCAGCAAAACTGTTCAATTGTATGGGATGCAGACAGCAAAGAAGCAGTTTTGATTGACGCGGGTGGTGAGCCTGAAAAATTGAAAGCCGAAGTGGAGGCATTGGGTTTGAAGGTCAAGGCTTTATGGTTGACCCATGGCCATCTGGATCATGCCGGTGCAGTAGGTACATTAACCAAATTATGGAATGTACCTGTGATTGGTCCACATAAAGAAGATGCTTTTTGGCTGGACATGATTCAGGAAGTCTCGGCAAAATATGGATTTCCAATTCCGGAAAAAGTAGAGGTTAGCCAATGGCTTGAAGGCGGGGAAGTTCTGAAACTGGGTGAGGAAGAATTTGAAGTCCGTTTCGCACCAGGTCATACCCCGGGTCACGTGATGTTCTATAACGAAAATTATGGGCTATTATGGACAGGGGACGTGCTGTTTAAAGGGTCTATTGGTCGTACCGACTTTCCACGCGGAAATCATCAACAGTTGCTAGATTCAATTCAGCGTGAATGTTTTAGTCTGCCAGATGAAACTCAATTTATATCGGGTCATGGTCCAATCAGTAGTATTGGTTTTGAAAAACAACATAACCCTTTTGTGGCGAATAAAGCAGGTTAATACCTTTGTTTAAGAGATTGATGAATAAATTTCATCAGTCTCTGCGAAAAGGACCACTATGTAACTGCTTTAGTTCTAAGGCAATAATAATAGCTGAAAAAATAAACAGGATGCCGATCCAAATAATAATGACATCATGGGTATAAATTCCAAAACTTAAACTTACAATACCCAGTAAGACAAATAAAAAAAATAGAATTTTTAAACACCATAGTCCCATGAGGGGATCTCCTTTTTTATCGTTGTTAATTTTTATCGTTATTAGGTTTCATTACTAAAATATATCGATTTTAAGTGTTTAGTTATTAGAAAAAAATTTACTGGTATTTTCGTAATGTTATTATAATTTAAAAAAGTGCTAACTGGTTATCATTTTTATTGATTAATAAGAAAAATTTAACAATGATAAAACATATTTTCAGTCCCTAATTTTTTAATTATATGTTGATAAAATATAAAGTAATTTAAGACAAAATAATAAAAAAGAGATTTCAGTCATAAAAAAGATTTATTAAGTCATATTATTTTACATTTACTTTAAATTGGCAGAGGAGGTTCATGAAACTCTGGTTTACCAAGGCAGCATTATTTATTTTTAGCTTAATGGCATTTTATGCTTAAGATCAGGTTTTACCGTCAAGATCTGATCATTATGGCGGTTGATATACTTCTTGTTTTTTGCATTGTTGTTTTAGGCTTAGCATACAAAAGCTGGATTCTAATCTACTTTGCTAAAGATTGATGAGCCTTATTCACCAACCTGTATACTATTTATTATTCTAAAAAATCCTTTTAAAAATCATCTTCTTCACGGCCGCCATCTGCCTGTGGTGCATCTTGAGTAGGCAATTTGTATTCATCATTTGCCCAAGCGCCCAGATCAATCATTTTACAGCGTTCTGAACAAAAAGGACGGAATTCGTTATCTTCCCAAGTCGAAGGTTTACCACAACGTGGGCAAGGAAAAGTGCGAGGCATTTTATTCTCCGGATAAAAATGATGATTCAATTAGTCAAACTCAGCCGCTCTTGCTAGACTTGAGCCGATTTTTGTTAGTTTGATCTGATTATGCCAATTCGTCAATTTCAAGCACAGCGTATGCACGCGCCTCGTGATTTTCAAATGATTAGCCCAGAGCCAATTTGTGTGGAAATTGGTGCCGGTAAAGGTAAGCATGCCTTGCTTTTTTCGAGTCAGCATCCCGAACATAAATTGATTGCAATTGAACGTACCCGTGAAAAATATGTGGCTATGCAAAAACAGCATGCCTTGGAAGGACAAAGCAACTTACAGGCGATTCATGCTGATGCCATGCCATGGATCGTGCATGCTTTACTGCCGGCGCAAGTACAGCAATTTTTTATTTTATATCCCAATCCTGAACCGCATAATCCGGCACAGCGCTGGTTGAATATGCCATTTTTTGAATTTTTGCTGTCGCGTTTACAGGTCGGTGGCACAGTGACTTTGGCCAGTAATATTCCTGAATATATCGCAGAAGCACAGCAACAGTTGATAGATGTGTGGAAATTACCGTTTATTAAAGAGGTAATTCCAGCCACTTCAGCACGCACCCATTTTGAAATTAAATATTTGGAACGTGGTGAATTGTGTCAGCAACTCATCATTACCAAGCCAGAAGGCTACACGACCCGTTTTGATGACTTTATGCCGCTGCAAGGTCAAAATGCGGTGATCGAAACTGCATCAGAAACGAATGTAAAAGATGCTGAATAAGTTGGCTATGAAAAAGCGTGTCGCAATTATTGGCGCAGGTCCTGCCGGACTGATGGCTGCGGAAGTTTTGAGTCAATACGATTATGAAGTGCATGTCTATGAACAAAAACCCTCGGCCGCCCGTAAGTTTCTAATGGCAGGTAAAACTGGCTTAAATATTTCTCATGCCGAGCCTGTAGCACAATTTATTCAGCACTATGATCAAGCAGACTGGCTTGCAGCTTGGATAAAACAGTGGGATGCGAACTGGATTCAACAATGGATGAAAGGTTTGGGGATTGAATCCTATATCGGTTCATCTGGGCGGGTATTTCCGGTTGAGATGAAGGCTGCACCACTGCTTCGTGCCTGGTTAAAACGTTTAGCCGAACATGGGGTGATTTTTCATTATCGGCATCAGTGTCTGGACTTAAGCAGTTCCGAATTACAGTTTAAAAACCTGGTCACGGAGCAGGTTGAAACTCAGCAGTTTGATGCCATTGTAATGGCCTGCGGTGCAGTGTCATGGTCACGACTTGGCAGTGACGGGGCATGGCAACAATGGTTCTCTCAGGATGAAATTGAAGCCTTTCAAGCCAGTAATGCCGGCGTAGAACGAGTTTGGTCCAGATTTATGCAACCGGTATTTGGTCAGCCTTTAAAACGGGTTGAGGCATGGGTGGATGATCAAGCCAAAACCATGGGCGATATTGTAATTAGCCATTATGGTTTAGAAAGTGGTTTGATCTATAAACAGGGGCGTGCGCTACGTCAGCAGCTTAAAAATGGTCAGGCCATGCAACTGTATTTGGATTTAATTCCCGAGCAGACAGTTGAGCAACTCGCGCAAAAATTACAACCGAGTAAAAAGCAGTCATTAAGTAATGTCTGGCGCAAAGCCGGTCTAGACCATGCCAAAGCCAATTTAGTTCGTGAACTGGTGACTAAAGATCTATGGAATGATCCACGAGCTTTGGCACAGCAGATTAAACATTTACCTATTCCTTTAGCTGGCTTTCGTCCAATAGAAGAAGCCATTAGCTGTGCCGGTGGAGTCAAACGAGAGGTGTTGTCTGAACAACTGCAATTAAAGTCAAATCCGCATGTGTTCTGTTGTGGAGAAATGCTGGATTGGGATGCACCGACAGGCGGTTATTTATTGACTGCATGTTTTGCCACGGGTCGTGCTGCGGGTGAAGGCGTACAGAGTTATCTGGCGATAAAAGAATAACAGCAAATATTTTGAACCGTAATTTAAAGTATGTTAGGTTGATCACTCAAACCTTATAAAAAATGCGACTGTTATGTCTGAACAAAATCTATATAGCGGAAGCTGTTTGTGTGGCGGTTTACGCTATGAAATTCAGAGTGAAATCGGTGACATCGTGCAATGTCATTGTCGAAAGTGTCGTAAATCCAATGGCACAGCTTTTGCCACCAATGCTCCGATTAAAAAAGCCGATTTTAAAATTGTGCAAGGCGAGCATTTGTTGAAAAAGTTCCAATCCAGCGCAACCACTCAGCGTTGTTTTTGTGCTGATTGTGGCTCGCCGATTATCAGTATTAAAACTGAAACACCGGATCTGTACCGTTTAAGAATTGGCACACTGGATACACCACTTCAGCAAAAGCCGACCCAACATATTTTTGCTGCCTCCAAGGCAGAATGGGATACGATTTGCGATGGCTTGGTACAGCATGACGGGCGACCATAAGTCATTGCAATAAAGATGAAGGAATCAAATGATCCCTTTTTTATGTACCCCATTTTAGTAGTTAGATTGAGTGGTCTCGGATTTAGCTGCTTCAGCTTTTTTTGTTTCAGCTTTGCTCGTTTCCGGATATTGTGATTGCCAATGTTCAAGCTGTTCTTGAGCATGTAAAAACTCACCTAAGCCTTTGACTCGATCGCCTGAATTTTTCATTTCATCCACTTTTTTATCTTTATTCTGATCATACAGTTTGGCTTGGTCTTGCCAGTATTCTGCAATTAAGCCTTGAATATAGCGACCTTGCTGGGTTTTCAAATCCAGATCTTTCAGCATATTGAGTGCCGACTGAACATTGTCACGTTTGCGGTTATGCGCAAATTCATCGGTAAGTGAACCCTTTTCCTGCATTTTCGTCAGCTCGTCTTCCATATCATCACTCATTTGGGTGAAGCGCGTGTCGAAGTCGGTGAGTAAGGCAATATCATGTTGATCATCTGCAGTTTTCTCGAACGCTTTGACCGGTTCGGTAATCAAATCCTGCATGACTTTATCTTCAGGCTGAATTTTATCGTTTTGAGTGGTGCTATTTTTGCTGTTATCACAGGCCGTCAGAAAGATGCTTGAACATAATAAAACAGGCAGACCCAGTTGTTTCAGTTTAATATTTTTCATGATGATTCCTTTATTTCTGATCGATTTTTTTAAAATCATAAGCATGGGTTACATAAGGGAAGGTAATTTCATCTTGTGGATATTTACCAGTGTAGCTGAAGACAATCTGTTCAAATAGGACTTTTAATTGCTGTTGTTCTTGGTTCGGCATTGCAGCAATAAAACTGGTAGAAAGCAGACGCTTAGATACTACATTTTCTACCGTACCGACATGCTGCAGCTTAAAAGTCTGGACATTTTCCAGCTGAAATAAGGATTGATGCTGAAACACATTTTTCCACTTTCCACTATGATAACGAGGTGTGTTACCCTCCAAAGGTTCAATCAGATCTGCCAGTGCCTTGACCCAGTCAATGTTTATATCACGTTGATTCCAGATCAGGGCCAAATGTCCGGATGGTTTCAAGGCTTGATGAATTTGCTGTAAAGTCTCAAGATTGGCAAACCAGTGGAAGGATTGTGCACAGATGACCGCATCCATACTATTTGTAGTGACAGGCAAATGTTCACTAGAGGCTTGCAGGGTTTGAATCTTTGGGTATATAGCTTGCAGCTGTGCCAGCATTTCCTGAACCGGTTCAATCGCGGTGATGTGCGAAGTAATCTGCTGTAAGTAGGGCAAGAATTTGCCCGTGCCGGAACCGAGATCGATAACATGCGATTTTTCGCAAAGTTGCAGCTGATCTTGCAGCCAGCTGACGATATCTTGTGGATAATCGGGACGCACCTGTTGATAAAGCTCTGCAGCAGAACTGAAACCTTTTTGAGCAGCTGGATGAAGTGATTGTGTCATATTTTGCGCTTTTTAATATTCTTGGCATCTATAAAATAACATAGTCGCTTTTCGTAAATAGGCAAGGTGTCTATTTGTTCTATTGACTGTACAAAACAAGGGCCGATTTGCTTCGGTGTGGAAATGGAAAAACACATTATTTTTGAAGACGAACAAATTCGTGCAATATTTTTAAAAGGTTCATCGGATGAGCTGGTTTTCTCTTTTGGCGATTTAATTACCCGTGCCAAAGGGTTGTCGATTAATGCCGAAAAATCCTTGCATAAACATGGTTTTAATGTGATCGGGATTATGCCGAAGCAGAAATCGTGGTTTCCGGAAAGCTCAATGCGACAGATGTTTGCCGAGATTCAGGAACTGATTGCGCCCTTTAAAACACGGATTGGCTATGGCGGTTCAATGGGGGGTTATGCTGCAATCAAGTATTCAAATTTACTTGACTTAAAACGCGTGGTTGCATTGGTACCCCAGTATTCAATCAATCCTGAAGAGGTTGAAGACCCGCGCTATAACATGTTTTTCCATGAGGAACTAAATGCCAATATGCAGGTGCAGCCTGAAGATGTTTCCGCCGAGCGTGAATACATTGTGGTTTATGATCCTTACTATCCAGAAGATCGCGCGCATTATTTAAAACTTGAGCAGGTTCTGCCTCAAATTCACACCTTAAATTTACCCTTTACCGGCCACGATGCAATTGCTGTGCTTGCCAGTTCAGAATTACTGCATGACTTTTTATTGCATGAATTTGATGAACCCTATTTCTATAAAAAAATTCGTCAGGTCAAAAAGAGCAGCAAGTTCTATTATCGTAAAGTGATTGAAAACTTATTGCCGCGACATCGCAATGCCTTGGGTTCAATTTTAATTAACAATGATTTGCAGCTGGATAGCCAGTTTTTTGATGCGAAGTTGAAACAGAATTTACTGCGAGAATTGCTGAGTAACAAGCAAGTCAGTCAGCAAGATTTACTGAAACTCGGTATTCAGGTGAATCTGCCCCAAGAAAACCGTAGTCATTTATTGGACTGTTTCGGCCATGGGTTGGTATTCAATGTGATTAGCCAAAAAATTGAAAGCTACGCCGCCGGTGCCATTGCCTTAAATCATAAATTTCTGATCCCAATTTTTGCCAAGGGCAGTGGTTTGGTGCAGATTAATTTAAATGATGAGCGCTATGTTGTGGCAATGAATGACCGTCATGTGATGAAGCTGTTTAAGGAACAGGAACCTTTAACAACCGGCATGCATCCCATTGTGATCAAGAAATATAGCGATTTTTATTTGCTCAGTTATAAGCATTTAAACTTAAGTAATAATGAATACGGCAGTCATGATTTTATTGAAGACACGCCCGCAACTGCTCAATTCGTCACTCAACCGGAACTGTCTTAAGCCTTATTGAATAGCCTGTGATTGTTTAAAACAAACCCGACTTTGGTCTTATTTTGACCGCTTGCTTTATATTTTAATCGGTCTAAGATAGAAAATATAAGGCAAGTTAAATTTGCTAAATGTTGAACAACAAACAAATAAACACGACAGGGTGCTTAAGGATGAAACGTGATTTTATACCGGCTGTGCTTTTAACCATTATCTCTATATTCATACCTTCCTATGTTTTTGCCCAGAGTCCAGATGCCACCTATATGATTATGGGCGGAGGATTGCTGGTGGTGTTTGCCTTGGCAATCTATGTATTTTTTGAAATTCGGAAGTCGATTCAAGTCCATATTAACAAACCCACTAAATAGTGGGTTTTTTCATATCTGCTACCTGAATTTGGTTGAAAAAGCATATACATCTGGCTTTTAATGCATGAGGGGATAATTTGCAGCCCCCCTCTGAACCCGCCAAGGAATGCATCATGAAAGCCGTATTTTTAGATTATGAATCACTCGATAAAAATGATTTGGATTTTAGTGGGCTTAAAGCGGCTTTTGATAAGTTAAGCCTATTTCCAAGCACTCAGCCAGCGCAAGTTTTAGAACGTGTGCGGCAGGCACATGTCATTATCAGTAATAAAGTGCTAGTGGATGCGGCAACGATTCAGCAATGCCCGAATTTAAAACTGATTTTAATTTCCGCGACAGGTACAAACAATATTGACCTGATTCAGGCACGTACACAGGGCGTTGTGGTGTGTAATTGTCAGGGTTATGGCGCTTCGGCTGTAGCACAGCATACCTTGGCTTTAATGTTGGCTTTGGCTACCTCTTTGCTCAAATATGACCGCGCGGTGAAACAAGGTGAATGGAATAAAGCCTCGCAATTTTGTTTGCTGGATTTTCCGATTATCGAACTGGAAGGCAAGACTTTAGGAATTATTGGTTATGGTGAATTAGGACAGGCGGTTGCAAAACTGGCTGAAGCGTTTGGTATGAAAATACTGGTCGGATCTTTACCAAATCGTCCAACTGATGCCAGTCGTATTCCTGTTGCGGATTTATTGTCTCAAGTCGATTTCCTGAGTCTGCATTGTCCATTAACCGACGATACCCGTGATTTGATAGATGCCCAAGCCTTCGATGCCATGAAACCGAGTGCATTTTTAATTAACTGTGCACGTGGTGGCATTGTCAATGAACAAGCGCTTGCGGATGCTTTACGCCAAGGCAAAATTGCCGGAGCTGCAACCGATGTTCTTGCCGTTGAACCACCGAAAGACGGCAACGTGTTATTGGCAGATGATATTCCAAATTTAATTATTACCCCACATAGTGCATGGGGCAGTGTTGATGCCCGACAACGCATTGTGCAGCAGATGCTAGACAATGTAACAGCGTTTAAAGCAGGGCAACCCATTCGACAAGTGAATTAACCGACTCCCAATTTCGCCATCTTCTGAAAAGAAGAGAGCAGATTCATTATAAGTTGGTGGTTGCATTGTTTTGTACCGGTTGTACTTGGGTCAAGGGTACGGATTGAACGGGAGCGGAATCCACTCCTGTCGATGACTGACTCAAAGGGTGGGAAACAATGGGCGCAGGCTGGTCATTTGGACTACCCATAATTTCATCTTTGGTTTCATTCAGTTTTTTATTTACTGTTGCTGCTGCATGTTGAGATTTTTCTTTTGCTACCGCCGATTTTTCCGTAGCAAAATCTTTGGTTCCTTCCCAGGCATTTTCAACTTTAGGTTTTACTTTCGCGATTCCTTTTTGTGCAGCATGATCAACTTTTTCAGCCGTATTTTGCACCGATGTTTGCGCCTTGTGGGTAATCACTTTAAAAATATTGGGATTATCACCATATGGTGCAGCCTGAGGCTGTGTGGGAGTCCCAGTTTCGGTCGTTGTTTGAGCAAAAAGGGGAGTTGAAGCCAAAATTGCGCTGGTAATTAATGCAGTTTTTATCTTTTTCATTGTAAGTTTTATTCCTGTTTCTAACTATAGTTTCAGTTCAAAAGCGTCATTTTCATTGTAAGGGCAAATTTTTCAGGCAAGAAGAAATCTGGCAAAATTGATACAGCAAATTACATGATTTACTAGATTGCAGATAAACGACTAGCCACCTTAATTAAAGAAAAAGCCCATAAAAATGAGCTTTTCAGAGATAAATTTTAAACACTACGTTATTTTTGGTGACTTACTGACGCATTTGTATCTAGACCTACTTTTGCATTAGCCGCTGGAGTATTTAACTCAACTTTGGCATTTGTATTTAGACCGGCATTGCCTGAAAGTGAAGTTACAGTGTCTTTGGTTTTTTGCAATTTTTCACTGCTAAAGTTTTTGGTTTTATCGGCTTTATCAGCGACGAAGGTTTTAGTTTTATCTGCTGTTTTCACGGTTGCATCTTTAACTTTTCCAGCTTTATTTACGACTGCCTGAGACTTTTCTGCAGTAAATTTTTTGGTGTTTTCTACAGCCTTTTTACCTGTGGTTCGAGTTTTATCAACGCCTTTTTCTACACCATGATCTACTTTGACCGCAGTGTTTTTAATGCCTTGACCTGCTTTTTGTGTTGTATTTTCAATACCTTCGCCTGCTTTATGAGCAGTACTATGAATACCTTGACCAACTGTGTGGGTGGTATTTTTTACCCCGTTAGACAAGCTGTGCAATATACCGGGTTGTTCTGTTTTTACATCTGCTGTCGCTTGTACTGTAGTATTTGCGAACAGAGGAGAAGTGGCCAATAGTGCAGTGGTTATCAATGCAGTTTTAAGGGTTTTCATCGCTTAAATGTATCCTGTATGGCGAAACTCGAATGTTCACCGAGTTATAGGATTTCACATAATAAAGATATTAATTGAGAAGTGATTGGTTGGAGAATAAAGTCACACGTTTTAGCAACACTGAATCAACAATATTGATAGGAATATGAAGGGAATTTATAGACCTGATTTTTGTAATGATTTGAATTTTATTTGTTTTTATAAAAAATAAGCTTTTTGATATTCTAAATGTGAATTTTAAAACATCATCAGAAATAGGGATAAAAACCTTTTTAGGTTGCAGCATAAACTGGAATGCTGGACTAAAATTTTCGAAAAAGAGCAGAATCACCAATTCAAATTTGAATTAGTGATTCTTGGCTGTATTAGTCACATTGTGCTAAAGCATCTTCATGAAAATGATGGCGTAATGCTAAGAAGTTCTTTTGTACTACGGTATCATTAAGATCAAATTTGTTTGCTGTACTTGTACCGTCTTTGGCAAAGGTTGCAGAGCCACCTGAAATGAGGGTTAAGCCTTTAAAAGCCCATTGTTCTACTGACTTGCCTGCTTCTAGGTTGCCCGTAAATTCAATCACGCATTTCCCGGGAAATTTGGTCAGTTTGGCTTTATTGTTGGTCGTGTTTGGATAGACTTCCAGGTTCTGAACTTCCTGTAATACACCTGTTTCAAGCTGTGGGATTTTGGGAGCAGATGTACACGCCGTAAGAGCAATACCCGCAAGACCAGTCAAAATAATCGTTTTAAATTTCATATGATTCTTTCTTGTTGAGTGTTGTTAGTTTGAGTATAGGGAATCTAAATGAAAAATCCTATTATTTTAGTTTATCCATTCAATAGATTCTCTTAAGTGTTCATAATCTGCAACTAGTTCTGAAATTGAGCATTCTGGATTAATTAAAGCGGAATTGAATTGCTGCCATTCCTGTTCTTTTTTAGAGTTAAATCCATAGATGGATTCAATATCACCTTTTTTCCAAATATAGATTCTTTTCTCTTTAAGTGCATTATGAACATCCTGTATTAACGGAGCAGCATGAGGTAAGGAAGCAATAAAAGTATACTTTTTTGCTTTTATTGTAGATAAAGCCTGTAAGTTAGCAGTCTGTTCTACGGATAATTCTAGGTTAGGATGTTCTCTATTTTCAAAAATAAATTTTCTAAATTTATCAAAACATTCTTGACTTGATTCATCTATTAAATTCCACTGTGCACAATTACCTACAAAATCTAAATCTGCAATAATTCGAGTTGGAATGCCAAGGGCTTCAATTACTCTTTGCATAAGTATTAGATTTTGTTTTCCTTGTACTGCCACTAAAGCAAGTTTTCTTAAATGAAATGGACTAGCATTTATCTTAGAATAAATGCTAGGTAGTACACGTAATTCAGTTTTACCTTCTACGAGTAAAACTTCATCACAAAAGAAAATCTGTGAAGCATTGTTTAATTTGAATGTTTCATCTAATTGGGAATAGTGCTGTTCATATAGTTCGGAGATAATTGTTGAAATAGGTTGTCTAGCTTGAGTTCCTAATTCACTAGTCTTGAAAATTTGAACAGCATTCATAGCATGTTGTGCTGATAAAAGGCTTGCAGAATGAGTAGAGAATACTACTTGGAAGCCTGCTTGAGCCAAAGTCATAAATGCATCACGAACTAATTCTATTGTAGTAGGGTGTAGATATAACTCAGGTTCGTCTATACAAAGGATCGTATTTGATCTTCTTAAATTGGGGTTCTCTTGTTGAATAGATGCAAGATAGCGAATGAGAGCCATTTGTATAGATCGTTGAGTTCCATGACCAAAATTTGAAAAATCTCTTTCAGTATCCTCATTTTCAAATACTTTTAATGTGCCATTTTTAAAAATATCTTCAATGGTAGGTGTTGGAAAATGAAGTTTAACGCTGATATCTGGGAAAAAATTATTAAGAATTTGATTGATGCCTGAATCTACAGTTGATAAATCAGTAATTCGATTCGGGCTATCAAAAGCTAATAGTTCTGATACTCTAGATAAACTATTGGTGAAATCTTCATGATAATTTTGCTGTATTGTTTCTGAAATCAAACTTAAAAGTTTAGCAATAGCTGTTCCGCTTTTATTCTTTGTAGAATCCTCATTCGCATCTGTCATAGCACCGATATGAATGAAGGTTGGGAATAATTTTATAATTGCTTGATCAATACCTGCAGGATTTAAATTCCAAGTATTTCCATCAAATAGCTTGATTGAAATTTTCTGCCGACCTTGTGTATCGAGTTGAGAAATACGTTGAATTCTTAAATTTTGATTTTGGATATATGGTCTTAATCTTTCAGCATGGTCGTCATCAAGAAGCTGTAAATTATCTTCTGTTAAATTGGTTAGTAAGGCTGAGACTATAATTGGTTGAGTTGCATCATTCGCATTATTAGAGTAATTAAAGGAACGAGCATTAGTAGCTTCCAATAAAAATTTAATAGCTAAAATAATATTGGATTTCCCAGCATTATTGTAACCAATTAAAGCTGAAAAATTATTCAAAATAATCTTAGTATTTTTACATGATCTAAAATTCTCTATTTCTAGTTCTTTAATTATTACGCTCATTGTTTTCCCCCATTAATTTTTTATTATTTAAATAGAATTGAAAAACCCCACTAACTTATAGTGGGGTTTTGTTTAAATTTCAAGCAATTATAGCTTAGTGCTGAAGCACAGAAATATCAGCCACTTTGGTGAACAAGTTACGAAGCTGAGCAAGCATACGTAAACGGTTTGCTTTAAGGTCGGCATCATCTGCCATGACCATGACACCGTCAAAAAACGCATCGACTGGCACGCGAAGTGCAGCAAGTGCAGATAACGCAGCCGTGTAGTCTTTGGCAGCAAATAATGGCTCAACGACTGGCGTGATTTTCGCAAGTTCAGCGAACAATGCTTTTTCAGCATCTTCCATCAGATTTGCTTCAACCACAGCACCAGTCGGCTCAGCTTCTTTTGCCAAAATGTTGGCAACACGCTTGTTTGCAGCAGCAAGCGCAGCAGCTTCAGGCAAGTCACGGAAGTGATTTACCGCAGTTACACGCTTGTCAAAATCAAGCGGTGATTTTGGTGACAACGCTTGAACCGCTTGAATTACATCAACCGCAACGCCTTGGTCTTCATATTTCGCACGGTAACGACCTTCAAGGAATGCCACTGCATCTGCCAAAGTCTTGTCGTGATCTTTCAATACATCGCCATAAGCAGCCAAAGCCAGCTTGATCAGATCTTCAATCGACACATCAAGCTCGTTTTCAGTGACAAGACGAAGGATACCAATTGCAGAACGACGTAATGCAAACGGGTCTTTAGAACCTGTAGGTGCCTGACCAATACCGAAAATGCCTGTGAGCGTGTCTAAACGATCCGCAAGGGCAATCGTTGTACCAGTTTTGGTTTTCGGTAAAACGTCACCCGCGAATTTAGGTAAATACTGCTCACCTAAAGACTCAGCGACTTCCGCATTTTCACCTTCAAGACGTGCGTAGTAAGTACCCGCGATCCCTTGAAGTTCAGGGAATTCACCCACAAGCTCAGACGTTAAGTCACACTTCGCAAGAAGGGCAGCTTTTTCAGCATCCCCAGTATTCGCACCTGTAATTGGAGCCAGGGCAACAGCAAGTTTTGCAATACGTTCAGACTTGTTCCAAAGTGTACCAAGCTCAGCTTGGAAGACCATGTTTGCAAGTTTCTCTTTACGAGATGCAAGCGGTTGCTTTTGATCTTGCAAGAAGAAGAATTCAGCATCAGACAAACGTGGACGAACAACTTTCTCATTACCTTCAATAATTTGTGTCGGGTCTTTCGACTCAATGTTCGACACAGTAATGAAGTACGGTTGAAGTTTATTGTCAGTGTTCACCAAACAGAAGTACTTTTGGTTGTCCTGCATGGTGGTGATCAATGCTTCTTGAGGCACAGCCAGGAAGCGTTCTTCGAAGCTTGCACGAAGTGCAACTGGCCATTCAACCAATGCCGTTACTTCGTCACGCAGGTCGCTTGGGACAATCGCAATCGCATTTACTTCATCAGCCAAGGCTTTCACTTGCTGGTCAATAATCGCTTGACGTTCTTCAAAGTTCGCAACTACATAAGCCGCTTTTAACTTAGCAAGATATTCATCTGCATGGTTCAGCATAATCGCTTCAGGTGCATGGAAACGGTGACCGTAAGTCACATTTCCTGCTTTGTGATCTTGAATGGTTGTATCAATTACATCGTTGTCTTTTAACAATACAACCCATTTTACCGGACGTACGAATTCAGTACGGCTAGCTGCAGAACGCATACGTTTAGCAATCGGCAGGTTGTCCAAAGCATTTTGCAAAATTTGCGGGAGTAAAACGTCTAGGCTTTGACCTTTGACATCTTTCAAGTAACAAACTTTTTCAACTTTACCGGCTTGGAAAGTCGATACTTGATCTACCGTGATGCCTTGACCGCGCATAAAGCCTTCTAAAGCTTTGGTTGGTTTACCTTCAGCATCAAATGCAGCCTGTTTAGCAGGGCCGTCAAAACGTTTTTGTGTATCGGCTTGAGCGCCATCAACATTAACGATTTTTAAAGCCAAACGACGAGGGGCTGCATAAGCTTCGATAGAATCGAAAGCAAGACCTGCATCTTTTAAGCCTTTAACGGTTTCTGCTTGTAGTGCATCACGTAATTTTTTTAAGCTTTTTGGCGGAAGTTCTTCACAGCCCAATTCGAACAATACGGTATGTTTAGACATTATTTCTTCTCCGCTGCTTTTTCTGCTTGAGCCGCTTCCGCTTCAACTTGTGCTTTTAACTGTGCAAGGACTTCAACACGTAGTTCAGGTTCTGCCATCGGGAAGCCAAGCTTGGCACGCGCTGCCACATAACTTTGTGCAATTGAACGTGCCAAAGTACGGACACGTAAAATATAACGTTGACGTTCAGTCACTGAAATCGCGCCACGTGCATCCAGCAAGTTAAAGCAATGTGAAGCTTTAATCACTTGCTCATAAGCAGGCAGTGGAAGTTCCGCTTCAATTAAACGCGTTGCTTCAGCCTCATAAAAGTCGAACAATTCAAACATTTTTTCAACGTTGGCATATTCGAAGTTATAGGTCGATTGCTCCACTTCATTCTGGTGGAACACATCGCCATAAGTCACCGTACCGAATTGACCTTTGGTCCAAACCAGATCGTAAACCGAGTCTACACCTTGCAGGTACATCGCAAGACGTTCAAGACCGTAAGTGATTTCGCCAGTCACCGGGTAGCATTCAACGCCACCGACTTGCTGGAAGTACGTGAACTGAGTCACTTCCATACCGTTCAGCCAAACTTCCCAACCTAAGCCCCAAGCACCCAGTGTTGGAGATTCCCAGTTGTCTTCGACAAAACGGATGTCGTGTACCAGCGGATCAATTCCGATTGCTTTTAATGAATCAAGATAAAGCTGCTGGATGTTATCCGGGTTTGGCTTCAACACCACCTGGAACTGGTAGTAGTGCTGCAAACGGTTCGGGTTTTCACCATAACGACCATCTTTCGGACGGCGTGACGGTTGAACGTATGCAGCATTCCAGGTTTCAGGGCCAAGCGCACGAAGGAAAGTCGCAGTGTGGAATGTCCCTGCACCCATTTCCATATCGTAAGGTTGCAAAATGACGCAACCTTGTTCAGCCCAGTAAGTTTGTAAGGCAAGAATTAAGCCTTGGAAGGTATCAATATGCGATATGGCGCGACTCATGGTCATCCACTTAGAATTAGAGAAAAATTGTGCTCAATTATAAGGACTTTGTAGAGGAGTGGCAAAGGGTTATACAGGAATCATCGAGGCTTTTGACGGATAGGTAGGGTGAATCGAAAAAGCAGAAAAATATAAAAAATGGCTATAAGGGGCGAGATATACAACACGACAGTTAAATTTTGCAGCGTCAGATTTGGCGGAAAAATAAATCCTAACAAATCACTGAAGCCCCAATAATTCAAAATGATGGTCACAAAATTTAAGATTTTTAAGTATTTTGAAATAATTTAACTCAGAAGCAGCAAAGGAAAAATGCTCATGAAGAAAATAAGATAAATACAGACAAGTAAAAAAATGGCGCATTAAAAGTGAGCATGATGCTCTTTAATACTGTACTGCGCTTATAAAGCTTGAACAGAAAATAAGGGGCTAAAAACAAGTGTACCAAATGGACTGACTAAAAGCGCTAAACATAAATATCCAAGCTTGGGTTGTAAAGGCTGAGAGAGCCAATCGACAAGTGCCTGCATAGTACTAGATGTAGTGATTTTGCTTTGATCACAATGCTAAATTTAGATTAGTCGTTTATTTTTATGACTATTTTTTACGATGATATAAAAATTAAGAATAAAGCAGATATAGAGCGTTATTTAAAGGGCATTATGAGAAAGATAAACTGATCTTATACGATTATTTGTGTGAAATTGGTTTAATCTGCATACAGTAAAAATAATGTTTAAAAAATAAGGAAGACCATGACAACTTGTAAAATTCAATGCCATTTAAAATACAAGATTGTCCAAGCCACAGAATTTGTTTTTCAGCTTCAAGCTGCACATCATCCTGACCAAACCATTATTGAAGAACAGCTGATATTTAATCCGCCAATCGAATGGCGCGAATTCCAAGATTCAAGCCATCAAAATCGTCATATTCGTTTGCATGTCGAACCATGCGATGCTTTTGAAATAAATTATAACGCGACAGTTGAACGTCATTCTGTAGTCAATGCAGCTGTTCAGCAAAACCTTAATGAAGTGGCAGTTCCTAATTTACCCGATGCGGTTTTGCCGTATTTGTTGGCCAGTCGCTATTGTAATTCAGATCTGTTGGGGGATATGGCGAACCGGTCATTTGGGTGGATGAAGCCGGGCTATAGTCGGGTCAAAGCCATTGAGCAGTGGATTTATAACAATATTTTTTATGTGTCTGGCAGTTCTGACCAGTTTACCACAGCAACAGACGTACTCATCCATCGCGCGGGGGTATGTCGTGACTTTGCTCATTTGGGAATTGCCCTGTGTCGTGCTTTAGGGATTCCGGCACGGATGGTAGTGGGTTATGTCGAAATTGAAAAATTTCTACCAGATTTTCATGCCATTTTTGAAGCCTATTTAGAAGGTGGTTGGGTGTTGTTTGATCCGACCCGTTTGGCGCCTGTAGAAAATTTAATTCGAATTGGCACCGGAATGGATGCCGGGGATGTCGCATTTTCGACATTTTATGGCGAGATTGAGCTGATAAAGATTGAGCCCCTTATTACTGATCAGTTGAATGGCTAAGGAGGAGATTAAAGGTAATTAAAAGTGTTGCTAAGTACAATGCTTTTAAAGCAAGGTGAAATGTTCACTGTGCAGCATTATTTGGTTAAATCACTCTGGAGAATGAATGACAAATATGGCTCAATCTTTATGAAGGCTGTAATTAATGTATAGGTTTTTTATTTTAAAAGTCTTTCAATAAATTGATAAAGAAAAGATATAAAATGAATACACCTTTACTTGGCATCATTCTATAATTTGCGACTTCCACTTAAAAACCACAAAAGGCGTGCCGTGTTTCATCCACAACTTGAATGGCTCAATACCCTAAAACCTAATTTTAAAATCCTTCCGCTAAAAGACCGCCTGTTGTGTGGCATAGGTGCATTGATGGGGCTTGCACTTTCATCGCTGATCAGCTGGTGGGTGTTAGGCGATATCAACGCCTGGTATATCGCGCCAATGGGTGCCTCATCAGTATTGCTGTTTGCCGTACCGGCCAGTCCATTGGCTCAACCGTGGAATATGGTGGTTGGAAACAGTCTTGCAGGCATTATTGGTGTGACCTGTGCAATGTATATTCCTAACTTAACGGAAGCCTTTAGTGTTGCGGTCGGTCTCTCGATTGTCTTAATGATGACCACAGATTCCTTGCATCCACCGAGTGGGGCGGTGGCTATCACTGCTGTTTTGGGGGGAGAGGCGGTACACCAACTTGGATACAACTTTATTTTCTATCCGGTTTTATTGAATTCTATGTTGTTGCTGGTAATTGCGATTGTATTTAACCGCTTGCTAGGCAAACAATATCCGCAAGTGGCACAAATCAATCAGCGTTCTAAAGACCCAACACCCACCCAAAAAGTCACCATTCAACCGCAAGATATTCAAGACACTCTGGATCAGCAAACCGAGCTTTTGGATATTAGTGAATATGACTTACAGAAAATTATTTTAGCAGCACAAGAAAAGGCCAATGCACGAGGCGTGAGTCATTTTAAGTGTCAGGACATCATGACAAAGGATGTCATTAGCTTAAATGAAAACGATGATATCCATTCCGCTTTGGATAAATTCAAGCATATGAATTTAATGAGCTTGCCAGTGACAGATACTCAGCATCAATTGGTGGGAACACTGGCTTTATATGAAGTGGTGGAGTGGTTTAAACGTGCCGCAGATTTAAGAACCACTTGGGAGCGTCAAGTGAAACATATCATGGTGCGTCAAGTCGTCACCGTGAAACCCGAACAACCGATTCAGGATTTGGTGCCGTATTTTGTGGAACGTTCTTTTAATTATATTCCTGTGATGGACAACCAGAGAATGGTCGGAATTATTAGCCGCGCCGATATGATTGCCGCATTGAATCAAGAACTAAATTTGGTGGCTAAAATTTAACACGGGCAAAAAAAAGCTACGACTGATTGGGGTAGTAGTCGTAGCATAAAACAGGAAAGTATTAATGGTATGGATTAGCGTCTTGATTTACCGTGCGAACCGGATTTTTATAGCCGTGAGCAGGGTCTATCTGAAACTGTTTTTTAGGCATAATCAACCATAAAACCAAATAGACTAAAATTCCTGGAAATGCGGCGCTCATGATGGAAACAAGGACAAATATAATGCGGAGTAAATTTGCATTCCAACCAAATCGTTCAGCAATACCACCCATTACACCTGCAATCATGTTTTGTCGGTTAGAGCGATATAAACCAACATTGGCCATCTAGGTCTCCTTAAATTAGAAAAGGTATGAGGTTAAATCAACTTACCTATAGTTTAGAAATGGTGATGTAAATTTTTTTTTAAAGTGAGGAAGACTGGAAAATGGTTAAGTTGTGTAACTGAGTATTCGTTATTACCAGAGTACACCATAGAATAAAGTTGGCTTGAAAGTTTGATTTTTTATTTATAAAAATCAAATAAATACATAATTAATAAATTAATATTTAATTCTCGTCTAGGTTTTAAATCATATTTTTTTATTTATGAGATGAGCTTACACAGTATTTAAAAGGAGTGGTCGGTGTTTTCAGTTGCGCATTTGGGATTTTATTTCCGCTGGAGTTTGATTCTCATCGGGCTAGGGGGAGTAACTGCATGTGATTTTAGACAAGAACCCAGAGACATTCATCCACCTTCTAATGAATTACAGAAGTTAAAAGAAATCGAGCAGGCAAACACACTCACTCAAGTTGCAGGCCGAGCAACTATTCCAGAAGACACTATTAAGACCTCATCACCCATTCAGTCTTATGAAAAGCCATTTGTTGGGCGTTATCATGCCCAAATTCTGTGTAGTGATGATTTTATGCCCTGCACTGAGGGGACTGCTGAATATATTCTTAATTTAGGTGAAGATGGATCAGTACATCGCAGTATTGTGCAATATGGGAAAATTTTTACTGAAAAAACTAGACCTGAATTCAGCAATGCAAATTATCGCCGTGATAGCTGGTCAGTTAACCAGGCAGAAGCAGAATTGATTGTACATCGCAAGGAGGGGGTGGATATTTATTACCAGATCAAAGATCAAAACCATTTAGTTATGGATCTGGAAAAAATTAATAAGGGTAAAAACAAAAAAATATTTGAACGAGGTTACCCTCAACCTTCTAGAGCATATGAGCTGGTGAGAGATTTCTCTAATTCGAAATAGAAAACTTGAAATATTTTGATTTAATGGACACATGTTTTATGTTTAACATAATAGGCGAAGCATAAACTTGGTGGGTTGTGAGGGGCTCGAACCCTCGACCAATAGATTAAGAGTCTACTGCTCTACCAACTGAGCTAACAACCCTGAACGAGGATTGGTGAACTTAAAGCCTCGCTTTAAGGGTTCACCCGAGTCCAAGAAAAAATCGAAGATTTTTTAAAGATGCATTAAAGTACTGTGTTTTAAAAACATCGGTATAGCAAAATTTTGAGAATGGCAAATCTACCGAAATGGTATGGTTTGTCTTGGTCGGAATATGTGCAGGTTTCGTTTCTATTGTAGTATAGATATTTTAGTACAGAAAGAAGCATTAAGAAAAATATGGTGGGCCGTCCGCGACTCGAACGCGGGACCAATGGATTAAAAGTCCACTGCTC